>JASLZG010000466.1 GCA_030754995.1 Lentisphaeria bacterium
CTGACGATCGTCGACGAGTCCCCGAAGTCTGTGACCCAACTCAAGGAGGAGGCCTGGGATTTTCCCGGTGGACATTCGCTGCTGGAGTACAAGGCCGGCAGATCCAGGATGAACCGGCTCAACAAAGAACTGATCGATACCGACACCCTGCAGCCGGCGGACATCACGGATTTCCGGCAGTTCTGGCTGACGGTGCACGTGCCGGAGAATGCGAAGTCGGGCACGTACCGCGGCAACGTGACGATCACGGCCGCCAACGCCGGGTCAGCGACGTTGACGCTGGAAGTGACGGTGCCGTCCTTCGACCTGCTGCCGCCGCAGTTCGAGTACAGCGCGTATTACCCGACGATGCTCGAACGCCCCGATATGTCCGATGAACACAAAGAGCGGTACCACCCGGTCACCGAACAGCAGTACCTGGCCGAGTGTCGCAACATGGCGATGCACGGGTGCATCAATCCAAACCTCTACGTCGGACCGGAGCAGGATGAGGCGGGAAACATTCACTTTACCCGACTGTCGCATATTCTGGACCTGCGTGAGCAGGCGGGCATGCCCAAAGGCGTCATGCTCTATTTGATGGACGGCGCGGGCATGGCTATCACACAGCGTGACCCGACCGAGCAGCAGAAGCAGCGCAACATCGAAGTGGCGCAGGCGACGGTGGCGTGGGCACAGGCCCGCGGCTACCGCGGGGCGCTGTTCATGGGCGCCGACGAGTACGCCGGCGATGGGCTTCGCGCCTTGCGTGAGAGTTACGCGTCGGTCCGTGCCGGCGGCAGCGGCATCTGGGTCGCCGGCGGGCGCGACCTCGTGGATTTCATGTCCGACGTAGTCGATGTGCCCGTGTTCGCTCACCCCGGCGCCATGGCAGTAGACAGGCTTGTTCAGTGGCAGGTTGATCCCGTGGAGTGGTTATTGCATCCCGAGAGAACCCCAAACTGGGACCCGCAGATCCTGCTGACGCCGGGATACCAGCGGATGATCAAAGCGGCCCATGCGAAAGGCAACAAGATCTTTACCTACTTTGACCCCCAGGGCGGCCAGCCGTTTCCGCAGTACCACCGGCGCCACCGCGGTATGGGATTGTGGAAAACAGGGTTGGATGGAACGATGACCTGGGCCTACATCCACATCTGGTCAAAAACCGTCCGTCCCGACGATCCAGCGATCAAGGACAACGGTATAGGGATCAGCCCGAACAGCTTCGTCCTTCGCGGCCCGGAAGGTCCGCTGGACACGCTCAGCTGGGAGGGCTACCGCGAGGGCTACGACGACGCCCGGTACCTGGCGACGCTACAGGATGCAATCGCCAGGGCCAAAGCCGCCGGCAAGCACGTTGACTTCTTAGCGCAAACCCAGCGCTGGCTCGACAACATCACCGTCGATGCCGACTTGGACGCCTGGCGCCGCGAAATGGCGCGGCGGACCGAAGCGTTGCTCAAGCCCTGAGTCCGGCTTAACGAGCAATGGGATTTCGTCGACGCGACGGGCAGCAAAACCCGCCTGCCGGTGGCGTTTGTGCGGCACTGTTTGAAGGGCAACTAAAGACCACCACCAAATGGGCGAAATGTCATGAATTCAAAGAAACTATTCGTCGCAGCTTTGGTGGCGGCAGCGGCCCTTGCGAGTTGGTCTGTGACCGTTCAGGCGGACTACCGCACCTATGTCGTGCGTCCGGCGATCAACAATGACGCGATTCTGGAGGGCGAGGCGCTGCCGGCGGTGTGCCGCGGGGACGAGAAGGTCATGAGAATCATGGCCTGCCGGGGAGAATACGAGCCGGCCTCGTTTCTGGTCGAAACAGATGAACCGCTGGATCAGGTGATGGTCCGGGTCGGCCGGCTCAAGGGCGGGGCGGGCTTGTTGCCGCCGAAAACCGTTGACGTGCGGATAGCCCAAAAATTTTGCCGCGCCGTCACCTGGCAACGCGTCACTATGCCCTGGGTATTGGTCCATGATCCCGGCATGCTGAAAATCGTCGACAAGCATCCAAAGTGGGTAACTGAAATAGCGGTGGAGAACTGGGATTCCCCCGGTGGACATTCACTCAAGGAGTACAAGGCCGGTCGGTCCAGGATGAACCGGATAACCCGGGACCTGATCGACACCCGGGAGCTGCAGCCCGGCGATGTCACGGATTTCCGGCAGTTCTGGCTGACCGTCCATATCCCGGACAACGCTCCGGCGGGCAACTACCGGGCGCCGGTCACGATCTCCGCAAAGAATGCGACGACGACGACGCTGACCCTTGAAGTGACTGTGCCCGACTTTGACCTGTTGCCCCCCGCGTTCGAGTACAGCATCTACTACCCGACACAATTGGAACGGCCAACGACAACTGACGGGCAACGGGAGAAATATCATCCGGTTACCGAGCAGCAGTACCTGGCC
>JASLZG010000467.1 GCA_030754995.1 Lentisphaeria bacterium
CCGCGAAAGGTGTTGCCCCGGGCTCACGGGAGTTCGGCGGTGGCGTCTTGGCCGGGTTGGTGCCCAGGGTCCGGTTGCAAGCGGCGCCACCAACCACGGCAGGCGCCGGCGTGGGATCAGGCCTGCTGCCTGAAAAACCATCGCGGGCGGATCAAATGAGCAAACAGAAGTTGACTTGCCGATTATCCAACCTAATGTAGTGTTTTAGCCTAGTAAACTGCATGCCACTTGCCGCCACATCCCCGCCAGGCAATCAAATGATCGCGAAAGCCTACAGCGCGTCTATTCTCGGCGTTGACGCGTTTACAGTCGAAATCGAAGTCAACGCAGCGACCGGGGGCGAACACCCTGTTGTCGCCATGGTAGGTCTCCCGGACGCCGCTGTGCGGGAAAGTCGTGAACGCGTCAAATCGGCCCTTTCCTCCTGCAGCTACGGTTATCCCTGGGGTTACACGACGATCAACCTGGCCCCGGCAGACGTGAAAAAGGAAGGGGCGGCATTCGACCTTCCGATTGCCCTGGGCATGATGGCCGCGATCAGTGAGCTCGATACGGCATTGCTGGCCGAATCAATGATTGTCGGGGAATTGGCGCTGGACGGCAGCATCCGGCCGATTCAGGGCGCCCTGCCGATCGCCCTGCATGCCCGCTGTGAAGGGAAAAAGAGCCTGATCCTGCCTCGCGCCAACGCTTGCGAGGCGGCGATCGTCGAGAACCTGACCGTGATCGGCGTCAACAACCTTGCCGAAGCAGTCGGCTTCCTGCGCCGTGAACTGTCTATCGAGGCAGAAACCGTTGAGATCGAGGATTATTACCGCGGCAACTGCGATCCGACTTTGGACCTGGCCGAGATCAAGGGGCAGGAGATGGTCAAGCGGACAATGGAGGTTGCCGCTGCCGGCGGCCACAACGTCCTGTTGATCGGGCCGCCTGGTTCGGGGAAAACCATTATCGCGCAACGACTTCCATCTATCCTGCCGCTCATGGAACTGGATGAGGCGCTGGAAACGACCAAAATCCACAGCATCGCCGGCAAGCTCAATGGCAGTGGCCCTCTGGTGGTGCAACGACCATTCCGCAGCCCCCACCATACGATCAGCGACGCGGGTCTGCTGGGCGGACACACAATTCCGAAACCCGGCGAAGTGAGTCTGGCACACAACGGGGTCCTGTTTCTCGACGAGCTGCCGGAGTTCAAGCGGTCGGTGCTGGAAGTTCTGAGGCAGCCACTCGAAAGTGGTGACGTGACTATTGCACGGGCGGCGGGTTCGTTCACATTCCCCGCGAATGTGCAGCTTGTGGCAGCCATGAACCCCTGCCCTTGCGGCCACTATGGCAGTACCCAGCGGCAATGCCGATGCTCGCCGACGATTGTACAACGTTACCGTTCACGCATCTCGGGACCGCTCCTCGATCGCATCGATATCCACGCCGAGGTGGCGCCATTGTCCGACGATGACCTGATGGCGAAGCCGCGCGGCGAATCGTCTGCCGTTATTCGCGAACGCGTCCTCGCAGCTCGCCGCATCCAAAAGGGCCGCTTCGCCGCATCGGGAACCCGTTGGAACGCCAATATGCAACCCCGCGAGATACAGGAATTCTGCGAACCGGACGACGCCGGCGGGCAGATTCTGAAAGCCGCGATCAGCGACCTTAATCTCAGCGCCCGGGCCTACGACCGCATCCTCCGCGTCGCCCGCACACTGGCTGACCTGGAACCTGTCGAGCAGATCGCCAGCCACCATATATCAGAGGCCGTGCAATACCGGGCCCTGGACCGACAGCTCTGGTGACCGAGTCCGATTCCCTCAGAAAGTCCATGGCGCTACATATTTGCCACGGCAAGGAAGTTGATCCCACGTTCGAGATGGGCCAGGTCGAACCGATTCTCCTCATCGACTTCCGCCGGATCGCTGTAGTTCTTGTACTCGGTCTCCAACGAGACGTCGCCGTCATCACCATATTTGTTCAATGCGTCGGCGAGGCACTTGCCGCGTTGCTTGTTCACTGGGACGGCAACCTTGACACCGGAACACAGCCATGTAAGGTTCATGCACCCGATAGCAGTAAACAACTACTGCCGGGGTGCCACACGCTGCTTGGTGGACCGTCTGCGGGCCGGGCGGCAGCGGGTCAGAGACGACCGTAAATACCGAAACGTTAAAGTTGCGGAAACGAGCATGGGACGTAACGATTCCTTCCAACAACGCTTCACTCTGATTGAGTTACTGGTTGTGATTGCGATCATCGCCATACTCGCATCCATGCTCCTTCCCGGGCTGTCGCGGGCCAAGGCAACGGCGCAGAACATCGCGTGCGTGAACAACCTGAAGCAGCTGCACCTCGGCTTTATGATGTATACCAACGACCATGACGGCT
>JASLZG010000468.1 GCA_030754995.1 Lentisphaeria bacterium
CGCTTCGCCGGTCACCGACTCGATCAGTTCGGATGCATAGTAGCAGCGGCCGTGCCGGTGGACGCGGTCACACAGCCAGTCGAGCAGTATTTCCAACCGCCCGTTTGCCAACTCCTCCTCGAGCTTCGGCAGCTCGCGCCGAGCGCAACCGTAAAGCTGTGCAGCGTACAGATTGCCCAGGGTATAGGTCGGGAAATAGCCGAAGCTGCCAAACGACCAATGCACATCCTGCAGGCAGCCCCGCGTGTCATCCGGCACTTCCAGGCCGAAGATCTCACGGAATTTCCCGTTCCAGGCATCCGGCACGTCGGCCGCGGCCAGTTCACCGGCAATCAGCGCCTGCTCCAGTTCGAACCGCAGGATGATGTGCAGATTGTAGGTGCCCTCGTCGGCTTCGACCCGGATGAACGAGCGCCGCACGTCGTTGACAGCAAACACAAATTCGTCCAGCGACACGTTACCGAGCTGGCTGCGGAAAACACCCTGTAGCTGCGGGTAAAAATGCTGCCAGAACGGCCGGCCGCGGCCGACGGCGTTTTCCCACAGGCGCGACTGTGATTCGTGGATGCCGAGCGACGTGAACGCCCCTGCCGGAGTACCCCAGTGTTGCTGCGGCCGGTTCTGGTTGTACAGGGCGTGACCCGCTTCGTGCAGCACGCTGTAGAGGCCGCACGGCAGATAATTCGCGTCCCAGCGCGACGTGATGCGATGGTCGCAGGGGCCGAGGCCGATGCAGAACGGATGCACGACCGTATCGAGACGGCCGGCGTCGAAGTCGTAGCCCATGGCTGCCGCCAGCATCTTCGTGAACACCTGCTGCTGCCCGATATCATAAGTGCCGGTCAGGATGCTGCGGTCCGGGTGGTTGCCGGAGGCGGCGATCTGGTCGACGAGCGGCACCAGCTGATCGCGGACAACGGCGAATACCGCCGCAATTGCCTCGCTGCGTGCGCCTGGCTCGTACTCGTCGAGCAGCGCGTCGTAGCGATTCGTGTCGTGGCCGATCGCATCTGCGAGCTGCCGGGTGAGGTTGACGATCTCGGCCAGGTGCGGGCGGAACGTATCGAACTGGTTCTGCTGACGCGCCGAGGCCCAGGCTTGATTGCCCAGCGTCGTGGCATGTGAGATCGCCTCGACCAGGTCCTTCGGTACCTTGACCCGCTTGTCGTATTGCCGGCGCAGTTCCCGTGTGTTCGTTGCCATCACGCCGTGCGGCTCGGCTTCGATCGGCTCCTCTTCACAGGCGGCAAGCCAGTCGCCGATCTCCGGTGCGGTCTCGCGATCATGCGCCAGTCCGGCCAGCAGCGCCAGCTGCTCCGCCCGGTGAGCCGCAGCTTTGGGCGGCATGTTGGTGTCGCGGTCCCAGCTCAGGACGGCTGCGGCGGATTTCAGCACCGCTGTCTTGCGGGTGTGGGCAATCAAGGCGTCATATGCTTCGCCGGTGGCGGACATCTCTGCTCCTTTCAACAGTGTTACGGCAATCTGCGCCGGTCGTGTACTTGTAATGCTACGGCGCAGTCGGTGCTCCTGCAAGTGTACTCCTTGTTCGAGCGGCACCGCCAATCGAGTAATGGCACAGGCCCGGCGGCTTCCCCTGCCGCCTTGCCACGGACTGCCTGCCCGGCAGCCCGGCACTTTGTTCTGACATTTTCACTATCGAACGCAGCCGTTTCGGCGGGGTCTTGCGCAACTGGCCGGACGCTGCGGTCACGGTCGCCGCCGGATTCGGCAGCGTCGTCATGCGTTCGTGAGTGCACGCGTCGCCGGTCATCGGGTTCGGCGGCACCGGTTTCCCGAAAAAAACGCTGGCACTCCACGACCGGCATGCCTTGAACACAACTTTTCTCCAACTACTTTCTCGGCACTATGGCTTCCACTGATCCCATTGACCTGCAGGCGCTCGAACGGCTCGATGTGCCCGTCGAATTGCGGCCCGAAACCTATTTCGACTGGCCGGCACACCCGTTTGCCCACCAGGCGCTTTTCGACGACTGCAATTGCGTCTGCACCGCCATCCGACAGATTGCCGCTTTCGCCTGCAACTGGCTGGCACGGGTCGAAACGACCGGGGATCACCTGGTCAAAACGGCCAGCGCCGGCGACTACCATCGCGTTGCCGGTTTTGTCGTCTACAGTGCCGGCGAAACGCCGCATCGCATCATCATCGAAGGCGGCGCCCGCATCATCGACGCCCGTTTCGACGTTACCGGCGGCGATGTCTACGTTGGTGCCGACACGACAATCGAGCCGGGTGCCCTGATCAAAGGGCCGACGATCATCGGTGGCGGTTGCGAACTGCGCAGATCCGCCTTCATCCGCGGCAACTGCATCATCGGCGACGGCTGTGTCATTGGTGCCGAGCT
>JASLZG010000469.1 GCA_030754995.1 Lentisphaeria bacterium
GGGAATTAGAGGGATACGGCCGCCACGGCGGAAAGGACAAATGGCTGGCTGAATTCCTGGAGCGTGTTTAACTGACCAGGCAATGATGGCGCCGTTGCGCAGGATCGGATCGCTACAACAGCTGATCATTTACCTCTTAGTGCACGTCAAAGCGGGCGGTCGCCTGTTTACCGGAGACCGCCTCGACGGCGCTGACGGACCACCGCCCCACCGGGCTGTTCAGCGCCGGCACGAACGTGTAGACGGCGTTTCCTTTCGGCAGGTAGAGCGTTTGGGCCAGGTACTCGGGCTTGCGGCCGTCGGGCAGACTCACCTCCAGGCGCACCGCGTGCGGGCCCACATCGCCGGTCGCAGCCGCAACGGTGACTCGGATCTCGACCTTCTCGTTCCGCGTTGTCTCCCGCGGCGCGCCAATGGAAAGACCGGTCACCTTGTACGGCAGCACCGCATACATCTGCGGCTGGCCGGGGTGAAGCGTGCCCTCGGTCGGCCCGCTGACACCCATATATTTTCGCGCCCGCACATCGTACACGTGCCCGCCGCCGGGGAAGGGCAGGGTGACCGGCCGGGCGGTCTTGTCGTCCACGTCGAACGCGGGCAGCACGCCGTAGTACCGGGTGTCGCCGTCGGAAAATCGCGTCACTTCCACACGACCGGCCACGTGACCTGGCCGGAGCTTGATCTGGAACGGCGGGAACATGATCAGGTGGTCCCTGACCGTGAGGAACGCGGTGAGCAGCTTGCGCATATCCCGCTCCGACCCGCGGCTTCGCAGGTCGATGTAGCTGTACAGGTCGGTGTTCAGGTACAGCGCCTTGCCCCCCAGGGCGTAGTTGATGAGGTACCCCGGTGTCCCGTCGTCGTGATAGGCAAACGATTCGGCGCCGTCAAGAGCCACGGGATCGTGGAACACGCTCTGGAACTGCGCCGATGCGAGCCCGTAGTTGCCGGTGAACATACCTCGCCCACGCCGGACCTCCAGGCTCTTGCGCTTGATACCAAAGACGTCGTCCAGCGCGGGTTTCTCCCGCAACCGCCCGTGCTCGTCGCGCAGGCCGCAGCGATAGTCGGCGATGAGGATGCCCCCGCGGCCCATGAACTCGCGGATCTTCCTGACTTCGAGATCGGACAGGGAGACGACAAAGGACAGCACCAGCACGCGTATGTCCGAGGTCGCAAGCGCGTCCGCCTCAATCTCCTGCCGGGCTATCGTGCATGGCTGAAAACCCATGTCATTGAACAGCAGGTAGAAGTTCGCCGAGGCGGCGGCGTAGTGCCCCTTTGGCGTGATGCCGCCCCATAGCTCCAGCATATCCTTCCGGATTTCCGGGTCGCTGCTTCGCCCGGCGAGCTCGGGTGCCATCCAGAACCCCGTGCCCATTCCCAGGTGACCGAGATAGTCAGCGACACCGCTTTCGATGGTGCTGGCGTGGTAGTTGGTCGCCGAGTAGTGAATGGCGATCCGCGACGGTGCTTTGCGGGCATGGGCCATCAGCGTGCCCGGGCCGCCCTTGATCTCCTTGACCGCCGCGACCATCTCCCCGGCGATCGGCGTCAGGTTCATGTCCCAGCGCAGGGGGCCGTTGCCCGGATGAAGAAAGGTCGCTTCCCACCACCATGTGCCGTTCCAGCCGTTCAGCAGGATAAACCAGGGAATGTACCGGCCCCCGAAGTCACGGTCTGCCTTGTTCATCCAAAGCCCGCGCAGGTCCGCGTCGCGCCCGAAGGAGTCCATCGCTTCGCCGTTGAATATCCAGAACGGATATCTTGAATCGGGCACGAAGCTGTTCTGGTAGGTGTTTACCAACTCCATGTCGCGGCACAGCTCCCACCAGTCCTGGCCGTTGTAGCTTGAGAACTGCGTGGCGCCGTCCCAGCCCACGGACACGCCCGGGTCGCCCTCCCGGAGTGCCAGGCGCATGCGCCGATGCGCGTCCACGAAGTGATGCGTCACGAACATCCGGTAATCGACCCAGGCGGATGGGTTGTCCATGCTTGGCAGCATCTGTCCTTCGTTGTCGAAGCGGACCGTGTCCCAGGTCGCGAAGTCCGTTTCCCACTGGGCGTTCAGCGCCTCGAGATCCGGATACATGCCGCGCAGAAATTCTCGGAAAGCGGCCCATGCCCGGGGTGAGTCGGCAAAGCGGCCCTCGAGTTTATTGCTCACGTAGTTCTCGTCTCCAAGGGTGTGGGCCAGTGGATTGTAAGGCCGCATCGCGGCGGCTGTTTTCCTGATGTTCTTCTCCATGGTGGCGAGGAACTCTTCGCCCAGCAGCGGATCCCTTCCCTCCTTGTCGATCGCCACTTTGTGAAAGGAGACCGTGTAAGGCACGGTGCGCAGGTGGCTCAGCGCCGCATCCCG
>JASLZG010000046.1:0-21365 GCA_030754995.1 Lentisphaeria bacterium
CGGCGAGTTGTAATCGCGAGCCGACTGCAGAAACAGACTGACGATGATCAGCAACGTCGCCACGAGAACCGCCGCCTTCACCGCCATCACCAGTCCCACCGGCCAGGAGTTGAACCAAATCATCAGCTGGTTGATGACACCGCGGTGCGACGGGTCGTAAAGCAGGCGTTTCCACAGGAACAGTGTGGCGATGCCGGTGGTGACCGCGGGCAGGTAATAGACTGTGCGGAAAAAAACCTTCATCCGCGGAATCTCCGTCAACAGCACGGCGAGAATGATCGGGATACAGAAGCCGATGCCAACCAGCATGACCATGTACTGGAGTGTCTGCAGCAGGTAACGCCAGAACTTCGGCTCACTGACGGCCTCGACAAAGTTCCGCAACCCGATGTAGGTTGACCCGCCCAGGATCTTGTAGTCCTGGAATCCCATCAGCAGCCCCCATAGCAACGGGTAGTAAGCCCAGATCGCGATGCTGGCGACGGCAGGAGCCAGGAACAGCCACGCGTACAGGCGTCGCCGCGATGGATTTCCGCCGACACCGAATCCCTCCGTGTCGGCCAGCTTCACCCGGGCCTGCATGGCCAGCTTGACAATCAGGCGGGCGCCGATCATCAACCCGGCCGCCATGACGGCAAACACAACCCAGCCGATGCGCGAGCGCTTCTGTACAACGCTGTCCGGCAGCTCGCCCAGGATCATGGTGTTGACGTTGCGGCAGGTGTCGTCCATGATCTCCTGCAGATCGCGCCCGTAGCCGCCCGTCTTCATGTCGAGCCGGTCGCCCAGCGCCGCCTCGATCACCATGCCCAATTCCCGGGTCATCACGTGAGTGAAGCCTTTGCTGTACGGTTCCACTCGGGCGTAGGAGTTCAGGTTGTCCCAGAGCTCGCGACGTTCCTGTGGAATGCGCGCCAGGAGGTCGCCATAGCCGGCACTTTCGAGAAGCGCCGGCCGGATGAACTCCGCCAGGCCGTACTCGACGAATGTATCGATGCGCATGCGTTCCGCTTCCGGCCCGGTCAGGAATTCGATGTATTGCCAGGCCGCGTCACGAATGGCCTGGACATCGCGGCGGCCCGGGACGTTCGCCGGCACGATTGCCGCGTTGATCCCGAGGTAGTGGCCGGCGATAAAGGCAGCGGGCGGAAACCCTTTCCTCGACGGAAACGGCACGAACTTCGTTTGATTCGGGTCGATGTTGCTGGCTTCGCCGAGCGTGCCGATCGACATCGCCGTCCGCCAATTGCCCAGTTCAATGCCGGACTGGACATCGGCCGCCGCACTGACGCCATAGTAAATGCGCTTCTGCACCGCCTCATCGTTCAAGTCAAAGACATCGCCCGTGACCGGGTCGACAGCGTTCCCCGCCTGGATCATCTCCGGCGTGATGTCGAATTCATGGTCACCGTTTCGAAGCCACGGCTGGTGCGCCATCTTGCGATAAAAGAAGATGGCCTCGACCGCCTCCGGCTTATTCGTTTCCAGCCGCCATTTCAGGTCGGTTATGGAATAATCGGCCGGCAGCCCCCGTCTGGTCAGGTCATCGCGCGCCTGTTCCACCGCCGGATAGAAGGAGTCCTCGTTGCTCAGCCGGATCCCGAACTCGCGGTAATCCAACGGCGGCGGCGGCACTGCATGCATCGTGCTGTCCACAGGATAATACGGCTTGACAACATCACCGCCGGCGGACCAGACGTACTGAAGATAGTGCCATCCGGCGTAGATCCCGGTGAGGATGTTGATGCCGTATTGCACCGGATCATTCGGGTTGGCGCCGGTCTCTTTCGATGGGTCGAAGGTAAGTTTACGGGCAAATTCGTAAAGCTCCTGCCAGTTCTTCGGGTGGCGCCCGGCGAGCCCCGCCTTGGCGAACGCCGCTTTTTCACAAAGCAGCGCCATGGAGTAATAGCTGTAGGGCACGGCAATGACCCGGTCGGCGTCGTGGCAGAGCTCCCAGACCTTGTCCGGCGCGGCAATGCCGCTGTACGGCTGGTCGTGCCGGACGACGTAATCGGCGAGGTAATCGTTCAGGGGATGGAGAAAGTTCTGCAGGTTGTAGTCGCTGATCTTGCGCCCGAAGAGGTAGAAGACGTCCGGCGCCACGCCGCCGGCGACCGCGAGGAACTCATTGCCTTCCTGGGCGGGGCCCTCGATCTTCAACGGCACGAGGGCACGGACACGAATGTCCGGATGACGGAGGCAGAAGGCATCGAACACCCGGCGCTGGGCCACCTCCAGCGGGTAGGTGGATCCCTTTTTCGGGATGTTCCAGAGATGGAGCTCGACCGTGTCTTCTGAAACGGAGGGCGGAGCCGCCGGGGCGGCAGCCAAACACGGCCGGGCAATGGCCACCGCGAGAATCAGGGTAATTCCCCACAGCCATCGATATGAGGAAGTTCGAGCCGATTCGCTCACAATAGGACCAACCTTGCGAAACCACAGCAGTTCACGGCACCCCCCAGGCGGGAGTCTGTTCGTCGTAGCTCATATAGGGCCGCGCCCGCGACGCTGAATGAGCCAGGAATTCAACGTGGGAATCGGTAAAGAGCCAGTTTGCACCGCCCCCATGAACGTCGAAGTTCAGTATCGGTTCGGTGCTGTTGGCGGTCGAGTACAGCTGGTTAAAGGCCTCACGGAACTCATACATCCAATTGTTGTAAATGCTGAATCGGTGCCACTGGTCTGTCAAAAGGAAATAATCGCTTGGCGAATGATCGTTCAGCAACTTGCTGCCCCAACCCCGGCCTTCCGGGACTCGGGAGAGCTTCAAGACCGGGTAAATCGAGTAGACAACAATCCAGGTATCCTGACGAATCGTCGCGAAGTTGGCGGAATAGCTGATCTTGGCCTGCAGGTACGGGCTGCCGGAATTGTCCACTTCCGGATCGCCGGTGTTGAAGATCGCCGTGGAATCGGCGGGACAGACCATCACCCCGTATCGGATCGGATCGTCGCCGGACTGGGGCTGCCACCTCGTCAAGGGAGTGTTGGGGTTCGAGCTAACGGCATCCACTGGCGCGCTCTGGATATAATAGAGCAGCTGCCAATGCCAGTAGAATACATTCGATATGTCCCAAAACCCCGGGTCCGGATGTGTGTGAAAGGTGCACGGGAGGACATCATCATTGTCGTCGGCATAGCTGACGATGCCTATCCCCAACTGTTTCAGGTTCGCCTGGCAGATGGCACTGTGAGCCTTGCCCTTCGCCTTGTTCAACGCCGGCAGCAGCATCGACGCCAGGATGGCGATGATGGCAATCACCACCAGCAATTCGATCAGCGTGAAGCGGCAGGGAATTGGCCTTTTCTCAGAAACTGCTCGCGGCGACATCCGCATCAACAATTCGCTCCAAGCGATGAATGAAATGTTCCGCGAGTTCCTACCCTACCTGGTCGAGTCTACACTGTGTGTACGGTGTGGTCAAGTCAGGATTCGCGTAAGAATAGCTTCACCGTTGCAACGGCACGGCTCCGGACCGGGTCACCGATGCCGGCGCCCGCGGCATGGCCGAAGGTATCGCGGGTTTGGCCGCCCTCGTCGTGGCCGGTGCCAAAACGAAGCGAGCCAATCCCGCAATTCAGGCGGGATTGGCTCGTTGTCCAAACTCAGTGCTCGGGCGCCGATCTAGTTGCCGATCATTTCAGCCGCGGCAGCCGAACCGCAAGCAGAGCAGTCCAGGTTGTCGGCGATCAGCAATATCTCTGACCGCAACGCCTGAAGGCTGACCGGCGGATTGCTGCCGAGCTGATCACAGGCCGTATCAATAATCGTCGTGATTATGGCATCGCAGGAGAGCGGCTTGGCGCCCATGAAGGTGCCGTCGCTGGCGCCCGTGATAACCGAGGCGGGAGTGCTGCAGGACAGCGACAGGAAGTCGGCGTCACCGGGTGTCGTCGACAAGTATGCCGGATCGACCTCGGTGCCGCAGAACAGATTGCCGCCGCCGTCGACGTTGCCGGTGATGTCATTCACCGCGGCGCCATAGCCGCCGTCGGTGTCCAGGTCGCCGCCGGAAAGGTAGCAGTTCATCGCACCCCACCAGAAGCCTATGTTGTACGCATTCGAATTGCTGATGCTGAGGTTGTCCTGCTGGCCGCCAATCGCGGCACCGGGCAGAGACAGACCGCTGTAGATGCAGTTCGTGGCCGTGATCGTACCGCCACCGGACCCAATGAGCAGACCCGTCGCGATGTCTCGAATGTCCTGCGCGGTGATCTTGTTGTCGGCACCGTTCTCGCCGTGGATTGTGCAGTGATCCACGGTGACGACAGCGCCGTTGCGGGCCTCGATCCCCATGCCGCCGCCACAGCAGGCTACGCCGCCTTGCGGGAGCTTGATACAGGAGTCGCTGATCGCCGCATCCCCATTCAGAACGCGTATGCCTTCGCCGTTGTCGATGAACTGGCTATCGCTGACGGTCGAGCCGGTACACCCATCCAGGTGCAAAGCGGTCGTGCCGCTCGTGGAACCGGACTGCGCACTGTTGCTCATGGTCGTGCCGGTGACGGAAACGTCGGTACTCGACGCGAAATAGTGTGCGCCATTGCCAAAGCCGGACGACTTGTTGTTGTCGTACGTACAGTCAACGATGTCGTAGCCATCGACATTGTTGACAAAGGCTGAGTAGCCTTCATAGCCGCCATTGCCCATGGTGTCATTGAATTCGATCGTCACGCCATCCTGCAGGATGTTGTAGCCGCGTGCTTTGGCAGCGTCTTCCTTCGGCACCATGAATACAGCCTGTCGGCAACTGCTTATGCTGCCGCCGATGATATGGATGTTGGCGGTGACGTGCGGGCCCTTGTGCCCCGGTCCGTTCGCCCTGCCGGTCACACCCCGCCGGCAGTCGTGGATGTCGCAGTTATCGATGACCACGCTGTCGGTACCGATGAACACTCCGGCCTGCTCCCACTTCTGGCCGGCGGTGCCGGAGTTCATGATCTCGCAGTCCTTGAGCCGCACCTCGGCCGCGAAGTCGATGGGCGAATCCGTTGAGCCGATTGACCAGTTGTCGATGTAGACGACGGAATTGTTGCCGGACATGTCGCCGGCGTCGAGGATCAGGTTCTCGACCAGGATGTTGCCGGCTGGCGCACCAGTCGGAGCCTCGGGCAGCCCGTTAATCCACAACGCCGCCGGTTGGCCGCCGGGATACGGGCTGGTCGGTTTGACCGTTGCCGGCGCGCCGGCGCTGCGCAAGGTGATTCCCTGGCCCCCAATCCGCAGGCCCTCGACATAGGTCCCGCTGTCGATGATCTCGACGATGTCACCAGTGACCGCCGCATCTATAGCGGCCTGGATCGTCGTGTGGTCGCCGCCGCCACCGGCGTCGACAGTGATGGTTCCCGCCGACACCACGCCGGCACAGGTCAATGCTGCGATTGCAAATGCGATGTGAAGTGTCTTCATTGATCTGTACTCCTTGTGTGTTTTTTTCTCCGTGGTGGTGCCGACCTCATGCCGTCCCACACCCAAAATACAAGAAACTCATCTTTATCCGCATCGTTTGGATGCGAAGAAACTGTTCCGATTGCACGACCTCCGCCGCAGGTTTTCCTCCAACCTTGGGCTTTCAGGCGGAATTGCCGCCCGGCCGCGCCGGCGATCACCGGTCACGGTTCCCCTTTATGACCAACGCTAAGGTTATAAGAAATACACCGGTCAATTACAAGAACTTTTCCAGGAACCACAATAATCCGGTTTCGAAAACACCGGTTTCAAGAAAGCCGATGACTGCGGCCTCTCGTCGTTGTACGCGGCTGTTGTTGGCGGTGATCCCGCAGCTTGCCCCCGCCGCACCCGAATACGGCGTCGAGGCGATCGGCCGGGCGCCACTTTTCAATCGCCGGTTCGCCGCGCTGCCTGGAACATTGCCACGATGTTTTCCGGCGGGACGTTCGCCTGGATATTGTGTATCTGGTTGAAAACATAACCGCCGCCCTGGTTGAAAAGCCGAATCCGTTCGCACACCTGGTCAGCGACCTCCGAAGGGCTGCCGGTCTGGAGTGTCGATTGGGTCTCGCAGCCGCCGCCCCAGAAGCAGAGCTTGTCGCCGAACTCTCTTTTCAGCCGTTCAGGCGCCATTTTCGCGGCCGACGTCTGGACCGGGTTCAACACATCCACGCCCTCGTCGATGAGGTCCGGCAGGAGGTCGTAGATGGCCCCGCAGCAGTGCAGGAAGACGTACACACCGGGACTCTTTTTCTTGACCAACTGGTAGATGGCCTTATGCCGCGGGTGAATCGTCGCATGGTACAGCTCGGGCGAGAGCTGCGGTCCCTCCTGTGTTCCCAGGTCATCGCCCATCACGATCAGATGGATATAGTCGCCGACGGCATCCAGGTAGGCGTCGAGGTTGGCCAAATGACTCTCGAGCAATCGGTCCATCAGGGCCTCGGCCAACGGCAGGTCACCGGCCAGGTCCATCATGAACTGGGCCCATCCCCGGAAAGTCTGGCCGTACTCCAGAATGTTTCCGCCGAATGCCCCCATCAGCGCGTAGTCGGTGTTCTCCGACAACCACCTGGCTCTCTGCTGCAGGCGGTGCAGTGTCTCGTCCGTATACCGATGCAGCGGGAAGGCATTGATCTCTTCAACCGTGCGGGCACCTTCCAGCGGGAAATACGTTTCCTTGAAATAGTATGCGCTTTTTGGCATCCGGCCAATGACACGCCCCGTCTCGTCCCTCAACACCCAGCCGTCCTTGCCATCGGGTTGGGGATTGAAAAACTCCGGCAGTTCGCAGGCGGACCCGTCCGACAAAGTCCAGGGTCGTCGCGTACCGCCGAAGCGCTCGGTAAACTCTGCCGCCAGGTCCGGATCACTGACCGGTGGCAGCCGACGGCCCAGGTCGATGACGTCGACGCCGAACAAATCCAGGATCCAGTGCTCCGGTTCGGCCAACTGTTGATAGCCGTCGCAGACCAGGGTGACGCCGTCGGTTCGCCCCAGGTGTGCCTTGAGCCGATTGTAGGCGACCGCCATAATGCCGGTGGAACCCATGGCGCCCAGGTCGATGGGCACCCGGTCCGGCGGCTCATGACGGAGCGCCGCAAGCACACGCTCTCTTGAAGTCATTTGTGTCATCCGCCCAGTTCCAGGCAGCGTTTTCGGTAGTGCATATAGTCTGCCAGGGACACTTCTTCCGGGACGCCGTGGTCGCACGTGGGCAGGTAGCCGCCCCGCTCGCGCATCGTCGGCAGGATGGCTTCCACGATCCGGTCGATGGCCGCCTTGCCCCTGGCGAGCTCGCGTTTGTCGATGCCGCCGCACATTGCCAGGCCCGGATATTCCCGCCCGATGGCAACCACATCGCAACCGGCGGCCACCTCAAACGGGCTCATCACATCCATATCGATCGCCTCGATGTACAACTGAATCGTTGGCGGGCAGTAGCCGTCGGTGTCGATTTGTACGTACAGGTGGCGGCTCTTGTCGAGCTGTCGGGCCTTTACGTTCGCCAGGAGCTGCTGGTAGTACGGGAAGAAAAACTCCGCCATGATCTCCGGGGAAACCAGCGGCCCGTTCTTGTAGCAGATGTCCTCGGACAACCAGATCTCGTCGAGCGTGACGTACTCCTGGTGCCGGGCGATGACGGCATCGGCCAACTCCAGCCAGGTTTGCATGACGTCGTGGAGGAGCGCCGGCATGTCGTGGAAGGCGTACATCATGTTGGTCGTGCCGAGCAGCGCACGAAGATACATCCCAGCGCCGGCCAAGCCCTGTTGGATCATCATTCCCTGCCCGGCGCCGGCCCGGGCCTTTGCCATCCGGTCGTCAAGGTCACTGTAACGAGCCGGCGTTCCGGGGTCCAGTCGCCATTTACACTCCTCTTCCCAGCTTTTGGCGTCGGTCATGGGGTGGGCGAGATATTCGGGCATGAAACCATCCCGCCGCCCCTTGAAAAACAGGACGTGCCGACCGGCGTCGTCCTGCACGACCTCGTAGGCGCCGCGGTCCTCGATGATCTTCTCCTCGAACGCCGGCTCGTAGGCCGGGTAGGTCCATCCGACCCCCCGCAGCTGGAGGTGACCGGGCGGGTCGTAGCCAAACATCTCATCGAAGTCGGCGTCTTCGGCAAGCCCCTCAGCGTACCACCGGTCGCGACAATAGTATCCGAATTCCCGGTGAAACAGGGGGGCGCCGGGGACACGGGCGTAGAAGTCTCGGAGTTTTCGCCCGGAGGCACACATGTCCTCGCTCGCCACCATGGCATGAACAGCGTCGGCAGGTTGTGGGATGGCCATTGCGTATACTCCTTTTCCAACCGGTAATAACATTGCATCACGGCGTCCAATTGCCATGAACCGCAACCCATTTGCGATCATGCGATTGAGTTGTCAACGGCGGGCCGGGCCAGGCAGATTTTCGCAAATCGAAATTCCGCTTGCAGCACCGTCCCAACACCACTATCGTTGTCGCGGCGAACTGCCTTTTCGAACCGGCGCAGCGACTCGACTAAACCGACAACGCGCCGGGGCGCGCGGCAGCACCCGTTTCCCCTTCGCGTACCAGACAGATGAAAGCAGGATGGAACCATGTCGCAAACACCACGAGAAGTAATCACCAGGACGCTTCGTTTTGAGTCTCCGGAACGAATTGGACGGGACATTTGGTATCTGCCGTGGGCGGTAAACAACCATCCGCAAGCGGTGGCCGAGCTTCGCCGGCAGTTCCCTTCGGACTTCGGATACCCCGTCAACCCGTTTGGCCCCTCGGCCCGCGCCCGGGGTAATCTCTATTTAGCAGGTACTTCCGTCGATAGCTGGGGCGTCGTGCGAGTGAACCTTCAGGACGGTATCATCGGCGAGGTGCATGAGCCGATTCTGCCCGACCCGGACCACGTGGACCTGGAAGCAATCAAACCACCGTATGAAACCTTCCCCGCCGACACCGACGCCGCCCGTGATCAGGTCAACCGCGACTGCGCGAAGTCGGACCTGTTCATGTTTGCAACCGGTCATAATCCGCAGCCGTGGGAGCAGTACCAGTTCCTCCGCGGCACGGAAAACGCCATGATGGACGTGATGCTCCACACCGACACCGTTGCCAAGGCACTGGCCATCATCCACGAGTTCTATCTTCGCAGCCTCGACTTGTGGCTGGGTACGGATGTCGACGCCATAACGATGTCGGACGACTGGGGCTCGCAGGACCAACTGCTGATCCCGCCAGCGCTCTGGCGGCAACTGTTCAAGCCGCTGTATCGCGATTATTGCGAGCTGGCGCACGCCCACGGCAAATTCATCTTCTTTCACTCCGATGGTCATATCAGCGCGGTTTACGAGGACCTCGTCGAGGTGGGTTTCGACGCAGTCAATTCGCAGTTGTTCTGCATGGACATGTCCGAAGTGGCGCGCAAAGCGAAGGGGCAGCTGACGTTTTGGGGCGAAATAGATCGCCAGCATGTCTTGAACGCGGCGGACCCACAGGTCGCGCGAGACGCCGTGCGAGACGTCGCCAGGCACCTTTACGATCCCGCCGGCGGGATCATTGCCCAGTTGGAGTTTTCTCTCGGCACTGTCCCGGCCAACGTCACCGCCGTTTTCGAGGAGTGGGACCGAATACACGAGGAAACCCACAAGGCATGACCGATTGCCGCCTGGCATGTCCATGGCACGGGACCGGCCCCTTCAAAAGGCCAACTCACGTTGGGGCGGTATAGTAGAACATGGGGTCAACCGGACAGTTCGATGTGCTCGGGTTTGGGTATGCGACGGTCGACGAATTGTTGTTCGTGGACCGCTACCCGGCGCCGGACAGCAAGACCGCGGTCCACGACCGTATTGTCGCTGTCGGCGGCCTGACCACGGCAGCCCTGATTGCGGCCAGCCGGTTGGGCGGCCGCTGCGCCTATGCCGGCGTGCTCGGCCCGGACGCCGACTCCAGGATCATTCTCGATGTGTTCGACCAGGAAGGCATCGACCGGCGTCATGTCCGGCAGCTGGACCACGGCCGTGCCGTGTACGCCTCGATCATTGTCGACACGTCCCGGAAGACGCGGACGATTCTCTATGACAAGAGCGGCGCGGTGGAACTCTCCTCGGCGATGATCGATCCGGATTTGGTGCACTCGACCAGGGTCTTGTTCGTCGACCATCATGGGATCGACGGCATGACGTGCGCCGCCGAGCTCGCGCGCCGGGCCGGAATCCCGGTCGTTGCCGATTTCGAACGCACCGGTATCCCCGGGCTTGATGCCTTGATAGCGCTGGTCGATCATCTCATCCTGCCGGCCCACTTCGCCTTCGAGCTGACGGATAAAACCGACCCACGCGAGGCGGTCATGGCGCTGCTGCCCGGCCGCGAGGCTGCGGTTGTCACCTGCGGTACCGACGGCGGCTGGTATGCCGGCGCCGATACCGGCGGACCAGTGCCCTACGAGGCGTTCGTGGTCGATGCGGTGGACACGACCGGATGTGGTGACGTCTTCCACGGCGCCTACGCCTGGGCCCTGGCAACCGGCCACGACTTGTCCTCGCGCATCCGCTATGCGGCGGCCGCGGCGGCGCTCAAGGCAACCACGGCCGGCGGTCACCGGGCCATCCCCACCGGTGCCGCGGTCGAGCAGTTGCTCAGGTGATTCACGCCTGAATGTCAACCTCTACAACGGTATGAATCTCAACCGGCGGCAGAGTAATGGTGCGGCCCTCGATCGCCAGGCTCTCCTGGACCGGATAAACCGTTCGGGCGGCCTTCGGCGTGGCGCGCTCGCAGCAGATGCGGCAGTCGCGTAATGGGACAACGGCGCCGCGGTTGTTCCTTACCGATTGATTCAGAACGTGGACAATCAGCACGTCGCCTTTACGGAAAAACGTCGCTTCTGAGGCACCCTCGGGGCCTTCCAGCCGGAAGCCGCAGCTCACCTGCTGGGCTGCCGCGATCCCCTGGATAAGCGCCGCCGGCCACCACAGCCCGTCCTGACCGAGCTGGCCGAGCGGCGCCACGCAGTAGACCGCCGTTCCCTTGCCGCGCCGAACCACCGTAACGCACGGCCACTCGGCCCTGCCTCCCGGCGGCAGGGAGTGCCAGCCGATGTAATTGTCGCGGCTTTCCACTCCGACAGGTTCGGCGACGCGGGCAAGCACCTCCGCATCCCGCGCCCGCACTTTCAGGAAATCGCCGTCTATGACGTAATCGGTCTTGCGCAACTTTCCGAAGAAGGCATGCTCGTCGAAGCGCATGTAGCCGCCGACGTACTGCGAGCTGTACTTCTCGCAAACCCCCTCGTAGTCCACGCCGGGCAGATTGGCCAGGGCGAAGTTCGACCGGGGCCTCGCCTCGTTGTCGAGCGTTCCGGTGTCGCCGGTCGCCAGGAGGGTGCCCCCCTTTCGACATAACGCGCCAGCGCCTCGGCTTCCCGGTCACTGACGCACTTCTGCTCGGGAAGCACGACAAGTTGAAACGGGTCGAGGTCCGCCGGCTCGATCCGCCAGCTCGGCAGGAACTCGCACGGAATGCTGACGGCGCGGAAGGCGTCTATAGCGACCTGGATATTGCCGGCGTGGCGCGTCCGGCAGTCCCGGCTGCCGTACTCCATCCAGGTGGCCTCGCTGTGGTACACGGCAGCGGCTTTCAGCGGTTCGGCGTCCTTCACGTATTCCTGTTTGGCGGCGGTCTCCTCGTTGATTCGACGCACGAAGTCGTATTTGCTCTCCTCGAAGGTCCCATCACCTAAACGTCCCTGCAGAAAGAAGAAGAACGTCCGGCAACCGTGGGCCAGCACCGTCGAGGTCATTATCTTGACCAGGTCCGGCGGCCAGGCGTCGTAGGCATCGTTGCCGCACGGAATGCCGCACTGCGGGCTGCCGAGGCCCAGGCCGCGCAGGACGACGGAGTTGTGGGGATTCTCTCCTCCCTCGCTGTACGGCCAGCTAAGCTCCTTCAGAACGCTCCACGGCTCGTAAAAGGGCCCGCCGTTGACGGAGACGGACATGCCGGGGCGGTGGTCTCGAAGCACGCCTTTGATTTCCAGGAGGAACTCCGCCCAATTCGCCATCCAGTGTTTCACCAGGGCAAACTTCATCTGCGGATCGTCGCTGTGCGGATCCAGGCCGCGTTCGGCATAGCGCGCCAGGCACGCAGCGCAATGACACACGTTGATGCGCTGATCGGAGCCGAGCGCGAAAATGTCCAGGAACAGTCCGTCGAACTCGTACCCGGCCGCAATCTCGGCGATCTGGTCCAGGCAGTACTGCCGATAGCCCGTCATGAAGCAGGGCATGTCCCACCGCCAGCTGTCCGCGCCGGTGGCACCGAACAGTTCGTTGCGGATTGCCGGCTTGCCCTCCTTCGTGATGAAACGCCAGTCGCGATGGTTCCGGGCGGCCAGGTTCTCGAAAAGAATGCAGTAATAGGCGATGGCTTCGATGCCGGCCCGGCGGCTCTCGGCGACCAGCTCGCCCACCATGTCGCGCCCTTTGAGGGCGGGGTGCATGAGGCCGGTCTCCGTCCGGTAGTACGAGTGGCCCCAGTGGCACTTGGTGGTGACGTGCAGCGAGTCAATGGCGGCGTCCTTGCAGCGCCGTACCTGGTCCGCCGCATCGAACCTCGAGAACGTGATGTAGGGCGCGTCCGGAAAATGCTGGTCGATCATCAGAACGCGGAAGGTATCCTTGTACTTGTCGCTCATCGTTTTCCCCGCAGGGCGTGCTTGAAAATTAATCGGTGTTTTCGCGGCAGCCCTGCCGGCCGGAGGAGAACAGCTGCAAGGCGCCGGGAGGGCGGCCTGCCGCCCGGCAGGGTAACCGATGGGTGACCGGCTGGAGTGTCGAATGACGTGACCGCAATCGGGCGTGCCTGCCAAGTTCGCTCACGGCACTCCTCCATTCAGCGATTGTGTAATGCCGGTATTCTACCGAAATTACCTCGATGCCCGAGAATTGCCAAAAGTTGGGAAGCCCCCCGAAATTGTCAACTCCCGTTTGAGTCGCTACAGTTGCATGAAAAACAGCATCGAGGCCAATCATGGACACTGCCCCAGAACCTGCGGACCTGCCGGTCGTGGATATCGCCGATATGGATTTCGCTGCGGCGGGCCTCGACATCGAGAAGGCCGTCGCCGCATACCGGGAACATGGCTGCATCGTGGTTCGCGGCTTCATGAAGCCGCACCTCGAGGAGATGAGCCGCCAAATCAACCTGGTGATCGGGGAAACCATCGACCAGATCGAGGCTGCCAAGCCGATTCCAGCAGGATGGTTGACGCCAAACGGTGCACTGCTGCTACCCGCACCGGAGCACTTCGAGCGCGACAAACAGATCATGTGCCTGCCGATCAATTACCACAACAGCGCCGCTTTCATGCGCACCGCCATGGATCCCACAACTTTGGACCTGGCGGAGGCCATCCTTGGCCCGGATATCGAGCTGTTCGGCGACGGTCAATCCCTGGTCAAGGAAGCGTTCGGCGGCCATCCCAAGCATCTGCACCAGGATGGCGCCTACTTCGAGCATCGCTACGAGGGCCCGCTGGCGCAGTTGACCTACGTGGTCGACACGAATCTCGAGAACGGTTGCCTGCATGCAGTGCCGGGCAGCTTCAAAATGGGCCTCCTCGATCACCAGGACACCTTCAGCCACCTCGGCCTCAACGAGAAAACGTGGCCGTGGGAACGGGCCACCCCGATCGAGGGTAAGGCCGGCGACTCGATTTTCTTTCATATCAACTGCATCCACGGTTCGAAACCGAACCGGTCGTCAGAGCCCCGGCCGGTATTCATCAACCGCTACCGCAACGCCAACGATTATGTCATCATCACGACCGACGACAGGAAAAATCCTGCCGAGGCCAGGAAACGTGCCGCAGCAGCGGCGAGCAAGGAGAACCAGAAGGGGCTGATGGTCCGTGGTTTTCGGCGTCATGACGCCAACCGGAAATAAATAATCCGGGCTAGCCGCCGAGCAGGCGGAAGGCGCGGATCTGGAAAGGATCGAGGTCGAAGCGGAAGTTTGCTTTGCGGATTGGGATCGCCGGCCCATCCTCCTCCACCAGGTTGCAGGCAAACACTTTCGACACCGCCATGTCCAGGTTGACCGTGACTTGCCCCCTGCCGCCGTGTGGCTCATACACGCGCAGGATGAAGCCCCTGCCGTCCTCGGCCGGCTTGAACGCCTCGACCACGGCCGCCGCACCTGTCAAGGACAGAAAGCTGCCTTCCAACCGGCCGCTCTCCGGACACTGAATGGGCACGGCCCGAGCCGGCACGTTCAACTCCCAGGCCCGACGAACAGTCTCACCCTCGCACCAGTCGCCGGCATGCGGCAGGAGGGAATAGGTAAATTCGTGATGCCCGCGGTCGGCTTCCGGGTCCGGCCACGTCGTGCCCCGCAGCAGCGTCAGCCGCATCACGTTCCCGAGGAAATCGCAGCCGTACTTGCAGTCGTTCAGCAGGCTGACGCCATAGCCGGCCTCCGAGAGGTCGACCCAGCGCTGACAGGGCACCTCGAATTTCTCCTCGTCCCATGATGTGTTGCGATGGGTGGGCCGCGCGACGGCGCCGAACTGCACCTCGCAGGTCGCCTGCGTCGCACGGATTTCCAATGGAAAGGCCACCTTCAACATCGTTTGCCGCTCCTGCCAGTCGACGCGGGTGACGAAATCGATGCGCGGGAGCTCGGCATAAATGACGATGTCCTGGCTGATCACCGTGTCGCGATGCGTTCGTTCGACCCGCACAACACCGCGGACGGGACCCGCTTCGAGGACCGTGACGGATGCCCGGCCGGCGATCGGATATCGCCGCTTGTCGGCTGACGCGTGAACATTCCACGCATCTTCGTGCTCGGGTCCGTCCTGCAGCAGTTGCAGATCATTGCCGACCTGCCCGCTGACCAGGACATCGCGCTTGTGCCTTTTGTCAAACAGCCTGGCTATGCCGCCCCGCGGTGTCAGGTCGATGCGGAAGTATGCATTCTCCAGTCGTTTTCCGGAAACGTCGAGCGTTGATCCCGGCGCCCCGGCGGCGGCGCCAAACCTGAGGACCGCGTGCCCCATCGACGGCACCTTCCCGGGTTGAAAGACGATGGTCGCCCGGCCGGCGTCGCGGCTGATGAGCTGGACCGGGCAGACGCTGCCGTCCGGCCCGGTCAGGCAGGTCGGTGTTTTGGTGTCCGGTACGGTTGCCGTGCAAACATCGGCTCGCGGCCAGGAAAGCGAATTGAAGACGCATAGCGCATCGGGGTTCCTGCCGGAGGCCTTTCCCGGGGTGATTCGACCGAGGCTGTTGTCCAGTTCCTTGCGTGCCGTGCGCTGCGCGGCGGCATGGTCGCGCAGCGATTCGGCATACACCATGCCGATCGAGCTGCCCGGCAGGATATCGTGGAATTGATGCAGCAGAACCAGTTCCCACGCCTTCCTGAGGGCGGTCGCGTCAAATCCCTTGCCACGGCCGCTGCAGTTCGCGATGGAGCCGAAGATTTCGGCCTCCCGCAGCAACAGCTCGCTGGCCCGGTTCGCCCGCTTCAGTTGCGAATGCGTCGTGTAGGTGCCGCGATGTCCTTCCAGGTACAGCTCGCCGTCCCACACCGGCAAATCCGGGTCGGCGGCGGCGAGCTCGTCGAAATATTGTTCCGAGGGACCGGTTCGCACCGCCGGGAGGCCGGGGAAGCCGTCCTCGGCGAGTTTCAGCATGTCGAGCTGGACTTCCGCGACGCCGCCGCCGCCATCGCCGTGACCGAAGGGGAAAAGGACCTCCGGGTATTCAGCCTTCTGGGTGTATTGGTTCCAGGCGATCGTCAGCTGTTCCGGGTCCGGCGCGCCGACGTAATCATACTTGAGTTTCGGGAGATGCGCCAGGATCTCGGTGCCGTCCAGTCCACGCCAGCGGAACAGGTGGTGCGGAAAGTCATTGCGTGGAAATGGCGGGCCGTGGATTTTGGTCGAGAAGAAACTGTCGAGGCCGCAGCCGCGCAAGATCTCCGGCAACGACGCAGGATACCCGAACACATCCGGCAGCCAGCAGTTTCGCGGGCGGGTGCCGAACTCTGTCTTGAAGAAATCCAGACCGTAGAGCACCTGGCGGATGAGCGATTCGCCCGACGGAACGTTGCAGTCGGTCTCGACCCACATGGCGCCAGTGGTTTCCCAACGCCCCTCGCGGACACGCTTCTTGATCTGCTTGTACAGGGATGGGAAATGCTGCCTGGTGTACTGGTAGAGTTGCGGCTGGCTGCAGGCGAAATAATAGTTCGGGTAGCGCTCCATCAGCCGGCAGGCGGTGGCGAATGTTCGGCTACACTTGCGAATCGTTTCCTTGAGCGGCCACAACCAGGCGGTGTCGATATGGGTGTGACCCGTTGCAAAGACCCGACCATTGGCGGCACCCGAATCGATCGCGGCCAACCTGTCCTTCAGTATGCCGGCAGCCTTTCCAACTTCGGCCAGGAACTGGCGCCGGGGCAATGTCAGATCAACTGCCAGCAGCGCTGCCTCGACAGCCTCGCCGAGTAAGCGCACGGTGCGTTCGTCGCCGGCGACCCGCGACGTCTCCCACGCAAACCGTGCCTGGAGACAGAAGGCCTCGACCTTGCGATCGACGACGCAGATGCACCCGCCCTTGAACAAGCCGCGCTTGAAGCGCAGCGCCGAGTTGGAGATGACATCCGGAACGGAAGCAAACTCGATCGCGAGTTCGTAGTCGCTTTTGCCCGGGACTAGAACCCGCCGGTGATTGGCATCCAGGCCACAATAGGGCTCGCCGTCTACGGCCAGCAACCCCTCCATCATCTCGAAGTCGAATTGAAGATACGCACGACGGAGCGTGACCGAGTCGGGAATTGAAACGCGTGTCTTCAGAAACGCAGTTTGTCCGGCCGCAAAGCTGCACGGAACTGATGTGCGCGCCCACCGGCTGTCATAACTGTATCGGCCGGGACCGTCATGGACCGCGTTGCGCGACGTCCAGCCCTCGATGGGCGCTATTGATACGGCACACAGTTCATCAAGGATCTGCAATTTTTTCGAAATAATACAATCTTCCATCAAGCCGAGCTTCCCGCTGCCGTCATCCAATCTCGCGTCACCCATTCAGCCGGGTCAACACGTCTCGCAAACCCGTTGCCCACTGTCGCAGCCTGTCCGGATCGGTCATCCCGTGGTGCACGAATACGGACGTCGTGTACCGCGCCGCTGCCTCCGCTTCCGGGCACAAGCCCAGACCGTAATGAACGTAATCGGGCAACGGAACTCCAACGGGTGTACAACGCTCGTCTTCCATCTGCCGGTAGACCACTTCGAGGTAGTTGATCTCGATGTCGCGGCGTATTGTCACCTTGCTTTCCTCGCACGCCGCCTCGAGGTCGTGGGTCGTTATGCCGACTGTCCGCAACGGATAGTTCCAATAGATCGGTAAAGTGTCGGCGTAGCGATGCGCCAATTGGAGATTCGACAGACCTGCCAAACTGTTCTCGAGCAGGTCTACCAATTCCGCGCGCCGGGCATTGAATCTTTCCATCTTGCCCAGTTGGGCCAGGGCGACGGCGCCCTGCCAGGCGGTCATCCGGTAGTTGTGTCCCATGGCAAAATGGCCGCGCGTCATCAGCTCGCCGACCGGCTCGGCGCGGGGCGCCTCCCGGCCATAACGATACCAGGCCATGCCGCAGTTGCAGTATAATGAGGCGCGCTCGTACACTTCCGGGTCGTCTGTGACGATGATGCCGCCCTCGCCGGAGGTGATCTGTTTGCCCTGCTGGAGACTGAAGCTGGCAACGCTGCCGAAAGTGCCGACCGGCCTGTCCCGGTAGGTGCAATCGAAGGCCTGGGCGCAGTCCTCGACGACCGCAAGATTGTGCTTGCGCGCCACCTCGAGAATGGCCGACATCTCGGCGGGTTGCCCGTTCAAATGTACGACTACAACAGCTTTGGCTTTCGCGGTCACGGCCGCCTCGATCGATTCCGCGGTGATGATCAGCGTCCGCGGATCGACGTCGGCGAAAACCGGCACGGCCCCGAGGGTAAGGGCGGACATTGACGAGGCGATGAAGGTGCAGGGCGGGCAGATCACCTCGTCACCGGGCCCGATGCCGATGCCGGCCAACGCGGCCTCGTTGGCGGCGGTGCCGGAAGACAGTGCAAGCACGTACTTCCTGCCGAGGCGCTCACCAAAGGTGTCCTCGAATTGCGTCACCGGGCTGTCCTCACCCATACCACGCCACGCGGATTGACTTTCAACGACCGCACGCAATGCCTCGAGCTCCGCGTCGTCGAAAATTTGGATTGGGTCGTCGGACATCGCTCGTCACTCCAGTCGGAACAGTTCGTCACCTGGCTGGCGGCAACGCCTACCGGCCACGATCCAGCTCGGGCGCCCCATGCTCTGGCCGTCGATCTGCCGGTTTTCGGGATGCCGGTAACCAATCCGCACCATGCGCCGCGGCTTGTCGGTGGTGTTGATATGCGAGCCGTGAACTGTAAACAGGTTGAACACGACGACGTCACCGCGTTTTGCCGGGACCGGCACGGTATCCTCGAGCCGATATTCGTCGGTTGGCAGGTGCGGTGTGCAGGGCTCACCGGTCGCGGTCTGCCTGACGTGTTCGATGCGCCCCCGTTTGAAGGAGCCGTCGAGAAAGCGGATTTCACCGTTTTCATGCCGGGTCTCGTCCAGGTGCACCAGAACGTCGACATAGCGGTTGTCCTCGTGCAGATAGAAGGCATCGTCCTGGTGCATGGGAAAGGGATGGCCGGTTTCAGGCGGCTTCACATGCATCGTCGAGTGGTGCAGCTCGACATCCGATCCCAGCAGGTCCACCATGGCGCCGACCAGCTTTGGATCCGTCACCGCCCGCATCCAGGCGACGGAATAATACCAGAGATCGTGCATCCCCCATAGCTGCGACTTTTCCGCCGTATCCTCGTCCATGTACACCTTGCGCCAGTCGCCGGACCAGCCCTCATCTCTGATCGCCCAGTCATCCATGAGCCAGTCCATGTCATCCGACATTTCATCGATTTCCGGCGACGAAAAGAGTTGCGGAATATGGAGATATCCATGTTCCCAGAAGAACGCCACATCATCGCGTGACAATGTGTTCAGTTGTGGTTGATCAGCCATAGCTTTGCAACGGTCAGGTTTCAGGTTTCCGGTTTCAGGTGGCAGTACAAAACAGGGGGAAGAGTTGTCTGTCAAACTTCTGCTGTTGGGCAATTGTGCCTGCCCTCAACCAGCATCAGCGGGCTGGAATTCCTGGAACCTGAAATCCGCAACCCGGCACCTGGGCAGTTGTCTCCGGCGTGATCATACATGGCATTTTCAGTCGACCTTAAACCCGTACAGCTCCGCGTTCCGCATGATGAACCTCAGCATCACCTCCCGGTCGCCAATCCCGCTGAGGTCAGAGTTGCCGCGCCAGGTGACCACACGGTCGAGGCTGTCGGTGATGATCACGTTGCAGTCGTGTCGGGAGAACCCGGGTATGGGTGCGCCGAGCTGCTTGTTCCACTGATACTCGTTCTTCTGCACCTCATGGTACACCACCTCGCGAATCTCCACGAGGATGTCGCCGTTGGCGGCGTTGGCGTTGAGGTGAAGGGTATCGCCCTTTAGCTTCATCGGCATGGTGAGCAGCCAGCCCTCCTCGTCGCCGGCATCCATCGAGACGAAGCGGCCGCGGGGCAATTTGGCCAGGCAGATTGTGCCGCTGTTCTGCGGCGGGTCGCCCGCGATGAACGGGACATGCGGCCGCGGCCCGCCTACAGCGGAGTAATAGAACCACACTTCATCACCGACCTCCACAGGCTGGCGGCAGGTAAAAATCTCGCCGCTGTCCGGGCCCCACCGCTCCCCGGTCGGTATGAACGTCTCCCGGTTACCGGCTCGCCGCCAATGGCGACCGTTGCGGCTGGAGACAAGTTGGATGTCCGTGGTTCTGTCGTCGTCATTAGCCCGAAACGCTACGATCAGGCCCAGGTACATATTTTCGTAGTCAAACGCGGACATGCCGTAAATATGCAGGTCGACGGGGTCCTGGTCGTCCGCGGCGATGGCGATGCTCGGTGTGGTCCACTCCTCGAAGTCGTCGCTCTCGACGACCTGCTGCAAACGGCGCAGGCCGCCCTGGTCACCCATTGTACCGGGATCGTAGACATGGCCCTTCATGAGCACGACGAATTTATTGCGTTTGCGGTTGAAACTCAGCGTCACGACGTCGCAGATGCCGTACTCGAACTGGTCATCGACAAAGACCGGGTCGGGATTTGTCGTCCAGTGTATTCCGTCCGGCGAGGTGCAGGGATATATACCGGTCGGCGGATCCGGGACCTGGCGTTGCATTTTTACATCGTACATCCCGCCCTGCAGGCTGACGCTCTTGTATCGCCTGGCGGGATCGGGATCGGCCATGTCCTTGACGACCCCGTTGAAATGGTGGGTTATGAGCACGCGGTCCTCGGCGACGCCCCGTTGGCGGACCTCCTCGTTGAGCGATTCAAAGCAGATGTTATTGTCCTTCGAGCCCTTGTACTCGAACAGGCCAAGGTTGGGCTTCTCCCAGTGCATCCCGTCTTCGGACGTTGCGTAGCACATGTTCCAGTTGTTCTGAATCCCTTCGGCGACACCGGTGTACCACATCTTGAATATCTGTTCCTCTTCGTCGTACATGGTATCGCCGTAGAACCCGAAATCGTGCGGCCAGGAATCCGGCGGACATTCGAGGCCCTCCCAAGGCTGCTCCGGTATCATCACCGGATTCCCCTCGTACTTCACCGGCTGGTGCAGGGTCTCGCTGATCTTGTGCATACGCGGCAGGACGTCGTTCAGAATGCCCTTATCGATGAACAGCATCCAACCGGAATCCGTGTCCGGAATCGGCGGCCACAAGTTGAATTTCCTTGCGTCGATGCCGCCCACATGCGCCCAGGCGTCCCGGTACGCTTTTTTGTCGACTTCTCTGGTGTTCACTTCAAGGGGCCCGGTGGTTGATGTGCCATAAATCCATTGACGCTTCGCGTTTTCTTTGCGCCGTATGCGTTGATTGGCCGCGGCGCTTCCCACGCGACAGCTTCCCCCGCGCGGCGGCGCCAGCCCGAAGTTGGAGGGAGCGTCGTTTCCCGGCGCTATCTTACTCGTTCAACATCCAGTTACAATTCCGTCGAGGCCACAATGGACGGCACCTGCCTTTGCATCGAATGCGTTCCGCTGTTTTTCGTCGACAACCGGCTGATCAAGCGGCCCGGACGTCACGGTAATGAAAGCCTTTTTCGCAGACATGGATTGGCTCCTGTCTATTGGTCTCGACCTAGCAATGGGAGTATGTTCTTTCTGTGTTGAACACAAATGAGGTGTCGACGTGATCGGTGAAAAAAACAAAGGGCCGGGAGGAAAACCAAGAACACATCCTCCGCCACAATCTTGTCATCCCTTCC
>JASLZG010000046.1:21375-21761 GCA_030754995.1 Lentisphaeria bacterium
CTGTTGGTCGTGATCGCCATCATCGCGATTCTTGCCAGCATGCTTCTGCCAGCCTTGCAGCGAGCCAAGGAGTCGGCCCACAAGGTGACATGCATGAATAATCAGAAGCAGTTGATGACCAGTATATTCATGTATACCGACGATAATGAGGGCTTTCTGATACCAGGCTCGGAGATGCTTTGGGGGAACAGTACGAATTTTGCGGGATTATCCGGAGGCGGTCAAGTCTACTGGGTGGATCTGATATATCCCTATCTTGGAGATAATGCTGTTCTTCTCTGTGCATCGGCTGACGGTATCACAAGATGCAGCTACGGCTGGAACTTCGGAAATTTCGGGTGGGCTTATCTGGCGGGGGTGCCACATAATAACCTGCCAGGCAGTTA
>JASLZG010000470.1 GCA_030754995.1 Lentisphaeria bacterium
TTACCCGATTTGTCAACGGTGTTCCGTCCCGCTGGCGCCGGGAAAACCGGTGGTGGTCAAGAGGAGCTGTCACACACAATCGGAATTTACCGGCGGCGGGCGGCTGGGAATCAGGCCTTTCCGGCGGCCGTCCACCAGGTCATCTTGATAAATTCGAGTTTGCGGATGGCATCAAGGATTTCCAGGCCGTAAACGTTCAGTGCCACCACAACACCGAGGTCGGCCCGATCTCCGGCACTTCGGGCGTAGGCCTCGGTGGCAAGGCGCATGTCCGTTAGTGCACGGTCCAGCAGGGCAACCAGTTCGATGTTCAATTGGTCATGGGACTCGACGTCTTGCGCTTCGCCTCGCGCTTTATCGGCCTGTTGTCGCAATTTTCCCGCCCGCCGCACATCGGTTATAGCCCGGTGCCAATGGACAGCGAACTGCGCCTGGTGCCGGAGCCTTTCGAGAAACGGCTTGCCGGCCTCACGCGAGACGGCCAGCGCCTGGTCGAAATGTGTCGTCATCTGTTCGTACAGCCGGATATTTTCGCTCCAGCTTTCCGGCACCGGTTCGGCCAGATCGAACTGGTTCGATACCATGGAGGGCACGAGAAACGAGTTCGCCGCTGCCCGCAGCGTCACCCTTTCCCCGAGGGCGAAGGCGGCAAGCGCCGCGTCGACCGCATCGGCACCGCAGACGTTGGTCACGAGATCGAGGTAGGCCTCTTCCACCGTGACCTTGCGATCCCAATTGGCCCTGGCCATGTAGAAGGCGGCCGGGTCCACTTTTGAAATCAGCCATTGGCGGCCGTAATAGCCGTCCAGCTGGTAATCGTCGATCACCTGGTACAGCCGGGCAATGGACGCCGCATTGTACTGCGGCGACTCGCCGATGTTGTCGTCCTCGAGAGAAATGACCAGCTGTGCTTTGATGTTGCCGTCCCCGGCAAACTGCATGACCTTGCCGCGATCGGCCTGCGACTCCGTGGTGTAGCCCAGGCTTGCAAGCAGCTCCACGTTCGAGAACATTCGCGGCACGAAACGCCCCAGAACAGTGCCGACCTGGATCACTGCGACAGCATCGGGATTGGCGGAGCCCGCAATGATCCGGCGTTGATTCAGCAGTTCGTCCAGCAGGTATAATTGACAGATGTCACCGCACAGGTCCAGCTCGCAACGATGCGCGTCGATGTCGCCGGTCTCGACCGCTTCGGCGACCAGGTCCTCGAGCGATGCATCGAGGCCATAGCGCCGGCTGAGCTGTTGCCAGCATGTTTCTGCATCCAACGGTCCCGCCGGAAACTCGACGCGGCTGAAGACGTAGTAATCGACAGCAGGAAAACGCTCGACGTAGCTGCGTGCAACGGCGTCCGCGAGGTCAACGAAGTCGGGGTTCATCGGCGTCATGTACGGCGCATACTCCGGCACGATGCCCTCGCGGAGAATCCCGATGCGCAGCCCCAGGTATTCCCCCTTGAACGGCGTCGGTTTGAAGCCGTGCCGGTCCGAGGCCCGCTTGAGCTGCTTCTTCATCTCCTGGGGAAACTCAGTGTACCAGAATCCGGCGGCGAAATCCATGCCCAATGCGTGGCACCGTTCGATAACCGTTTCCACATGACGCTTGCCGGCAGCGATACGTTCTTCGTTTACCGGCGTCGTGTCCGGGTCCGCCTCGTACACGGTGTCGGGTTCGGCCGGCAGATCGGGATTATAGAAGCTTTTGACGTCGCCGAAGAGCTCGCGGCCGATCATCCCGTCATGGATCGGCAACCGCAGCCCACGGCTGATTTCCGCAGTCCGTTTGCGGACACCGTCAAAGGTGTAATCGGTGAACGCGTCATACGTGCGAAAGAAGCCGAAGATGCGGTTGTACTTCTGTTTCGCCAGCTGGCGGAAGAGCTTCTCGTAATCGTCGGCGCCCCAGTAGGAGCCGGAGTGCGGCAGGCAATTGAAGATACGCCAGGCGCGCGTACGCACCCATGGGGTCCAGGTCTTGTCGACCTCGGGCAGGTGGAAGGCGCCGGGGCTGTCGGGATAGATATCCTCGGTCAGCAGAAAACGGACACCCCATTGTTCGGCCAGTTCATAAACCGCCCAGAGCGTCGCCTGCGGACTGCCGCCGACCGCGGTCAGCCCGGGCGTGCCGTCAATCTGTGTACGGCGCAGGACGAATGCCTGGTTGTCGTCCGGCACCTCGCCGACGAGCTCGATTCGGGCATCGATGCCGCTGGCCGGCGCCTCCGAGATTGTCGGAGTCAGGCCGAACAGACGATTGACGATGTGGCCGAGCTCACTTGCCGCCAGGCTCACCAGCTGGTGCGGCTCAGGCCCCGTAACGATGTTCAGGCAAACTGTGTCACCGCTCATC
>JASLZG010000471.1 GCA_030754995.1 Lentisphaeria bacterium
GGGTCAACGCCGTCGTCAACAGCTCACGCGACAACGACGGCGTATTCTGGAGCTTGTCGGCGGGCAACTCGGCGCTGCGCCACTGGCGCGGCGGCTGGGTGGATGACGATGGTGACGACTTCCTCGACTTCGCGACCAACGACGACCGCCTCGACATCACGACGCAGTACACCACGGTGCAACTGTTCCTCAACTGGGATCAATACGGCAATTCACTGACCGACCTCGATCTCTACATCTACGACAAGGACAACCTCCTGGTGGCCTCGAGCACGGGACCGCAGTCCGGTATAGAGATACCGTCTGAATCAGTCACCTTCTCCCTCGACACGAACCTCACGCCCTACACCATCGAGGTCCATGCATTCTCCGGCCCGACCGCCGACCTCGACATCACTATCTTCAGCTTCAACAACAATTTGGAACATGCCGTCGTCGCATCGTCTTTCATGGATCCGGCCAACGCCCATGGCACCTACACCGTCGCGGCAATCAACCAGGCGTCGTGGACCGATGCGAACCCGCCGGTGGCCTACTACTCGGGCCGAGGCCCGACCAACGACGGCCGGCAGAAACCAAACATTACCGCCCCCGACGGCACGAACAGCAAAACCTACGGCTCCTCCTTCGGTACCTCCTTCAGTGCGCCGACCGTCGCCGGGGCCGCCGCGCTGCTGCTCGAGGAAGACCCCACGCGCACCGCCGGCGACCTGGAGGCCCGGCTTACGGCGCTCACCGAGGATATCGGCACGCTCGGCATCGACACGGTCTTCGGCGCCGGCAAACTGCATATCGAGCTCGATCAGCAAACCTCAATCACGATCAGCGACGTCGCCATCTCGGCGCCGGTTAATCCGCTGCAGGCTCCACGGCACGGCAAGCTGGAACTGGACATCACGCTGGCCGACGTCGTTGCAACGAAATTCTTCAACGCCGACCCTGCTGCCGACGGCATCGACCTCAACGCAACCTTCACGGGCCCCGACGCCAGCGATTGGAACGTCAATGGATTTTTCGATGGCAGCGGCTGGCGCCTTCGTTTCTCCCCCGGACTGACCGGCGCCTGGGCCTTCACCGTGACCGCCACCGACGCCAGTGGCACAGACACATGGGTCGGCGGCAGTTTCACCTGTGTCGACCTGGGGGCCCCCGGCTGGCCACGGCTCACCGGACGATACATGGAACTGTCCAGCGGCGAGCCGTTGTTCGCAATCGGCCACAACAACGGCTGGCAGTACAACCTTGAAGTGCCGAGCTTTACGGACATGGCAGCCAACGGCGAAAACCTCATGAGCTACTGGATGGGAGTGCCGTGGGCCGAACGGGCCTCGACCTCAGCAGCCGAACCATTCTGGGACGACCGCACGGCGATCGAGAACCAGGAGCAGGGCCTCGGCAACTATAACCAGGAAGCATGTCAGTATCTTGACGGCCTGGTCGAGCGCGCCGAGACGAACAACGTCTACCTGCTGCCCGCCATCTGGTCACCCGGCCAATTGCGTGACCAAACGCACCCCTGGAGCGGCAGCGCCAACCATTGGTGGTACAACAACCCTTACAGTGCCATTACAACTCCCGCCGATTTCTTCCTCACAGACGCCGGCGGTGGCAACGACACGGAGCAGTGGAAGCTGCAAAAGCATTTCCTGCGCTACCTCATGGCGCGCTGGGGACACAGCCGTGCCATCGCCGGATGGGTGCTGGTCGTCGAGATCGACGGTACCGTGGGCTTCATCCAGAACCCGGTACAAACCAACGCCTGGATCGCTTCAGCGCAGGCATACTTCGCCGGGCTCGACCCGTATCGCAACAACGCCTCGTCAGAATATCCGATGACCGTCAGCACGTTTAATGACGCGTCTTACGACGCCGGACTCGACATGCGATCTGCCGATTCATTCTCACAGCAGTTCGACGATGTTGCCGTCGGCAATACGATCGCAACTGAAACGCGCACCATGCGGACGTCCGGAAAGCCTGTCTTCCATGCCGAGTTCGGTGGCGATACAACCGGTGGCGCCAGCGAACCGGCACACATGCACAACGGCGTCTGGGCCGGCGTCGCCGCAGGCGCCGCTATGGCCCCGCTCAAATGGGCCGACGGCGGCAACTGGCCGTTGTTCGACAATTCTCCGACCGGCCAGGCGATGGTAACACAGTTGTCGATCCTCTCGGACTTCGTCAATGGGCTGGGCTACGTGACCGATGCCGCACTCGTGGAGTCAAATGCCAGCGTTACCGGTGCCGGCGGACTTGCCTGGGGCATGAACTTGGGCAACCAGGGCTTCGCCTGGATCCAGACAACTTCCGGCGTCCCCGGAGGGCGGACCTTCACCGTCACAGGCCTGG
>JASLZG010000472.1 GCA_030754995.1 Lentisphaeria bacterium
GAACTGACACCGGGCGCGCTGGAAGCCCTGAAACCATCCTTCTTGCAGCCCCGGAGGCCGGGCGTCAACAGCGCTCGCCTGTTTTGGTCAGGACGCCGTAGCGGCGGCCGGCGTAGTACATCGCCTCGATGTTCTCGATCGGCGTCCCGGGTGCCATGTTGTTGGCCTCGCGCAGGACAAAGCGGCCGGTGTCAAGGATTCCAGACCCGAGGATGCGCCTGGTCTCGGCGGTGATTTCAGCCGGGGTGGCATCCTTGAGAAACTCGGTCCTCGGCCCGCCATAGATGGTCACATCGTCGCCGAGGTTCTCGCGCAGTGTCGCGAAGTCCACCGGAAAACCGGTGTCAAAAGACTTCACGTTGAGCTCCTGCTCGAGGATGGGAAAATGGTGCGTGGCGTCGCCACAAAGATGAATGGCGTGCGGCTCACCGGGGGCGAAAAAGTCGTACAGCCGCCGGTGGTAGGGCAGCACGTGCTCCTGGTACATCCTCGTCGAGATCAGGGCGATGCTGTCGTCGCCGATGCCGAACGGGTCCCGGTAGTTCGACAGATCCATCTTTTCCCGCCAGGCCCGCATGCGGGCAATGATAGCTTCGGTGATGAAGTCGAAGAGCACATGCAGGCGCTCCGGTTCGGCCGCCATCGCGGTGCAGACGAACTCGGGGCCGAACAAGTTGCAGGCGATGGTCATGATGCCGTCGCACACGCAGCCCGGCGGAAAGGCGTCGATCGGACGCCCGAGATACTCCTCGTTGGCGGCGCGCGCCTGGAACTGCTCGAAGTAGTCGAGGCCGCGGCTGAAGATACCGCCGAACGGATCGGGCAGCCCGTTTTCCATGACCCGCTCAGGGTGGTCCGCGAACTCGGGCCTGGTGTCCGGGACCTGGCCGTCAAGATAGCGGACCGTGCAGCCGAACCACACCGCGTCGTAGTAGTTCTGGAAGTCTACCCGGATCGCCCAGCGCTCCGGCAACCCCAGCTCGCTGTCCTGCAGCAGGTTGAGCCTGTTCCAGCGGCTGCTCCGCAGCTGCGTGTCGAACATGCAGTCCGGGTCGGTGCTGTAGGATTTGAAGTCGACAGCCTCGGTGTTCGCATCGGGATTGAGCACGAAAAAACGGCTGTTGATCCCGAGGATGATGGGGACGCGGTACGGCCGATGGTCGTAGTAGGCGTCCCAGAGCTCTGCGACCTCGGCGTTGTGCGCCGCAAAATCGAAGCCTGCAAGCCGGTCTGTCGGTACGTCGTTGGTCATCGGTGGCTCTTTCCCGCAACGCCGGGTTGCCGGATGCGCGCCCGCGCCCGCACCAATAAACTGGCGTTAATACACGCCATGGTCCTCGACCGCCTGGAACATGGCAACGATGTTTTCCGGCGGCGTATTGGCCTGGATGTTGTGCACCGTGTTGAAGACGAAACCGCCGTCGGCACCGAGGACCCGGACCCGCTCGGCAACCTCGTTGTAGACCTCCTCGGGCGTGCCGAACGGCAGGGTCTGCTGGGTGTCGACACCGCCGCCCCAGAAGGTGATGTGGTCGCCGAACTTCTCCTTCAACACCTCCGGCTCCATACCACAGGCACTGCACTGGACCGGATTGATGCAGTCCAGGCCGCTTTCCACGAAGTACGGCAGCAGCCGCGGGATCGAGCCGCAACAGTGTTTCCACGTCTTCCAGGAGGTGTGTTCGCGCACCCAGCCGTTGACGGTGGTATAAAATGGCAGATAGAATTGCTCGAACAGGTCGGGATTGAACATCTCCGCCCGCTGCGTGCCATAGTCGTTGCCGTCGATGGCGACAATGTCGATATTGTCACCGATGGCGCGGTGCAGCTCGTCGAGATTTTGCAGCACCGCCTCGGTACACAGGGCGAAAAGTTCCGAGACGTAATCCGGGTCCGTCATCAGGACGCACAGCCAGTTGGGCATATTCCCCACGCTGGCGGCGCCGCAATAATAGTAGACGTTGAGCATCAGCGCCTTGTCGGTCGGTCGCAGCGCCTCGGCCTGGGCTGCCATGAACTCCACTTCTTTGGCGGGAACGCCCATGGAGAAGTTGGCGCGTATCTCCTCCAGCGGCGGCGGCGTGTAATTGATGTCGAGGGTCTGGTCCTCGACCCGGTCAAAGTAATACCCGTCGCTGGGCATGATGCCGGCAAGAGGCCGTGACATGTCGCCGCCTTCGTGCAGCAGCCAGCGGCCATCGTCATCGGTCTCGACCTCGAACGCGCCGGGCATCTGCACGTTCGTACCGTCAAAGAGCTGCCACGGCTTGTAGCCTTCGCGGGGGATATTGAAGAAGCCCGTACGTGGTTCGATCGGCAGAACATCGATCCCGAAACGGTC
>JASLZG010000473.1 GCA_030754995.1 Lentisphaeria bacterium
TATTGTTTTTCACGATCACCCGGGTCCGCCGGCTGTTGGGGCGCTTCTTCTACTTCCCGGAGCTTCAGGCGAGTCCAGGCCTGGCATGGGGCGTTCTTGCCGGCGGATTGCTGGCAGCCTGGCTGTTCGGCCACGGGATCTGGACGCTGCTCCTGCCGTATCTGGGAATTGGGCAGACCATCTTTCACGGGCTGGCATTCGGCACGCTGGCGGTCGCGGTCGCAAGCGTTCTTGTATTTGCCCTGATTGACCTGTGCCTTGGCCAGCAGTTCACCTGCCGGTATCTCTGCCCGACCGGCAGGCTGCTTGGTTTCATCGGCAGCAAGGCGAGAATCACGATCCGGCGCGATGCCTCCCAATGCCTCGATGCCTGCAACAGCTGCGTCGATACATGCCCGCTGAAAGTGAAGCCGAAGCTTGACGAAACCGTGAATTGCTCACTGTGCGGTGAGTGCCTGGTGACATGCCCGACCGGCTGTCTTTCAATTGGACGGCCAAAATCATGAACAACCGTCATTTCAACCACGTGCTCCATGCCCTGCTGCTGGTCGCGTTGTCATTGCCGGCCGCCGGCCATCATTTCAAGGGGCTGCCGCACTTCGCCTATTTCGAGAATTACCCGCAAGTCCCGCAGGATGAATTCCTCGCCCAGCAAGGTGAATTCGAATGTTCTCTGGTCATCTACGATTTCCAGGGCATCAACAAGGCAGATACGGAACAGCCCAACGATGCACGTCTGTTCCTGGCGATCTTCAACTTGCGGGAAAACCGTGTATATAACGGCCGGCTGAAAATGACCGTGCTCGATCACGGCGATCCGATCTACAGCGAGACCGTCGAATCCGGCGACTCGGAAAGCCTGTACCTGTGGCATCAGTCCCTGCCCCCGGAAGGGAGGTATGCGATCAATCTGGAATTGCTCGATGCCGAGTCGATGGTGATGCATGTCCCCTTTGTATTGTCCTCGCAACGGGTGCACTGGGGCAAGTGGATCGCCGCCGGCCTCGGTTTGTTGATCGTCGTGGTCGCAGTCGGATCACGACGGCGGCGCATCGCCATCGACCGGGCGCAAAATGCAAAAAACCGCCGGCATGGCGAAGTGCGGGAATTGACGGAACCCGACGATCCGCAGGTCGAGAGCACCACACAATAACGAGAATCCGATGGCCAACAGTGAGGGCTCGATGACGAACCACGAGGGTTCGATGACGAACCACGGGGGTTCGATGAACGGGGCAGACGGCGAGATCCATACCATGGATGGCGTTCCCACATGGATGGCACTCGCCGGCGTCGTTCTGATCATTGTCGTATCGCATGTCATGGTCATGCGTTCCAGCAATCTGCCAAGCAGTGGAAAGTACCGGAACTTCAATCTGCTGGCCTGGCGACCGCTGCGGGCGCTCCTGGGCAATTCCGCGTTTCCGCTCATGGCACAGAGCCTTTCGATCCTGCTGTTTTTCCTGATCGTCAGCGCCGGCCTGTTCGGCAGCCAGCGCACCAACATCGCACCGGTGCTCACCTGGACCTGGTGGTGGATTCTGTTGATCTTCATGATCACCGGCTTCGGGACGGCTTTCTGCACGATCTGTCCATGGGAGGGAATTACATCGCTCGTGACCTCATTGTCGTTGCGGTCGCGCGTGAAAAAGCTGGGATTCGAAAAGGCGTGGCCGAGGTTTGCGCGCAACCTGTTTCCGGCGCTGATCCTTTTCATCGTATTGACCTGGTTCGAGCTCGGCTACGACATCACCCGGTCGCCGTCGATGACCGCGGTCATGGCCATGGTCATGGTGTCGATGGCCGTCCTGTGTGGTTTGGTTTTCGAAAAACGCGCGTTCTGCCGTTATGCCTGCCTGGTGGGGCGGATCAGCGGGTTGTATGCGCTGTTCAGCCCCATGGAACTGCGCCCGCGCTCGACCGATGTATGCCGCACCTGCGACAGCAAAGCCTGTTATCACGGAACGGGAACGCATACGGCTTGCCCGACCGGTATTTTCCCGGCGGCCCTGACCGAGAATGTGAACTGCACATTGTGCACCGAATGTGTGCGCTCCTGTCCCTCCGACAATCTCGACATTCGCCTGCGCCCGCCCGCCACCGACCTGATGCACAAGACTCGCTTCAGATGGGATGAGGCAACCCTTGCGATCATCCTGCTCGCACTGACCAGTTTCCACGGTGTGACGATGACACCGTCGTGGTACCGGGTCAACGACATCCTGCGCGTCGAGCTGTCGCTTGGACCGAAGATGGTGTTCACCTTGCTCATGACCCTGATGATTATCGCGCCGGT
>JASLZG010000474.1 GCA_030754995.1 Lentisphaeria bacterium
TATCGCCAATTCAGATAGCGGACCTGCGCTGACGATTAACCAACCGGGCCGGGTCGGCATCGGCACGGATGTGCCCAGCGCCAAACTTGATGTTGTCGGCAATATCCAGTCATCGACCGCTTTGGTCGTGAATAATGGCGCCGGTGGGAACTGGCACTACCGGCTCAATGGCTCGACTTTGGAGTGGTTTGAGAACCAGGTGATCGGCAGGGTAAACATGTCGTTGACGCTGGGCGGCCAGTTGGCGGTCTTTGATGGCATCCAGGCCGGCGGCAGTGGTTACAAGATCAATGGCGATAATGCCGGGGCCGGCAACTGGGACATGAAACTCGGTAACGGCGGTGACCTGGTCTGGTATGAGAATGCGACCTACGGGGCGGAGCGTATGCGCCTCAAGAAGAACGGCAACCTCGGTGTGGCCAACGACAATCCCGGTCAGATGTTCCAGGTTGCCGGGGCCTATTGTACCGGCGCGCAGTGGGTCGACGTGTCAACCCGGGACGCCAAGAAGAACATCGAGCCGTTGTCACTGGATGTGGCGCTGCAGACGCTTTCCAACCTCGATCCGGTTACGTTCGAGTACAAGGATGCCAGGACGCCGGACGGGCATGTTGGCTTTATTGCCGAAGACGTTCCCGAGATCGTGGCGACGCCGGACCGAAAAGGCCTTGTGTCGATGGACATCGTCGGTGTGCTCACCGCCGTGGTCAAGGAGCAGCAGAAGCAGATGGAAATTATGCGGGCTGAACTGACAGAATTAAAGGCAACGGTGCAGCCGTAGTCGTTCGCCAATGAGGTAATCCGACGGCCCGATCCGCCTTGGTGGATCGGGCCGTTCTGTTCCACGACACCGGGAGTGCGGGTGCCCCTGGGAAGGCGCACAATAGTCGTGACACGATAACCGTCGTCGATAAATTACGGTTGCGTGTACAGGGTCAGTCCTGTCGTGTCGTAGAGATCCAGCTGCCGGTCAGCGGCGATGAGATGAACCGGTTTGTAGATCCCACCCATTCCGCCGCGGCTGTAAACGCGCACCGCAACCGTATTCTTCTGTCCGAATTTCAAGTGCGGCCGGGCATCAAGAACGAAGGGCATCGTCCAGATATCGCTGGGATGCAGGCCAGTCGAGCCGCAGCTGTGCTCGTGCACCAGCTCCCCGTTCAAATAGACATAGGCGTCTTCGTCAACTGCGCCGAAGTGCAGGTAAAGAAATTCTCGCTGCTCGAGCTCGGCGGCCACATCGAAGGTTCCCCGATACCAGCCGAAGCCAACGTAGCCGGGAAAACCCTGGCGTTCCCAACCCTTGTCCCGATCGCTGCGCACGACTGCCCATTGGTTGTCACTGAAGGCATCGGCAAACCACTTGCCGGTTACACCGACATCATTGGGATCGACGGCGAATCTCCATGAGGGCGACAGCGGTTGCAACGTCACTGTGGCTTCAATCTTCTCGACGCGCCGCCGTAAGGCGGGGTCGGCAACCTGCCATTTCCCGGTTGCCTCGAGGGCCTCGCCGGCACCGCGCCACTTGCCCAGCTCGGCCTCGAGCGGACGGCCCCCGTCGCCCAGGGATGAGACACCGCATTCCCTGGCTGTCTGCTCGAGTTTCGACACCGTGGCCTCGTACTTTTTCAACGATGAAAAAAACTCGTCGTGTCTGCTGATCTTGACCAGCTGGATCCCCATTCGTGCCTGCTTCACGCGCAACCGCGACACCGGGTCATCGGCGGTCGCCGCCTCAGCCTCATCGAACAGCTCGTCGGCCCGGTTGACCAATTCACGGGTCAGGTATTCTGAGGGCGCCGCCGTAGCATGGATGTCATTGTGCCGCACCTTTTGATGAAGCAGGTCGATGTATTGCCGCAGCGGCCCGGCGGCGCGGCCGTAGCAGGCATCGAGGAATGCATCCATTTCCTTCTCCCAGTCGCATTCCGGGTCCCACAGGCACCTGGCCAGGATGTACGAGCGCAGCGTCGCGAACTCGGAGCCATCAGTCGCACTGATGCCCTGCGTTAATATCCCCTTGACACCGTGGTCGACGAGGAATTTTATCTTCGGGCGAAGTGCATGGAGGTTGGGCCACGGCATCAGGACGTCGCCGTAGTTGGCCACGTAGTCCCACACGTACAGGCGCGGGCATATCTTCGACCACCCGACTGTGTCCTCACGGAGGTGACGATTGCCCGCGCAATCGTCCGCGGTCAGCGGGTGAAACTGACAATGCTCGGCGGTGCTCATTCGCACAACAACATTGGTACGGGGCTTGACATGCCTGGGCGGCCGGCGGGTG
>JASLZG010000475.1 GCA_030754995.1 Lentisphaeria bacterium
GACGAAATCTGGCCTTCGCGGATGACGTTCGGCAACGCCTCGTTGCGCAGCAGGATTTCCAGAACCGCGCAGCGCCCTTTGCCGTCCGCTGTGCGGCAGAGCAGTTGCGAAACGACGGCGGTCAGGCACTGGGCCAGCATGGTGCGAATCTGCGACTGCTCCTCGGCCGGGAACGCGTCGATGACACGGTCGACGGTCTTTGGCGCGTTGTTGGTGTGCAGCGTACCGAACACAAGCATCCCCATGCTGGCGCAACTCAGGGCGAGACGAATGGTCTCGAGCTCGCGCATCTCACCGAGCAGGATGATATCGGGATCGGCGCGCATGGCGCCCATCAGCGCGTTGGCAAAGGAGTCGCTGTGCTCACCCACTTCACGATGGACGATGATCGACTTCTGGTTCTGATGCACGAACTCGATCGGGTCCTCGATCGTGATGATGTGCTTCGTGTGGTTGGCGTTGATGTAATCGATCATCGCCGCCATCGTCGTCGATTTACCGCTGCCGGTCGGACCGGTGACAAAAACCAGGCCGCTCTTGTACTCGCACACCTGCTTGAGAATCTCGGGCAGGTTGAGGTCGTCGAAGGTGAGGATTTTCGACGGGATCTGCCGGAGCACGGCGCCTTTCCCATAATGATTGACCAGGTAATTGCAGCGGAACCGAGCCAGCCCCTCGATCTCGTATGCGAAGTCCAGGTCGGACAGTTCGCAGAACTCCTCCCAGCGCACGGGCGGGCAGACTTCGCTCAGGATGGTATCCATGTCGGCGGCCGTCACCGGCGGCTCGTCCAGCGCCCGGAGATTGCCATGAACCCGGATTTTCGGCGGCAGCCCGACAATCAGGTGAAGGTCGGAGCCGTTCAGCTCCAGCATGTCCTTGAGGAATAAATCGATCTTTGCCATTACTTGAACCAGCCCTTCTTCTTCGATTCGGCAGTGCTCGGCATCGCCCCCGCCTCGGCACTGTCCTGAGGGGCGCCAGCGGCGGCCGGCTTGAGGATGCGGTTAATGAACTGCTTGTCCTTGAGATGCATGAGCGCGGAATCCTGCGAAATACTGCCGTCCTCCCACAGCTCGAACACGGACTGGTCCATCAACTGCATGCCCTGCTGCGCGCCGGTCTGCAGAACGGCGGAGAGTGTGTGGGTCTTGCCCTCACGAATGATGTTGGCCACGGCGATCGTGTGAATCAGTATTTCGGCGGCAACCGCCAGGCCGTTGACCGCATCGCGCGGGATGAGTTTCTGGCAGATGATGCCGCGCAGGCTCTCGGCGGTCATCGCGCGGATCTGTTGCTGCTGGTCCGGCGGAAAGACGTCGAGCAACCGGTCCAGCGTGGTGGCCGCGTCGCTGGTGTGCAACGTACCGATCACGAGATGTCCGGTCTCGGCTGCGGTGATCGCCATTTCGATCGTCTCGAGATCACGCAGCTCGCCGATCACAATGACATCCGGATCCTCACGCAAAGCGCCTTTGAGCGCGCTGGCAAAAGACTGGGTGTGGCAGCCGACTTCCCGTTGGGTGACATTGCACTTCTTCGACTCGTGGACAATCTCAATCGGTTCCTCGACCGTGATGATGTGGTCTTCGCGCTTGCTGTTGATGATGTCGACCAGCGCCGCGAGCGTCGTCGTCTTGCCGCTGCCGACAGGACCGGTCACCAGGATAAGCCCGTTGTGATGGTCAAGCAGCTTGGTGATCGTTTTAGTGTCGCGAAAGCCGAGTTCCGCGAGGGACATGACCCGATCCGGCACCAGGCGATAGGTCCCGGCAACGCCCTGCTTGTGAACCATCAGGTTGACGCGGAACCGGCCGCTGTCGGGCACCGCCAGCGCAAAGTCCAGATCTTTGTGGGCCTCGAACTCGGCGCCCTGGCTGGCGGACAGCAGGACCGTGTTGAGTTTTGCCGAAGCTTCCGGCGACAGTGGCCTGTCGGCGACCGCCTCGATCTGCAGGTTCAAGCGTACGAAGGGGACGGCCATGGCCGAAAGGTGCAGGTCGCTGGCGCCCATGCCGCGGCAAACGGTCAGGAACTGACGAACGATTTCGCCCACTTCGCTGTCCGTCATATTTTCAACCCCGTCGAGCGACGGCAGATCGCCTGCCGAGGCGCCCATAGACATCGGCGACCCCATCGGCGGCGGCGATGATGCGGGCGGCGGCAATGACGCCCCGGCAGCAGCAGCACCGGAAGATTCGTCAATCAATCCACCACCCGCCGGTTCGTCG
>JASLZG010000476.1 GCA_030754995.1 Lentisphaeria bacterium
AGGCTGCTGACGGTTGCGACGAGACTATCGCGCGCCGGTCAGGTGATTGACAAACACACGTTTCATATTCCCGTCGAGTTGCCGTTGAAAAAGCTGGCGCGTGAAGGAGACCCGGCCTTTATCGGTTGGGGGTTTGCCACCAACTACGGCTTGAACAACTATCTGTGGGAGCCGTATACCAAACGGATGAATGACGTTGGTTTCGACACCGATATCGTGAACTACAATGACAACATGCCGGGCTACACCAATACACTCTTCCGGTACAACCACACCCGCGAGGCCCGGGCAGGCGGTATCGGGACCAGCACGCTGGCATTGCAGAAGGGCGACCCCGAGCACCCGCAGCGAGGTCTATGCCTGAACGATCCCGAGTTTCTTGCCAGCGCGGAAGCGTCGGTGCGCGGCGGTGCCAGGGCGGTCGGTGTGATCAGCATGCAGGGTGGCGACGAAAACAATTATGCCGGGACCGGACAGGACATCTGCTTCAGCAACCACTGCATGACACGGATGCAGAAATGGCTGCGCCGGCGTTATGCCGGACTCGAAGCGCTGAATCGGCAGTGGGGCACGGCTTTCAAAACATGGGATGCGGTCAGGCCGCTGACCAGAAAGGAAACGAGCGTACGCGGCGACCGCAACTACTCCTCCTGGTGCGATCATCGCCTTTTCGGAACGTACACCTTCAGCAACTACTTCGGACGTCTGGCCACGGCTGCGGGCGAGGAAAGGGCCGGACTTCGTTACGGCATCAGCGGCAATGAAGCCCCCGGAGCTTACAGCGGCACTGACTTCTGGATGTTCTCGAAGCGCTTCAACCATATCGAGGCGTATGAGGGCACCGACGAGTTGTCCTGCTTTGCGGGTGACGACTTTAGCATGACGGCCTGGATGGGGTTTGCCGATGAGGCGGCCACGCGCTACCGGATGTACAGTCACCTCTTAAACGGCGGAACCGGGTTTGCGCTGTGCGGCACCTATCACACGATCAACCTCGACTGGACATGGTCGATCAGTGGCCGTGGCTACAACGCGGTGATGCCCGACATCAAACGCGGCATCGGGCGGTTGCTGGTGGAAAGCCGGCTGCATCGCGATCCGATCGCCGTCCATTATTCGCAGAGCTCCGCCAACATCGCCGAAGCGCTGGGTCAGCCGGCGCTCTGGCGGCACAGCCGGCTGGGCTTCACGAAGCTGGCCGCGAGCAGCGGCTTCCAGCCACGTTGGGTCTCCTACGAACAACTGGCCGGCGGACAACTCGGTGGCGCCCGCATCCTGGTGCTGCCCATGTCCGGCTCGATCAGCGACGAGGAGGCGCGCACGATCAGGCGATTCGTCACCGGTGGCGGTGTACTTGTTGGCCAACTGAGCGTCGGCATTGCCGACGGATACGGCAAAATCAGGGAACCAGGCGTTTTGGATGATCTTTTCGGCATAAAAAGAAACCGCAGCCGCATTGCCGCCAGCAAGAGCAAGCTGAGGCGCCGGCTTTCGTCGACTGGATTGGTCGCGCCGGAGATGGCTGTGAACTTCGTGGAAAAGGGTATCGCTGCCGCCGCTGCCGAGATTCTGGCGGAAGACCGGGAGTCCGCGGAGCCGCTCGTTTTCGCCCGCAAACACGGGCAGGGTCTGGCGATTTATCTGGCCTGTGACCTGTTCCCTGCATTCGTCGATCTCAATCGTGTTCGCGGCATCGGGTCGAATCACGATGCCGCGTCACAGGCAGAGTCTTTCCTGAGGCAGGCCGGCGCCAAATCCGGTGTGACCCCGCAGATCGAAGTCACCTTCGAAGACGGGAAACGGGTCCCGTTTATCAAGCCGGCATTTTTCAGGAGCATCGACGGACGAGTGCGCTATTTCGTATTGCTGCGGAATCCGCATCTGGCGGGTACATACGACAAAGACCCGGTGAAGGTAACGGTAAAATTCTCCGACATCGGGTACGTATACGAGATCATGGCCGGCGAGGATTATGGCCGGACGCAAATGATCAGCACCACCTTCACCCCCGAGACGCTGAAAATCTACAGTCTCCTGCCTTACGAGGTGCGTGCCATGACGTTGTCGCTGAAGAACAAGACGGTTGCACCCGGCGACGTTGTCAGTTATGAAATTGCAATCGAAGCGGACGGGAATGCGGGTACGCATACCCTGCGTATGGATGTTATTGATCCGGCCGGAAATGAATCCGGGCCATACAGCCGTAACATCACGGCCGCAAACGGTAAAG
>JASLZG010000477.1 GCA_030754995.1 Lentisphaeria bacterium
TCTGACCGGTTATATAACTGCCGGCGTCACTGACCAACAGCAGCAAAGCACCCTTTAGCTCGTGCGGTTGGCCCATGCGCTTCATTGGTAGTTTTGTGGACAGTCGCTGCACCATCTCAGCCTTGACGGCATCCGCGGGGAAAGGCCCCGGGCTCAGGCAGTTGACGCGCACACTGTCCCCTGCCCAGTACGCCGCCATGTGCCGCGTCATGTGAATCGTGCCGCCCTTGAGTGAATGATAGGCGACCGGACTGGCAATGCTCACACCCTCGTAAGCGTCCGGATACGAAGCAACCTGGCCGTACATCGAACCGATATTGACCACCACCCCGCCGCCACCGCGTGCCACGGCGTGGTTGCGCAGTTCACGAGCCAGCACGAAGTATCCCGCATTGTTGTGCTGGTGCCTGGCAAACTCATCGAAGGTGACGTCAGTGAGGTCTTTCGGGCAGGCGTCGAGGCCGTTATTGATCAGAATATCGACCTGCCCGGCAACTTCCACTGCCTCGGCAAAACCGGCGGTGACACTGTCGCCGTTCATCTGGTCGAGCTCGACACCATAGTGGGGCGCATCACCCGGCAGTTTTGCCGCGGCGGCACGCGCCCGGTCGCGGTCGCGACTGGCAATGACAACGGAAGCGCCGGCTTCCGCCAGGGCGTTTGAAAACGCCGTGCCCAGCCACCCCGTGCCGCCGGTAATCAGCGCCGTGCGCCCGGTGAGATCAAATTGTTCCAGAACGTTGCGACTCTCGGACATGGGAAACTCCGGTGGAAGGTTGCGGCATTGTAGATGTTGTGACCCCAGTTCCCGGTCGGTCTTGAGCGGTCGGCAATGAGGTCGGTGAGTGTTAGCTGAACGCCCTGGCCCAGGCTTCGAGGAATACCCGTTTCGTATTGGCCAGTACAAGATCGATGTTGTGATCCGGACCGGGCTTCACCTCGAACGAAAACAGGGGCAGCCGGGCCGCACCGGCACGGGCGAAATATCCTGTGCGCTGGAGCACCGAAATGTAGTCCGCCACCTCGGGCACATCGTTCTCGCCGCCGGGATATCCGAAATACGGATGCTGGTCGCCGTACATCGGATCGTCGGCGTCCGCCAGGAAGGCGTTGCCGGCATGGGCGTGATTGAAATGCTCGCCCAGCAGCGGCACCGTCTCCGCTGCGGTCTCGCCGAGGATCGGCAGATGACTCAGGTCGAGGCAGATGCCGAAGTTGTCCACCTGCTCACTGACCCGATCCGCCAAGGTCCGGGTGATTGCCGCGGGACCGATCAGGCACTTCTTCTCGATCTCGCGATCGAACTGCTCACAGGTCACCGCCAGGCCGCGTTCGCCCGCGTACTGACAAAGCTCGACGGCCGCCGCTACCAGGGCATCGAGCGCCTCGTTCTCGGTTGCAGCCCCACCATACGGTCCGGAGAGAAAAGTCCAGGCCACCGCCCCGAGCTCGACCGCCTCATCGATGCTGGCCTTCAACCTCTCCAGCGCCGCGCCGCGCACCGCGGCGTCCGGGGCGTTGAGATCGAGTTTGCCGCCGAGAATCAGCGGATGTGCACCGTAGCCAAGCTGCAGATGTGCCGATTCCGCAATCGCCTTGACGGCGGCGCGGTCCGGCTGTGGAATGGTGGTGATCTCGAGAAAATTGAAAAAATCGTCGGCGGCGATCTTTTCGATAGTGCCGACAATGTCGCCCTCCCCTTTCTGGGCGAACGGGAACGCCATGAAATGGACCAGCCCGACCTGGGCAACGGATAGATGAGAACTCATTTGACTCTACAGTTCCGGATTGGTTTTCATTGTCCGGGCCGGTCGCGACGCCGGGTGACGATCAGCCACACGCCGCAATGACCGGTCAGGCATGACCAGGCCGACTGGACAACGACAACAGCCGGCCTTTCAAGCCGACAAGATACCGGATATGCACCAACAGCCAAGCGATCCGGACGCTAAACCCGGTGAATTTTACTCCTTTCGTTTCTGCCACTGCTCGGCGCTGCCGATCGAATTCACCTGGAGCCGCCCGGTTCACCGGCGCCGCATACCGTTACTTTTCTCCACTCCAGACCTGCGCCGCGAACTCCGGATGGTCGATGAACGGATTGCGATTCCCCTGGCGTTCGTGAATCCGTTCGTGACGTCGACGCTCAACGTCGTCCGGCGGA
>JASLZG010000478.1 GCA_030754995.1 Lentisphaeria bacterium
GGCGCACAACGAGGTCTGGATGGTCGGCCATTCGACGGGGGCGTCACTGGTGACCCGGAACCTGCTGGACCATCCGGACACCGCGGCTGGTGTGGCGCTGCTGGCGCCGCTGGTCGAGGTTTCGGGCAAACGCAGCCCGGTGCTCTCGCCGCGTGCCTGGTTCAAGCTGGCCGGTGCCTTGCTGATGTTCACCGATCGGGTCGAAATCTGCTTCGAGGTGGACATCAATTCGCCCGAGGGCCGGGCGGTGATTATTCGGGAGAAATTCGTACCGCTGACGACCATCGAGGAGACCTTCGCGATCGCGCTGGAAGTCCGCGACCGCGCCCCCGAGATCACCGTGCCGGTTTACACAGCGGTGTCGACGGCGGACAAAATTGTCGACACGGCCGCCGCGTTGCGCTTCTTCGAACAGCTCGGCAGTGGGCGCAAGCAGCTGGTTCGCCTCGATGCGTCCGGGCACGTGATCCCCGTGGACTACGGCTGGCAAACGGTGTGCGCGGATATCGACGCATTCATCCAGGCATCGACGGCGGTGCCGTGAGCGGACTCAGTTGAGCAGTTCGAAGTCGTCCTTGCCGACACCGCAGTCGGGACAGAGCCAGTCGTCCGGGATGTCTTCGAATTGTGTGCCCGGGGCAATTCCCGAATGGGGGTCGCCGATTTCCGGGTCGTAGATCCAGCCGCAAACTACGCAGAGCCATTTTTTCGCATCAGTGGCAGAGTTCATTGTTAAGCTTTCGGTGTTCGGAGTTCGGTGTTCTGAACCAGTTCAAAGTTCGTTGTTCATTGAGCCCCATCATTTCCAGGCCGAGAAGCCGCCGTCGACAACAAGGTTGTGGGCCGTCACGTAATCGGACGCCGCCGACGCCAGGAACAGTGCGGCGCCCTTCAGGTCGATGCCCATGCGGCCCCAGCGCCCCAGCATGGCGCCATCCGCGAACTCCGCAACAAAGGTATCCGGCAGATTGCCCGGTTTCTCGAAACCGCCGGGCGAGATTGCGTTGACGTACACGCCCTTGGGCGACAGCATCCCGGCCAGGTCCTGGGTGAGGCCGATGACGCCGGCCTTGGCCGCAGCGTAGTCGACCGGCTGGCCGGCCATGTCGCTGCGATCGTACATCCGGCGGTCGCGGCCGATCAGGGCGGCGGCCGAGGCGATGTTGATGATCTTGCCATAGCCGGCCTCGACCATATAGCGGCTGACTTCTTTGCAGCAGTTGAGGCAGCCGGTGAGGTTCGTCGCGATCATGTTCGCCTCGTCCTCGGGGTCGCGTTCATGGATGCGCCCGGGGCTGTTTCCGGAGCCGCCGCCGGCGTTGTTGATGAGGATGTCGATGCGGCCCTTCCAGTCGAATGCCGCTTTGGCCATCGCAACGGTCTGCTCGTGACTTCGCTGGTCCAGGGGCAGGCCGAGGGTCTCAACGTCATAGGTGTCGCCGAGTTTCCCGGCGGTCTCGCTGGCGCGGGCTTCGTCGCGCGAGGTGACGACGACGTGACAACCGGCCTCGGCCAGGGCACAGGCCATGTCGTAGCCCAGCCAGGCGTGGGCGCCAGTGACAATGGCGACGCGGCCGTCGAGTCGAAAGAGATCGATGACATTCATGGTATTTCGTTACCCGCTGCGTTGATTCGCAGCGGGCAGGGTAATGTGGCAATTGCCATTTTCAACCGTCCAGCGCGGGATCGTCTGATTTTCTAACCATCATTCACAACTGTCTGCGGCGCAACACATGGACTTTTCGGCTCACATTACTCCAGCACGGCCAGGACCTCCTCGGCATGCTCGGCCGGCTTCACCTTCGGGAAGACCGCCTTGAGGTTGCCGTCCGGGCCGATGACGAAGGTGGCGCGCTGAATTCCCATCCGCTTCTTGCCGTACATGTTTTTCTCCACCCAGACCCCGTAGGCTTCGATCGTCTGGCGCTCGACGTCGGCCAGCAATTCAAAGGGCAGCGAATAGTTGTCGGCGAACTTCTCGTGCGATGCCACCGAATCGGCGCTGCAGCCGATGATCACGGCATTCTTGTCGGTGAACGCGGCATGGTTGTCACGGAAGGCGCATGACTCGGTGGTGCAGCCCGGCG
>JASLZG010000479.1 GCA_030754995.1 Lentisphaeria bacterium
ATGGGAAAAATCGACGATCCGGCCACTGCGGAGGAGACGCTGTTCGTGACCGGCCAGGGCCGGTTCAGGGATCATCCCAGCATCTTCGCGTATTGGGCCGACGATCCCGAGAACATCGAAGACACCGCGGCCACGCCGGTCTCAGAATCGACAATTGCAAAGCTGAATATCTCACGCCAGACATTCAAAAAAACCGACCCCGACCGGCCGACGTTGTTTGCGATTTCGAATCTGCCACGACTCGATGTCTGCGTTCCCGCCGGCGACGTCATGGTGGCTTATCGCTATCCCGTGCCGCAGTATCACCCGATGATGATCTACGGCTGGACGATTGTGGCCTTCGAAAACGCGGTCAGGGGAAGCAACAAACCGATCTGGTTCAATTCGCAGGCCATTGACCTTGGTCACGGTGCCAAATTCAGCGCCGACGAAGGCATGCGGCCAACCCCCGCGGAAATCCGGGCCATGGCTTTTTACAGCCTGGTTCTCGGCGTCCGGGGCTACACCATTTACGCCAACTTCCTGAACCCCCGGGACTATCCGGGGGAATGGGCCGAAGCGCTGCGGATCGCGACGATGATGCGGCATCTGGGGCCCGCATTGGCGGTGGGGACGACAACCACGGATGTGTCGATCGAGCGCGGTGGCGCCGCCGGCTCGATATTCTTTCGCAATATCCGCCATGAGGGCGGAAACGTATTGCTCGCGGTAAACATGTCGGCGGACCGGGTCGCCGCCCGCTGGGTTTTTCCCCGGCCGGTTCGGGCGAGCGTCCTTTTCGAGGACCGCAGGATGCCGGCGCCGGCAACGCAAGCGGCGGATCACTTCGAACCGTTTGGGGTGCATGTGTACCAATGGCAATAACGCTGCGAAAACAATAACAACGACAGGAGGCGGGACATTGGCTAAAATACGAGTTGGCATGATCCGTTGCGATCTGCATGCAATCTATTACGCGAATATCATCCAGCGGCACGACCCGCTTGTTCTCCGCGAGCTTCAATTCGGCAAGGGCGGGTACTTCTACTTCTACACGGAGTATCTTGAGCAGGAAAAATTTGTGATCCCGCGGGTTGCCGGATTCGAGGTCACCAAGCTGTGGGATAAGAATCGTGCGGCCGCGGAGGAAATGTCAGCCATCTACAATGGCAAGCCCAAGGTCTGCGATTCTCTGGATGAGGTTTCCGACGACGTCGACCTGGTGTTCATTGCCGATTGCGATGAAGATGGCCACGACCACCTCGAGTTCGCCACCCCGGGGTTGAAGAAACGAGTTCCGACCTTTGTTGACAAACCCCTCGCCTATGAGGTGAAGGATGCGCGCGCCATCGTCCGGCTGGCAAAGCGGTATGATACACCGGTGATGTCGCTCTCTATTCTGCGGGCCCTGCCGCATGTTTCGCGTTTCCGTACGCGTTTCAAAGAGATCGGCCCGGTCGAGTTCGGCATCACCAAAGGCGGCAACGCCACCACCATGGCCAGCCATATTCATGCCATCAGCCTGGCTCAGCATCTGTTCGGCGCCGGCGTTGAGGCCGTCGAGGCGATGGGGCAAACGCCACTGGCCTATGTCCACCTGGATTACGGTGGCAAACCGAACCGGCCGGCAGCCGGAGTGGTGCTCAACTGCGCCGTTGGCGGCACCCCACACTGCGCGATGTATGCAAGTGCCTACAGCAGCCACGGGGTCATTCATTCTCCAGCCCTGGGCGATTTCGAGTTTCCCTACGGCTGTGTCGAAATCCTCAAGCGCATAAAAAAGATGGTGCATACCGGCAAACCGCAGGCGCCCTACGAGGAGATGCTTGAAGGCATTGCGATCGCAACCGCGGCCAGGCTGGCCCTAAAAGAGAAGCGCCGAGTCTATCTCAAGGAAGTATGATCGCTTCCAGTTGCCCAGCCACTCCTGGACATTGGCGGCAGGAAAATCCGGCGGCCCTGCCACGGCATGGTCGATATTTTTTCGTAATTCATCGTTTTTGCTCTTGCATTTTACGCGGCAATTTCGTATACCGGTTAGTAGCGAAGGTGAGAACTAACAACCAGCCGACTAAATGTGGGCAAAACC
>JASLZG010000047.1 GCA_030754995.1 Lentisphaeria bacterium
GAATCTGCATCGATCGGGGCGATGCCTGTCACCCGCTCCGTCTCGAGCCGATTTGGCGTAATACCCGTGGCGCCTTTGTACATGCTGAACTCATCGCCCAGCTTCGGGTCCACCAGGACCGGCTTGCCTGCCGCCCGCGCTGTCGCGATGACACTTTGCAGCAGATCCGTGGTGAGCAGGCCTTTGCCGTAGTCCGAGACCAGTACGGCATTACAATCGTCGATGACAGCTGCGATCTTTGCAAGCACCGCTTCGACCACGGCCTCGTCGATTGGCGTCGTATCTTCCCGGTCGACGCGCAGGACGTGTTGCATGGCGCGCGCCGCGGATTGCACGCCACCGACATACCGGGTCTTCAACGTTGTGCTGCGGTCGTCGGCGCGGACGATGGCGTTGGTGTCAGCACCGGCATTTTTCAGTGCCGCGACCAGGCGTTCGCCTTCCGCGTCGTTGCCGACCATGCCGCAGCAGACGACCTCTGCACCGAATTGTCGGAGGTTCAGTACGACGCTGGCGGCGCCGCCGGGCATTTCCGTTTCGCGCTCGATCTTCAGGATCGGTATTGGCGCTTCCGGCGATATCCGTGAGACGTTTCCCCAGGCGTAATGATCCATCATCAGGTCGCCGAGCACGAGGACACGGCATTCCGGCGGGTGTCGTGTCAGCGAGATGAGGTAGGAGAGATCTATGTGGTCTGTTGCATCCATTTAAGGAAACCTACCGAGTACCCTGATCGAATTCAAGATACATCGTCGTCACCCTTTCATAAGCCAGGTGATTCATGAAAGGGTGGCAAAGCTCCTTTTTGAGCCTGTTGAGCTTTGTATGTCTACACGAATTACTGTAGGAATTCGACAGGTAATTTAGTAATTGATCAATGCCGGGCAAATGCTTCCGGGTTTGTGAAGGCGTGTTATGGGCGATTGCCGGACGCGGCACGCGCCGCGAAGCATCAATGCGGCATGGGCCGAACGAGCACGGGCGGGAAGCAATATGCCTTGCGGCTGCTCCAGGCTGATGTTGAGTGAACCGCGTGAGTGGCCCTGTTTGTCTTGGCCCGTGCCTGTTTGCTTGTGTCCGTTCTCTCATGTACCATAAATCAATGAAAGTTCTCATTGCATTGGATGACGTCAACGGCGGCGGTACGGAACACGCGGCGCTGCAGTGGATTCGTTTGTGCCACCGCGAAGAATTCGACGTTGCAGTCTGCACTCTGTACGGTCTTGGTGAGCTCGAACACAATTATGCAGCGGTGGGTTGCCCGGTGCATTTTTTCGATGTCAAAAAAGTTGGCTATTTCAAGGCAGCCAGAGCGCTGAAGCGCCTGCTGTGGGAGCAGCGGCCGGACGCTATCGTTTGTGTTTCGGGTGGCACCCGTGCCCTGGTACCGTGGCTGGCGAAACGTGCCGGCGTGCCGGCGCGCATTCTATACTTTGCGAATCCGAAAATTATGGAGGATCGCCGCGTCCATTATTTTCAGCGTTTGCAGGTGATGTTCGCGACGCATTTCCAGGCGTGCAGCCGGGAAGTAGCGGCCAACATCAAAGAGCTCTATGCCGCTGACCCCGTAGACCTCATCCTGAACGGTGTGGACATGCGGCGATTCCCTGTAGCGGAAAAGTCAAACCACAACGGGCGCGTGCGGATTTTAACGATCGGTTCTTACCGTGTCGCCAAGAATCATGAAGAGAAAATTCGAATTGCGGCGCACCTCGAGTCGACAGGCCTCGACTTCGTCATTCAGATAGCGGGCAACGGTGCGCACCGTGCAGCGTTTGAAAAGCATGTTGCGGTGGCTGGACTGGCGCACCGTTTCGAGTTGCTCGGCTGGCGGCCGGACATACCGGAGCTGTTGCAGGCGTCGGACATATTCCTGCACACCTCGCGCTACGAAGGCCATTGCATTGCGGTGCTGGAAGGGCTCGCTTCCGGAACGCCGTGTGTGTTGTATGACCTGGTGGTGCTCGATGAGATCGATCCGGAGCGCGGCGCTTTTGCCGCCGTCGCCAATGGCGATGCTGCTGCCGCGGCCCAGGCGATTCTGCGGCTGACCCGGGACCGTGAAGAGGCTCGGCGGTTGAGTGTCTGCGGCCGGGAGCTGGTTGCGACCCGATTTCCTGCCGAATTCTCGGTGCGTGCCTGGGAGGATTCGTTGAAGCGGGCAGTGGGCGCTGAGTAGGCTGGCGGACGTTTGGCGGCAGTCGAGCTGGTCAACCGCCGCGGTGATTGCAGCCATGCTCGAACGCCATCCGTCCGTGGCCCTTGGGGCGGCGCCGGCACGGTGCGGGTAATTCACGGGGTCGCAGCGTAAGACGCAATTTCTATTGGTCTTTCTCGGCCGCCTGTGCGCGGACTTCCCGAGCCCGGTCCGGCAGCCCGGCGCGGACGTAATAGTCGGCCGCTGCAGCGATGTCACCAAGCTTGACGGCGACCCTTGCCGCCTTGACCCAGTTTCGGGTGGCGTCGAAATGCCGCAGCTGGCAGCGCCGGTAGTTCGGTACGTCATCGGCGCGGCGAAAAGCTTCCGCGGCGTCGTCGTGACAGCCGCCAGCCTCGTAGCTCCGCGCCGCATCGTCCCAGCGCTCGACATCGGCAAACAGCTTCGCGGCACGAGCGTGGTCGCCGAGCTGCACCAGGCAGTCGGCGAGGTCACCGGCCATGCCGATTTTTTCAAAACATTTTGCGGACTCCGCAAATTGTTCGACACTGCGATGGAAACGGGCGTCGCATTCGATCGCGGCAGTCTCGTCACCGCCCCGCCGATAACATTCGGCCGCCTGCCGCCAGCGTTGACGGTCACGAAAGTATTTTCCTTCCGCCCGCCACTGTCCGGGGTCGGCTGCGACCAGCATGAACTTCGCCAGCGCCTCCGGCTGGTCGCGCTCGATGGCGGCCCGCAGCCAGGGTGTCTGCCACAGGTCGGCGGCGGTAGCCGATTCGTATACGCCGAGGAAGCGTCGGGCCCGGGTCAGCGCCACGTAAACGTGATGAATGGCGCGGCGGCACACCGGATCTTCCTTGACCGGCTCGTCGGTGGTCAACAATCGTTGCCAGACTTCGAGGTCCTCATCGAAGAGACGCCACAGCACGCAGGCATCGAATTCGAGACCTTTACTGCCCGCCACGTCGAAGACGCGTTCGCTGCCGAGTTGTCGACCCAGTTCCTCAGCCCGTTCCGCGGTTGCGGTGATCACGGCGCAGCGCGGCCCGAACTCCCGCAGGTGCTGCAGCACCACGTCCTCGCCGCCGCCGACCAGAACCGGCGTGGCGCCGCGCAGCACGGGCTCTTGAATGACATCGTCGTCGGTCCGCCCGGTGCGCTCACGCTGCACATGGATGAAGGCGTTGCCGAGGGTGACGATGCTTTCGACGCTGCGGTAGTTGCGGTCGAGGCCGCGGACCTCCGGCACCTTGTCGATGCGGTTGCGCAGCAGGGTGCGGATCTCGGCCCAGCGGAAGCCGCTGGGATTGACGATCTGCTGCGGGTCGGCGGTGAAGAACAGGCCGCGCACGTCGCGGCACAACTCGACAACGAGTTCCAGTTCGAGCTCGGTGAGATCCTGGCCCTCGTCGCAGATGACGTGGTCATACTGCAGCGCCGGATTTCGCCGCACGGCGCTGAGGGCGCGGCGGGCGAGGTCGATGTCGTCGTGGCGCTTGTCCCGGCGTCGCCATTCCTGGTACTGCTCGAAGACCTGGTAGAGCCGCCGGCGCTCGTTGATGAACGCCGGGGCGCGTTTGCGGCCGAGTTCCTCGTAGGCGTCGAACGACAGGCAGTTGCGGCCGGGTTCGAGACAGGCACCCTTGATGATGCCGCGGATCTCTTCCCACGCGAGGGCGGCGTCGCCGCGGCGATACAGCATGCGGTACCAGGCCTCGAAGGCGGCATATCGCAGCAGCCGTTCGCTTTTCATCGGCTGTGACGTGAGTTGGTTGTACAACTCCGGGAAGGTCAGGAAGGCCGGCATGTTTTCCGGCAGCGGCCAGCGCCTGGCGTGATGGAGGTCGTGGAAGAGTTGCTCGACAGTTGCCAGCAGGGCAGGGCTGTAGGTGGCGTAGAGCACCTGCGCCCGTGGTGCTTCTGCCACCAGCCGGGCGAGCCGATAAACACCAACCGTGGTCTTGCCGGAGCCGGCGGTGCCGCGCAACAGGACCGGTCCGTCGGCAAAGACCGTCTCTGCCTGGGGGCGTGACAGCTTGAGTTCCAGGCCCTCGATCGACGGATCGTCGATCAGCGCCTGCCAGTCGACGGCGTCCACGATGATATCGGGATCGAGTGCGTACCAGCGAATTGCTTCGCTGAACTCGACGGCGTTCGCGGGGTCCGCACGGCCTTCCGACAGGCAGCGGCGGATATTTTTTTCGGAGGTCGCCGCAGCGGGCACGACCGCGTCGGGGATGGCGGGCGGTTCGGCGATTTTGAATGCGGTGACTGTTTCGAAATCGAGGAACCCTGTCTCCGGCTCGACATTCATGCGGCGGGCGCGGCCGATGTCGTCGTGCACGACGAGGTCCCAGACCAGCAGGCAGGCTTCCGGTTTGTACGGCGGTTCGGCGGCGGCGGCGTGCGCCACGGTGAACAGCAGCCGGATGCCGCGAGTCACCCGCGCCTCGTACACAGGCTTGCGCAAGCCCTTGAGAACCTTGACCCGCGTGCCGTTGTCCCAATATCCGAACTGCAGACGCTCCAGGGTTTTCTGCACGTCCGACGTCAACGCCCCCGGCTTGTTCCGCCAGTGTGAGAGCAGTCGATGATGCAGCAGTATTTTGAAGAACGTCGTCACTATTGCGACCGTTTGTCATGGTATTGCGCCGATGGTATACTTTGCCGCCTGTTACGGTGTGCTCAAACCGAAAACCAGGACATCACACCTTCACCCCCTTCCGTTTATGCGCGTTTCGGCCGAGTCCCGCCGGGATATCTTTTTCCTGACCGGCGTGTGTGTGTGCGTTGTGTTGCTGGCGGTGTCGTCGATGGACGACATCGACGTCACCTGGGAACATCTGAACTGGAACTCGGCGATGGCCATTCGCCAGACCGGCGTTCCGTTCGTGCGCCCCGGCTACCCGCCGTTTCTGCTTCATCCGCCGTCGTGGTCGTATATCATCGCGGCGTCGATCACCGTGTTCGGCGACTCTGTGTGGGCCATGCGATTGCCGGGGCTCCTTTGTTTCCTGGCAACCGGCGTCTTGTTGTACGTGTGTGCCCGGTGTTTGTCGCTGAACCGGGTCGTGGCGATACTGGCGGCAACGATTTACCTGACCAACCCGATGGCGCTGCAGGGTTCGTTGAACATGGATTTCGCCGATGGCCACCTGTTGCCGCTGGCAAGTGTCGGCGTGGTCATTGCCTATCTGTGCACTGAGCGCCGGCCGGTCTGGTTCCAGGGGTTGTGGCTCGGCGCCGGTGTCATCCTGCTGTTGTGGGCCAAGCTCACCAGCGCTGCAATCTTTCTGCTGGCGCTGGTGCTGGTGGCCGGGTTCAGTTTTCGCAAGCGCAATCTGCAGGTTGTCGCCGCGGCGCTGGGGACAGGGGTGCCGCTGGCGCTGCTGACCTGGGGCGGCTATTGCCTTTTCCTGAAACGGTCGACGATCGGCCGGGGCGAGCCGTACTGGGAGATGTTTTGCCAGCCGGTGGTCTATCTGGTCAATGGCCAGGCGACTGCCGGCATCTGGTCCCTGGAACCATCGGCGATGCTGCTGCACGTTTGCCGTGTCACGACGTACGCCGGGCCGGTGTTCATGACAGTTGCGGTGTGCGCTCTGGCGATTTGGGGTTTCGGCAGTTTGCGGCGGTTGCAACAGCGGCGGGCGTCATTGATTCCGGTGTACACATTCGGGGTGCTGCTGGGCTACACCCTGTTCGTCGGCGGCACCGGGCCGTTTCCAAAATATTATGCCCCGGCGTTTCCGTTTGTCGCCCTGTTCTGTGCGATGCTGTTCACCGGTGTGACGACGGCGAAACTGTGGCAACCGTCCGCCGGGCCCGACGGGGCAACGGGCGACGGGTCGCCGCGGGGGCCCGGCTGGTCCGGCCGCACGGTTGCCTGGCTCGGCGCGGTTGTTGCGTTGCTCACGGTGTACTACGTGCTGGCGGTCGGCGACAACGTCTATCGACTCAACTACGGGCTGAAGGAAGCGATGCTTGTCGACCAGCCGCGGCCGGCGCTGGAGGCGTACGCCACAGGCATGCTGCTTTGCCTGGCGCCATTTGTCGCGGCGATTGTGATTGGCCTGGTGAGGCGGTCACGTGCCCTGGCGGGCCGAGGATTGCTGGCGGCGTTGATTGCCTCGCAGCTCGGCCTGCTGGTCGTTCAGGCCCACGGCGACTATTCGCTGCGTTACCTGTACGGTACGCCGATGGCCGACTTGCACGCCGTCCGGTCGGAGCTGCAAAGGCTGCCGCCGTCGGCGACCGTCATGGGCGAGGCAATGTATGCCACGACTGCCCGGCGGCGGGTGTCGCCGGGCTACGGCAATGAACTGTGGAAATCGATCGACGCGGGGGTCGTCCCCTACATCGAGACAGCGCGTCCCGACGCGGTGGTCTATGGCCTGATGTCCAGCGAGCTGAGCCTGCTGCGGCGTTTGCCGGACCACGAGCCGTTCAATGCGCTGATGCACGAGGCCTATGATTTGCAGCGGATCGGCGGCATCTACCTGTGGCTGAAACGCGATGGTGCGACCGCTACACAGTGATTGTCTGACACACTTTGTCCTGCCTGGCCACCAGCACTTCGACCTGTTCCTGGTTCATTGCCTTGAGACAGTCGCGGGCGGCGGACTCCACGAGTTCCGGACGGTTACAGTCGTCACTCAAGTGCGCCGTCACCAGGTATTTGGTCCCCGGTCCCACGACCTGCGTCATGAGTTCGGCGGCGCTCTTGTTGCTGAGGTGGCCGCGGCGGCCGTGAATGCGATGAAGCAGGTGCGCCGGACGCCGGGAGGAACGCAGCAGCTCGTGTTCGTGATTGCTTTCGATGATCAGGACATTTGAGTTCTTGAGTTTGAGTGGGACAAGCTTGCCGAAGTGGCCGAGGTCCGTGGCGATGCCGATCTTGCGGTCCTGGCAACAAATCACGAAACCGACCGGGTCGACGGCATCGTGACACACCGAGAACGCTTCGATTTGAAAAGGCCCGATGGCGAACGGTGAACCGTTCGTGAAGACGACGGCGTTCTCCGGCGCCTTGTTCATCATCTGCAGGCGTTCCAGGGTCAGTGAATTGGCGAAGGCGGGGATGTCGTTGTTGCGTTTGGCGAAGATGCGCAGCGCCTGGGTGTGGTCATCATGCTCGTGGGAGATCAGGATGCCACGGATTCGGGCGGCGGCGACACCGGCGGTGTCGAGGCGGCGCTGCAGTTCGGCGCCCGAGAAGCCGGCGTCGATGAGGATGGCGTCGTCACCGCAGCGGATCACTGTGGCATTGCCGCTGCTGCCACTGCCGAGAACTGTGACCTCTACTGCTGTTTGCATTGGTTGACGAAATCCAGGAACGCGATAATGTTAACTCAGCGGTTGTCGGCGTGCCGGCGGCTTCTTCTTTTTCCGAAACAGAAGGTGCGCTGCCTTCTGCAGAGACCGGGCGCCAAGCCCCGGCGTGCCAGTAACAATTCGGCGAGGACTATGTCTACCATACAACAGGGACTTTACCAGTCAACGGAACTGCAGCAGGTGCAGATTATTGCGCCGCAGCAGATCCAGTCCCTGGAGATTCTGACCGCGCCGCTGTTGGACCTGACGACCAGAATAAACCAGGAGATGGAGGCGAATCCGGCACTCGAACGGCTTTCTACTGACGGCGAACAACTCGTCGGCGACCCGATGGAAGATGTTGGTGCGCCGCAGGTCGATGAGGATATGGCCGGCGCCGCGGCCGAGAAAGACGAGTTCCTGGCCAACATCGTACAACTCGACGAGTCGTGGGGAGACTACCTGCCGCCGAACCACGCGCGCTCCTACGCCGGTACCGAGGGCGACGAGCGGCGCCAGTATTTTTTCGATTCGCTGACGGCTGGCAGCACTCTGGCGGACGACCTGCTGCAGCAGTTGCGAACCAGTGACTTTGACGAACAGACGATGATGATCGGCGAGACGGTCATCGGCAGCATCGATGAATCCGGCTATCTGCGGTCCCACCCCGAAGTCGTTGCAACTGCCTGTGGCGCCAACCTAAAGGACGTCAAGCGTGTCATCGGCACGCTGCAGACCTTTGAGCCGGCGGGCGTATGCGCGCGCGACCTGCGCGAGTGCCTGCTTCTGCAGCTCGAACGCCAGGGGCGCGGGGATTCATTGACCTACAAGGCGATCGACAAGCATCTCGACAAGCTTGCCAAGAACCGCATTCCGCAAGTCGCCAAGGCCTTGCGAGTTTCAGCCGCTACCCTGCACGAAGTCATGCACGAGATCCGGCAACTGCAGCCGCGTCCCGGGCATTCCATCGCTACCGGCAACGAGCAGTATGTGCTGCCGGAAGTTTATGTGGAAAAGGAAGACAACGGGTACACCATCCGCACCAACGGCGACCACACGCCGCGCATTCGCGTGTCGCCGCTGTACATCAAGCTGCTCGAAGATCCCGAGTCTCCGAAGGACGTGTGCGAGTATATCAAGGAGAAAATCCTCAACGGTAACGCCCTGATCAAGAGCCTGTCCCAGCGCCAGAGCACGATCGAGCGGATCGCCGAGATCATCGTTGACTGGCAGCGTGAGTTCCTTGACATCGGCGACGAGTCCATGCGCCCGCTCACGATGAGCCAGGTTGCCGCGGAGATCGGCGTCCACGAGACCACGGTCAGCCGCGCCATTGCCAACAAGCATATCCAGACGCCCCGCGGCCTGTTTCCCTTCAAGCATTTCTTCACGACCGGTTACCAGACCAGCGACGGCGACATGCTGTCGAGCCGCAGTATCAAGAGCAAGATCCAGGCGCTGGTGAGTGAGGAGGATTCCAATCAGCCGCTCAGCGACCAGAAGATAGTGGCGTTGCTCGGCGGCCAGGGCTTGAACGTGGCACGCCGCACCGTCGCCAAATACCGCGAAGAACTTAGGATCCAATCCTCGCACCTGCGGAAGAGCTACACGGCATGAGCGAGCCACCCGGCGTCGAGATCGGCGATCGCGATAGCGCCGGGCCCCGGCAGCCCATTGTCCTGGTGCTCGACAACCTGCGCAGCGCCTACAATGTCGGCAACATCTTTCGCCTGGCCGAGATCTGCGGCATCGAGCGCCTGGTCACCTGCGGCTATACCGCGACGCCGCCGCATCCGAAGCTGGTGAAGACGGCCCGCGGCTGTGACACGCTGGTGCCGTGCGAGCATCAGCCGACCGGGCTGGCTGCGGTCGAGGCGTTGCAGGCCGAGAGCTACCGGGTCTTTGCCGTCGAAACGATGACCGAAGCGCCGCCTGTCTGGGATGTCGGCTATGAGTTACCGGTGGCATTTGTCTTCGGCAACGAGGCATTGGGCCTCGGGCCGCAAACCCTGGCGCGCTGCGATGCGGTCGTGCGGCTGCCGGTTTTCGGACGCAAGAACTCCCTGAATGTTTCGAACTGTGCCGCCGTCGTGGTCTACACCGTCATCCGCCAGCTTCAGGAAAGCAGGCGTGTTTAGCCCTCACTTCTTGCCAGCTGCCGGCGATCCACACGGATCTGCCCCCCGCCAACGGCGGTACTTTCGCTGATTTCGAGCCCCGTGCCCCTGGTGGCGCCGGGAAAGTCGGTGCCGACAGCCCAGCCCCTGCGAGTGCGATGGCGTCTTGCGAACGTCGAAGAACAACGTATTTTCATTTGAACCCGTAATCGAGAACATTATGAACGCTGCCCTCGGCATTGATCTGCAGCACCTGACCGCGCCGGTCTCCATCGGCTCGGGTGACGGTATCAGCAACGATTGGCAAGTTGCCTCGGACGTCGCCATCGGCACGTGTGTGCTGCCCCCGACGCGGCAGCAGCGGCCGCGCGTTGGTGTCGATGCGGTTGCCCAGTCCTGGAACAACGGCTTGCCGGGGCGTGCCGAGAGCCGTTTCGGTGGCAACTGCGCACGCCTGCCGGCGGCGGCAATCTGGCAACTGCTGCGTACCAACCGCGTGCTGCCGGTCTGGACCTACACCGATGCCACCGGCGCGGTGCGCACGATCGGTGCGCGAGACATACTGCACGCCACGCTGCCGCGCAATGACGGCCGGGCAACGACGGCGATCGATGTCCTGGCGGTTCCCAACGCGCTCAACGAGTTCGCCCGTGAGCACGTCCTGGCGGCGTGGCCGGCGGCGCCGGGTACGGAAAAGCGGCTGCTCTGGGGGCCGGTCGCGGCGGCGCTGGCCTGGGCCGACAGCCTGCCGGATTCGTCGCGTGCCGGATTCGGCGGTCGTCGCATGCTGGTTGTCGATGTCGAGCCGTGGACCATTTCCGCGACCCTGCTGGAACTGCATTCGGAGGCGGCCGACGGCCACTCCTACCTGGTGCCGGAACGTTACATGCCGGATGCCGCCCACTACCTCGAGCAACCGCTGCCGCCGATTGACCTGCTCTGCGCCGAAGTGGCGGCCCGCGATGCCGGGGCGAAGGTGGAGCCGGACACATTGTGGCACGCCTTCGTCGGTTCACCGTTGGCCGCGCGCATCTGCAGTGGGGATAACGGTGCCGAGTCCGCGTTGCTGCCCGGCACCGATGGCTGGTGCACCGTCGAACTGTCCGAAACCGCGGCGCAGCGGCTGCGCACGCGGGCGGTGACCGCCACCGACCTCAATGCCTGGCGTGCTGTCTCGGCGGCGCTGCAGCAAGCATCGGGCAGCAATGGCGGCACCCCGCCCGCGAACAGTTTTCTGGACGGCATCATGAACTTTCTGAAACTCGACAGTTTCGATGGCCGCGATCAGGTCGACCATATTCTGCTCACCGGCGCTTGCCTCGAAATGATGTTGGACAACGGTTCGCTGGCGGCGCTCGTCGCTGCCAAGTACGCAAAAGGGAAAAAGTCGCTGCCGCTCACGGTGGCCGGACTCGATGACTGTCCGGCGGCCCTGACCCGCAGTGGCTGTGCCCTGTTCGGGCTGCGGGCGCAGCACGGGCTGCCGACCTATTACGACCATCTGCAGCAGCTCGAGATTCTGGTGCAGCGACAAGAGGACATCGTCTCCGAGGTGCTGGTGCAGGGTGGACGCATCCGTGGCAGCGAAGAGTTCCGGCGTTCGCCGATCGAGGGGTTCTATCTCGACCGGAATTTCGAATACGTCGAGTTCTACCTGCACCAGGAAGGCAGTGAACATCTCAAGACCCTGCACCAGGATTTCCAGGTGCGAATCGACAAGCGCCAGCCGATCTCGCTGCAGCCGAGCGTGCGTCCGGGGCAGGGGCACGTCCGGGTCGAAGTGCACAACGAAGAGCTGTTCGGGCGGCAACCGGTCCTGCTCGACTGGCAAAAGATGGCCGATAGCGATCGCACGGTGCATGATCTCGCCGACGAGATCAACCGCAGCTATCCCCCATACATCCCGGACGTCAAAGCCAGCAAAGAGCGCTGGGATTTTTTTACACCGCATGTCAAGGCTTACCTTGACTACCCGCTGCTGGCCGACGGCCTCGAGCAGGACCTCGGCAAGATCCTGACCCGGCCCTTCTTCTGGTCTGTCGCCCGTGTCACGTTTGACGAGACCGATGCCACGGGGCTTGGGCGCTACAACGTGTTCGGCGCCGGCGACGAAGCGGCGCTGCCGACCGACGACCCGCTGGTGCAGCAGTTCCTCGACCGCCTGGTTGCGGACTTTGCAGCCGCCAAGCGGTCGGACAATCTGCTGAAACTGATGCGCTGTATCGCTTGGACCTATCAGGGCGAGTTTTTCTCCGATGTGCGTCGCTACCTCTGCGACAAGCTCGAAACCGACCCGGACGAGTTGAAGCTGCAGGAGCTCACCGGCTGCGCCCAGTTGTTCCGCCAGCCGGCGGAGTTCGCAACCTTCTTCGCTGCGATGCTCGAGATGTTCGAATGCCGCGGCATCGAGAAGATGACGGACTGGCTGCGCAACCTGCGCAAGCTGATGACTTATCGGCTGGACCTCTTCGAGCACGTTGATTCGCGCCTGTGCATGCGCACGGTCGTCTGGGTCGGGCGCATGCTGGAGGAGGAAAATTTGAAGCAGAACTTCCAGAACACGTCACTGCTGGGGATCCTGTCGATTCTCTTTCTGTTGCGACGCCGGCGCTACGACCCGGAATTCCTGCGGTTCCATGTCGATGAATGGGAGGCTTACCGGCCGGCTGCTGCCGCCAGGCGGGTGCTGCTGCCGCTCGACGAAGGCGGTACGGAGGTATGGGCCCGTCGCGAGGAACTGGTGTACGACCTGGCACTGTTGGTATCGCGCACCGAAACGTTGATCGAGCAGAAGGTCGACGGCGCCGGTGACGAGGAGCGCCGCGAGCCTTACCGGCTGCGCCTGACCATGGTCCGCGAGATTTCCAAGTTCATCCAGGGCCGCGGCCGCTTCGGCGGGATTCCGTTGAAGGAACTGGGATGAGCCGGTGACACCAGCCGCGCGCAACTTGCTGCCCGGTGTGAAGAAACGGGCGGTGCAACAGAAGGCCTGGCAATCATGAGGCGGAGATTATTGATTTCGGCGGCGGTTGCCCTGGCGCTGTTGGCGTGCAGCAAGCCGCCGTCTGATGCCGAGAAGCTCGAAACGATCCGCGGCATGTACGCCGGATACAGCAAGGAGTTTGCCGATGTGCCGGCGTTGACTCCGGAGCAGGTGACGGACGCAATGGTCCTCGTCGATGTGCGTACAGACGACGAGATCGGCGTGTCGCGAATTGCCGGGGCGATCACCGGGGCAAGGTTCGGTGCCGAGCGCAACGGCCTGGTTGACCGCAAGATCGTGGTTTACTGCACGATCGGCGCGCGCAGCGGCGACTACGCCAAGGGCTTGCGGAAGAAGGGGTTCGACGCGTACAACCTGGCCGGCAGCATCCTGGCCTGGACTCACGCCGGCAAGCCGCTGGTCGATGCCGAGGGCAAGCCGACGAAGCAGCTGCATGTCTACGGCAGGGAGTGGAACCTCGCACCGGACGGCTACGAGACGCAATGGTGAGGGGGCTATTCCGCGCGAACGAACGGGTTCGTCTGCATCTCCTGCCCGATCGTGGTGGCGGGGCCGTGGCCGGGATGCACGATGGTCTCGGGCGGCAGTTTGTAGAGCACCGTGCGGATCGAGTGCAACAGCAGCTCGCCGTCGCCGAGCGGCAGGTCACTGCGGCCGATCGATGACTGGAACAGGGTGTCGCCGCTGATCAACATTTTGTGCCCGGGGAGGTAGAACCCGACGCTGCCCGGTGAATGTCCGGGCGTACGCAGGACTTCGTAGTCGAGCCCGTCGATCGCGATATCCAGTTCCGACACCGTGCCGGGCAGGTGCTCGACGGCCGGGATTTCCGGCGGGAAACAGTTCATCGGGCTCTCGTAGACCGGCAGGTCGTCCGGGTCCAGCCAGACCGGCAGATCGTAACGGGCCGCGACCGCCGGCAATGCCGCGATGTGATCAAAATGGGCGTGGGTCAGCAGCACGGCACGCGGCGTCAGCCCGGCCGTGTCGATGACATCGATGATACGTTCGGCGTCGTTCGCCGGGTCGATAATATACGCCTGGCCATCGTCGTTGCCGACGATGCAGCAGTTGGTGAAAAGCGGGCCCAGGCAGAGGACGTGTAGTTGCATCAGTGATGTGAGAAGATGCGTTCGGGTGCGTGGAAGAGTGCAACGTCCAGCTCGTTGGCGCGCACGATGACCGCGGCGTCTTTCAGCGAGCCGGCCGGGGCGATGATCGCCCGCACGCCCGCCTCGGCGCCGACTTCGACGGCGTCCGGGAACGGGAAGAAGCCGTCGCTGGCCATGACGGCGCTCTCGACCGTGTGTTTGCCTTCGTATTTCTCCTTGAATTTCCACACCGCCTGCTCAACCGCGCCGACGCGGTCCTGCTCACCCGTACCAACGGCCAGGGTCTCGCCGTTCTTGACGATCACGACGCCGTTCGAGCGCACATTGAGGTTGACATACCAGGCGGCCAGGAGATCCTCGAGCTGCTGGCCGGACACGTCGACAACCGACTCGACGTCACCGGTTGCCTTGCTGGTGGCGGTGGCGCGGCCCAGGTCGTCGACCGAGCGCAGGTTGGTCAACAGCGGATCGGCGATCACCAGCGAACCGTCCGCCAGCACTTTTATCGTGCGCGCCCCGCCGCTGTAGTCACCAACGTAGCGCGGCAGATCGGCGAGGTTGCCGCATTTGAGGATGCGTACGTGCTTGTTCAGCTTATACTTTTCAAAGTCGTTGAACACCGCGACCGCGTCGTCGGTGAATGCCGGTGCAACGACGCATTCGGCGAAGGTCGACATGATCTCGCCGGCCGTATCGGCGTCGACTTCGACATTGAAGCCGATGACGCTGCCGAAGGCGGCGCGCGGGTCGCAGTCACGGGCGCGGATGTACACCGAGCGCAGCGGCTCGTCGCCGAGCGCCGCGGCAACGCCGCAGGGGTTGACGTGTTTCATGCAGGCGCAGACGGGGCGCGGGAAGAACTTGCAGATGTTGAGGGCGTACGAGATATCCTCGAGATTGGTCTGCGACAGGCCGCTTTTACCGTCCTTGACGACGTCGAGATCGCCGATGGTACACGTGGTGTCGGCCGGCTTGAACCAGGCTGCGGTCTGGTGCGGGTTGGTGCCGTAGCGCAGATCGTCGACCTTTTCGAAGGCCACGCCCGCCATTTCGATGCTGTCCGGATAGTCGCCGACGTGCCTGGTCAGGTAGGAGCTGCGTCCGAGAGATTTGTCGCTCATGATGTAGGTGTTTCGGGTAGCGGTTGGCGGTTGCTGAAGAGATTGGAATCGACGCGGCTAACGTATGCAGGCACCGTGTGAATGCAAGACAATGGATGAAAGCCGCGACGCGGGACGGCTTTGAAATCGGCCCCGGCCCGGCGATTTCACAATCGTCCCGCGACGCCGGAAGACGACTGCCCTGCGGCCCGGTCCTGAAGCTGTGGGAGGGCGTCGCCGCCCGCCATGAGGCACTCCGGTCGAGTGTCGATCGCGCCTTGACACGCCGGGTTGAGGCGCTAAACTCCCTCCTTCGTCTGTGTGGACAGATGTGAACAGACGTCATGGGTCGTGGAATTAGACGGTTTAACCATCCGGCACGCGCCGCTCGCCGAGGGCGGCCGGATGGTTAAACCGCGATTCCGCGATTCGCGACATCCCACCGGTAGCCGTTGTGGTTACTTGTCGTTTGTTCCTCCTGCCTGCACCCCACAAAAAACACCTCCGACGCCGGCGCGACCCGCCACACGATGCCTTTGCGGCATCCATCCGCGGTGTCCTGCCATGTCGGGGCAAGTCCAGGAGGGCAACTCATGGCTACTCACTCCGTCGATATCGATTTGGGTGAAGGCAAAACCGCAACCATCGAAACCGGTAAAATGGCGCTGCTTGCAGGCGGCTCCGTCACCGTGCGCATGGGCGACACGATCGTCCTCGTCGCCGCCTGCTGCGGGGCGCCGAGGCCAGGCATCGATTTTTTCCCGCTGCAGGTCGACTACCGCGAAAAGTTCAGCGCTGCCGGTCGTTTCCCCGGCGGTTTCTTCAAGCGCGAAGGGCGCCCGAGCGAGAAGGAAATTCTTACCTGCCGCATGACCGACCGGCCGTTGCGGCCGCTGTTCCCGGAAGGGTTCAAGGAAGACACACAGATCCAGGCGCTGCTGCTGAGTACCGACGGCGAGAACGAGGCGGATGTACTGGCAATGCTGGGTGCCTCGGCGGCGCTCGTTATTTCCGATATCCCGTTCCTCGGCCCGATCGGGACGCTGCGTGTCGGCCGCGTTGACGGTAACTTCATCGCCAACCCGACCCACGAGGAGATGGCCGAGAGCGATCTCGACCTGGTCTATGCCGGCGTCGAGGACAAGGTGATCATGATCGAAGGTGCCTCCGACGAAGTGTCTGAGGAAGTCCTGCGCGACTCGCTGACTTTCGCCAACGAGATCGTCAAGAAGCAGATCGCCGCGCAGCGGCAACTGGCCGAAGTGGCAGGCAAAGAAAAGGTCATGCCCGACATCCAGCTGGTGCCGCAAGAGATCGCTGATGCCGTATCCGAATTTTGCGACGGCAAGCTGCGCGAGCCCTGCCTGATCCCCGAGAAGGAAAAGCGCTATAAGGCGCTTGACGACTTGCGCGACGAGATGTTCGAATCGTTCGGCGAACGCTTCGCTGACGATGCCGAGAAGAGTCACGCCAAGACGGCGTTTGTCGACCTGACAGCGGCGACCATCCGTCGGTTGCTGCTGGACGAAAACATCCGCAGCGATGGTCGCGGTCCCGACGACCTGCGCCAGCTCGACTGTGAAGTCGGCGTGCTGCCCCGGACGCACGGCTCCGGCCTGTTTGCCCGCGGCGAGACGCAGGCCCTGGTCATCACGACGCTGGGTACCGGCCGGGACACGCAGGACAGCGATGGCATCACCGGTGGCGAGACGTCGAAGTCGTTTATGCTGCACTACAACTTCCCGAACTTCAGTGTCGGGGAGACTGGCCGTATCATGGGCCCGGGCCGCCGCGAAATCGGTCATGGCGCCTTGGCAGAGCGTTCTGTGGCCCGCATGATGCCGAAGGATTATCCGTACACCGTGCGCTGTCTCTCGGAAGTCATGGCCTCGAACGGGTCGACCTCGATGGCGTCAATCTGCGGTGCATCGCTGTCGATGCTTGATGCGGGCATACCGATGATTCGCCCGGTGGCAGGCATTTCCTGTGGCCTGGTCATTGAAGGGGACCGGACGATTCTGCTGACCGATATCCTCGGCAGCGAAGATCACTACGGCGATATGGACTTCAAGGTGGCGGGCACGACGGAAGGCATCACCGGCTTCCAGCTCGACTTGAAGATCCCGGGTATCTCCATCGACCTGATGTACGAGGCGATGCTGAAGAACAAGACATCGCGATTCAAGATCCTCGAGAGCATGGCGGCATGCATCGCTGAGCCGCGGCCGGAACTCAGCCCCTACGCGCCGCAGATTGAGCAGCTGAAGGTCAATCCCGAGAAGATCGGCGCAATCATCGGGCCGGGCGGCAAGACCATCCGTCAGATCACCGAAGACAACAATGTGCAGATCGACGTCGAGCAGGATGGCGTTGTCAATATCTACGCCACCAACGGCGACGACATGGCGAACGCCGTGCATGCCATTAATTCGCTGACGGCGGAAGTCGAGATTGGCACGATCTATCACGGTGAAGTAAAGACAGTGCGCGAATTCGGCGCTTTTGTCGAGGTGATCGCCGGGCAGGACGGGCTCCTGCACATTTCGGAGATGGCTGACTACCGCGTCGAGAAGGTCGAAGACATCTGCAAGGAAGGCGACAAGGTGACGGTCAAGGTCATCGACATCGATGACCGCGGTCGTATTCGTCTGAGCCGCCGGGCGGCGCTCGAGGAAATCCACGAGGAATCTACGGCCGAAGCGTAACTTGCACTTGTGCGAAACTTCCGGGCGTGCGTCGTGCAACGCGGCCGTGCGCTCGGTGAACGCACGGTACAAAGACGAGCTACTTGCCGGTCATCACCCAGACCCCGTTCCAATCGGTCGGTGGCGGGTTGTCCTTGAAGTGACGGCATCGATCGATGTACATGCGTGACAGTCCGTCGCTGTCATTGCAGGCGGTCGCCTGCTCGAACATCGCAATGCCTTTGTCCCATGACTGCGAGCGGTAGTGACCGAGCGCAGCGTTGTAGATTTCCACCGACTCGCGCAACGAGTTGTTGCCGTTCTCGTGGTCCAGGATTTCGTAGACCGTGATCGGTTCGTTCTTGCCCTTGACCTGCATCAGGTCGACCTGGCGCGCCAGGTAATCGCCAGTGAGTTTGCGGTATGTCGACTCGCTGATCAGGATGTTCGTGGAGTAATACTTATTAGCACCTTCGAGGCGGCTGGCGAGATTGACGCCATCGCCGATGACGGTGTAATCCATCCGCTTCATCGAGCCGATATTACCGGCCAGCACCTCGGCTGTGCTGATACCGATGCCCACGTTGATCGTGTCCTTGCCGGCGGCGGTGCGGCTGTCGTTGAACTGGTGCAGAATACGCATTGTCTCGATACCGGCGGTCACCGCGTGGTCTTCGTCCGCACCGCTAGTGAAGGGCACACCGAAGACTGCCAGCATGGCGTCGCCGATGTATTTGTCGAGGATGCCCTTGTTATTGAAGATGACGTCGACGGTAAGTGTGAAGTACTCGTTGAGCAGGGTCACTGTTTCGGCGGCGCCAATGCGTTCTGAAATCGTCGTAAAACTGCGGATATCTGAAAAGAACACCGTTGCTTTCTGGAGCTGGCCGCCGAGCATGGCGTCGGATTCCATCAGCTGATCGGCAACTTCCTTGGTCATGTAGCGAGCCAGCGTCCCTTTCATGCGCTTTTCGCTGGTGATGTCTTCAAAGACCAGCATCGTACCGATGAGCTCGTTCTGCAGATTGAGCAGCGGCACCAGTGACAGGTTGATCGACATCACGTCGCCGCTGGGCAGTACGATCTCGGTATCCACGGTTGTGTCGTGCTCGTTGCTTGCCTGTACGCGGGCTATGCTCTCGTTAATCCAGTCGTTGTGGCGCCCGAAGTATTCCGTGGCGCTGGCGCCAATTATTTCTTCGGTGTCCTCGTGGAGAATACGCAGTGCCGCTTCGTTGCAGGTTTCCACGATGAGGTCGGCGTTGAGCGTCATGACCCCGTTGGTGAGGCTGCGCAGGATTGATTCGTTGTAGTTTTTGATATTGAGGACTTCATCGAAGAGCATGGCGTTTTCAATGGCGACGGCGGCCTGGCTGCAGAAGGCCTTGAGCTTCTTCTCGTCCTGGGCGTTGAATGGGCCGCCATCCTTGTTGAGGACCTGGGCGACACCGATTGCTTCACCCTGCTTATTGACGACGGGCATGCACAAAATCGACTTTGTCCGGTAGCCGGTTTTTTTATCGACGTTCTGGTTGAAGCGATCGTCCTCGTAAGCGTCTTCGATGTTGACGGTCTCGCCGCTGTGCAACACGGAACCGGCGATGCCAACGCTGCTCGGGAAGCGAATTTCGTTGGTGGTGAGGCCCTGGGCGACCCGCGACCACAGTTCGTTGGTCCGCTCATCGTGGATGAAGAGAGTGCTGCGGTCGGCATCGAGAATCAGGGTCGTGGTTTCCATGATGCGCTGGAGTAGCGGATCGAGATGCAGCTCAGACGAGATGGCCGTAGTCATCTCGAGCATCTGTGTTTCTTGTCGTCGCTGCTTTTCGACTTCCTCGAAGAGCTGGGCGTTCTGCAGCGCTGCGGAGGCTTGGGAGGTAATCGACTCGAGCAACTGCAGGTCTTCGAGATCGAAATCTCCGGCGGCCGGATCTTTATTCAGCAACTGTGTAACACCGATGATGTCATTGCTGCGCGTACGAATCGGCGCACACATGATATTACGCGTTTGGTAGCCTGTCTGCTGGTCGACTTCCTGATTAAAGCGGGGGTCGGCATAGGCTTCGGGGATGATCACGGCTTTGCCGGTGGTGAAAACCTCGCCGGCGATCCCGGCATTTGCCGGGATGCGGATTTCCTTCTCGTCCTTGGCGACGCGCGAATACAGTTCGTTGGTTTCGCGGTCGTGCAGGAACAGCGTGCCGCGATCTGTTGTAATCGCTTCGGTGGTGATCGAGATGATGCGTTCGAGCACCTCGTCGAGCGCCAGCGTGTCGGAAAGCTGATTGGAAACTTCCAGCAGGGCCGTGACTTTGCCGAGGATATCGGCAATCTTGCCCATGAAATCTTCACGATCGGTCGACGTGAGCGTATCGAGGATCCGCTTGATATCGGCCTGGTGCAGCCGATGGTTGAGGATCTGATCGATGATCTCGTGATCGATGTTGATCGGTGTTGTTACAGCATCAAGTTCAGCCACGATTGCCTGGCATCCTTTTTACTATTTGTCTGTCACAAGTTCGTAGCGCCTGGACAGAACTCGTTGTGCCGCGGCTTGCGACTGATTGAGCGGTTGTTTCGCCAAAGGCCCGATGATGTGCATACCCGCGCTGCATCCTGTGCCGGTCGATTTTTTGCCGACAATAATGTGCCGGTGCCGAAAGGTGACCGCCGCACAGCGCCGGGGTTTTCGTCCAGGCACTACACCGCTGCACCACGACACCAACTACACCCGGAACGTACCGAGCCACAGCCTGTTTTGCAACCGGAGGAGCCGCGGCAAAATTCAGTTGGCAGGGGCATCTCCCGGGTGCTTGAAATATTTAATACATTGCAATTGGGCCGGTCCCGATCCTGGCCGGATCAACGTTTGCGCCACAGCAGCACCAGCCCGACCACCTGGCAGGCGATGTTCGGCAACCACATCAATATGTGCGGCGAGATGAACGATTTGTCCTGGATCGTCTCGAAAATGGTCAGCAGTCCGTAATACGACAACATGACACCGACGCCGATGAGCACGCTGGGCGAGCGCTCGCGGCGGCTGATCTGCAGTCCCAACGGGATGGCCAGGAGGATGAACGAGACCGGGGCGAAGGCCATCGCCACGCGCTTGTGCGCCTCGACGAACAGCGGTGCCGGATTGTCGCCGGCCTCGGTGTACAGCACGATGTAGGTCAGCAGTTGTGTAAGATTCATCTGCTTCGGGCGCCGTGACAACGGCCGGCGATTGAAGCGTGAGCCGTAGTCGACCGAGTATTTGAACTCGGAGGAATAGGTGGTGGCGCTGCGGTCGCCCGGGTTTTCCGGGTCCAGGATGGTGAATGACACCGACGATAAATGGACGTCGAGGATTTTTTCCGCGGCGTGAACGATGAGCCGGCCTTCGTGGGCATGGATGTCGTCACGCAGTCGTCCCTGGTCGTCGAGCCGGTAAATGTGGATGTTTTCGACCCAGTCCCCGTGGCGCTTGTCAATGGAGATCTTCGTGCCGTCGAAGAGTTCGACGAACCGGCCCTCGTCGAGGATTGTCAGCGGATCCCTGACGCCCTGTTCACGCACCAGCCAGCGGGCGTCGTGGTTGAAGTTTGGAGCGACATAGAGCTGCAGCCAGCCGCACAGGAAACTCAGTAGTATGCTCAGCAGAATCGCCGGCGCACTGATTTGCATGAGGCTGACGCCGCTGGCGCGCACCGCGGTGATCTCGTAATCGACCGACATGCGGTTGAACAGCAGGATCGTCGACAACAGCAGGCCGAAGGGGATCGTATAGCCGAGAATCTGCGGCAGCTTCAACAGGACGAGCTGCAGCAGCGGCAGCACGGGGACCCCCTGTGCCAGCAGTCCCGAGAGCTTGGCGAAACTGCCGACGACGAGGATGAAGGAGAGCACGACAATGGCCAGGGCGAGGGTCGTCAGCAGGTTCCAGCAGATATAGCGGTTGATGATTTTCACGGTAACGGCGGCGGTG
>JASLZG010000480.1 GCA_030754995.1 Lentisphaeria bacterium
GACACCGTGAACATCGATGGCACCACCGGCAATGACACGTTCGACATCATGGGCAACACCGTGGAAGTCAACGGCGCGACGACGATCACGCTGACCGGCACGGAATTGGGCGTGATTGATGGTTTGGGCGACACTGCCGGTGACACGGTCAACCTCAACGGCACCGCGGGTGACGATGACTTGTTCGTGCGCGACAGCCTTGTTTCCAACGCCGGGACACACCCGACCGGCGCGTCGACCGGTACGACCGACTTCGAGTTCTCGCTGACCAATACCGAAGCGTTCAACGTGGACGGCGGCTTGACCGGTGCGAATGCACTGACCGTGCAGCTGCCGGCCGGCGCCGACGACAACGTGACGGTCGACGAGACCGCCGGCGCGGAGATCACGCTGGACAACGCGCTGAATGTCGACTCATTCACGAACTTGGCTACATTGACCATCGATACGCAAGATGGCAATGACGTGATCAACATCACGGACACGTCCGAAGGTGCGACTCAGGTCGTGGCCAACGCGGGCGATGGCATGGACGCGGTGAACGCTGGCGGCACCGACCTGGACAATCTGGGGGGCGACGTGACCGTCACCGGCGGCGACCCGACAGGGACGCCCGGCGACAGCCTCACCGTCGACGATACGGCCGAAACCGGTGGTGATACGTACACCGTTACCGGGACCACCATTGCGCGTGATGGCCGCACGGTGACCTACGGCACAACTGAAAACATGACGCTCAACATGGGCACGGGCGCCAACACCGCCGATATCAACGGCCGTGCGGCGGGCGTGACGACCAGCATCAACGGTGGGGCCGCCAACGATACGTTCAACGTCGGAGCGACCGACCTGACGGCCAATATCCTCGGCGATGTCGACATCAACGGCATGGGCGGCGACGACATCGTCACCGTCATCGATACCGGCGACACCGTCGGCGAAACGTTCAACATCACCGGCGCCGGCGTGGTCTTTGATCCCGCCGGCACGCCGATCACCGTCGCCTTTGCCGGCGATCTGCCCGCGCAGCTCGACGTCATGTCCGGCACTGCGGATGACGTGTTCAACCTGGACTACGACACCGGTCTGCCCGCCGACATCAACCTGGATGGCGGTCTGCCCACCGCGTCCGACAGCGTCGTGATCAGCGGCTCGACCGGTGCCGACGATTTCATCACGGCGGCCGGCACCAGCGACGTAATCCGCAACGCGACCGACACGCTCACGCTCGACAACATCGAGGATATCACGTTTGACATCACCCAAGACGGTGTCGACGCCGTCACGGTCAATTTCCCCTGGCCCACGACCGCACAAACAATCACGGTCAACGGTGGCGGCGCAGGCTCCGACGCTTTGACGGTCAATGCTCAGACCGGCCAGGACGATGCCGCGACGGTCACCGCCAACAGCATTCAGGTTGCAGGCGAGTCGCTCGTCAATTTCAACGACATCGACGTGCTGACGCTCGACCTCATGGATGACGCCGGCGGCGGTGACACCGTCAACGTCGAAGGCACAACCGCAGACGACAACATTACGGTGGAGTCCAGCGCTGGAACGGCCACGCAGTTGGTCGTGTCCCAGGGCACCGGCCCGGCCTTGACCATCGGCCTGATCGGCGCCGAGTCGATCGACGTCGACGTCTCGCAGGACGGTGCCGATGTCGTGACGGTCAATCAGCCCGCGGGTAATCCCGTCGACGCCCAGGCAGCGCTTCTTGTTACCGGCGGCGGCGCTACAGGTGACGCGCTGATCGTAAATACGCCCACGGGCCCGGCGGCGCAGACCGTCCGTGTTGATGAGGATTCCATTGATGTGACGGGTCAGACCCCCGTCACGTTCGTCAACATGGATACGATCACGGTCAACACCGGCACCGGAACCGACACCGTGAACATCGATGGCACCACCGGCAATGACACGTTCGACATCATGGGCAACACCGTGGAAGTCAACGGCGC
>JASLZG010000481.1 GCA_030754995.1 Lentisphaeria bacterium
GTATGCCAGGCTCGTCCTGGCGCGATTCAATATCGAATGGCTGACCGACGGAACAGACAGCCTGCAGCAACCGAAAATGGCCGCATCCCGGATCTGATGGATGCGCCGCTGGATTTTCGCAGGCGATGCACCACCGGAACAGTCAGAACCGGTCGGCACTGTAAGGTCGCGGATCGATGTGCGGCTCGGCGCCGGTCAAGAGCTCGGAGATCAATTTTCCCGTCCCCGTCGCCATGCTCAGGCCCAGCATGTTGTGGCCGGCTGCGATGTACGCGTTCCGGTGCCTCGGCAGTGGCCCGATGATCGGCACGCCGTCGTACGTCATCGGCCGCCAGCCGTACCACAGCTCCTCGACCGTGTCACCTTCCGGCTCCTTCAGATATTCCGCCGCGGAGCGGCGGATCGCGTCGATGCGATTCTGCCGCAGCCGCGGATCGAACCCTGAAAACTCCATGGTCCCGCCGAGGCGGTAGCCGCTCTGGAACGGCGTGGCGATGCAGCGGCGCTCCTGGAAAGCGCAAGGATGCACCGGACTGGGCTGCGGACGGGTGGTCGTGATGCTGTAGCCCTTGCCCGGCTCGATCGGAATCTGCGTGTGGAACATGCCCGCCAGTTGGGATGACCAGGCACCGGTCGCCACGACAACGGCGTCCGCCGTATACGAACCGGAGCTCGTCGACACGCCGGTTATTTTGTCGCCATCCTCATGGATCGCCGAAACCGCGGAATTTTCGGAGACGATGACGCCGCGCTCGAGGTTCACCCGATGCCACTCCCGCAGCAGTCGATCCGGTCTCAGATGAGCGTCGAGGCCGACGTACCAGGCACCGGCGACGTCATCGCGCAACGCCGGCTCCCTGGCGGCAAGCTCGGCACCGGCCAACGATTCCGCGTTCACGTCGAATTCGGCGACAAGGCCGAAATAGTGTGCGCACTGGTCCATGGTCGCGGCTTCGCGACAAACGAAGAGCGCCCCGACCGGCAACCACTCGACAGCCGCCACCAGGTCTTCTGCCTCGATGAACGCATCGTACGCAACTCTCGAACTCCTGAGAATCTCGGCCCGCGCAACCATCGCCGGCCGCATGCGCTCGGCATCGCAGCGGGCCGCGAAATGCAGCAGCCAGCTTATTGTGCGCAGATTCAGCGTCGGCCGGACGAAGAAGGGTGCGTCCGGCTTGAGCATCCACTTGAGGGCGGTGGCGACGGCACCCGGCTGCGTCAGCGGCGGCGCGTGACTGGGGCACACCATGCCGCAGTTGCCGTGGGAGGCGCCGCTGCCGACAGTGTCCTGCTCGACGATGCGCACGGAACATCCGGCCCGGTTCAGGTAGTAGGCGGAAGACAGCCCGATAAAACCGCCGCCGATGATCAGAACGTCGGTATGTTCAGGCATGGGGCGTCGGTTGGTTACAAAGTTGAACTGGCCCAAAGGAGCAAGGCGAAATTTTCAAGTCTTTTGACTCCTCAACATTTTACCCTTTCGCCCTGGCGTCGCCACCGCCGCCGGTGAAAGAAATCAGCAATCACCCCTCGGCGCGCTTGAGGCGATTCCACTTGACCTGGAATCCGGGCTGTTCGAGGACTTCGGGATTGATCATGCCGCGCGGTTCCCGGCCGAATGACAGGTCGACCATTGCCTGGCAGCACATTTGTCCCATGCCGGTGAAGAGCTCGTCGGTCCAGGCAATCGAGTGCGGTGCCAGGATGATATTGTCGAGTTCGCTGAACCGGGACGGCTCCAGGACC
>JASLZG010000482.1 GCA_030754995.1 Lentisphaeria bacterium
TACCTGTACCATGAGTTCATCGTGATCCAAGGCGGGTTCGGGATGGGACCGGAGCCCTATCACCTGCCGATCCGCAACGCCTACAACCTGGTCGTCGGCGAAATCCCGGGCGCCGTGATGAAAAGCGACGGCACGCTCCTGAACCTGGACTCTGCGAACTGGGCACCATGGGATGTGGAAGCGGGCAGCAACGACGATGCCGTGGAGATGCTCGCAGCAACCGCCGCCCTGCGGCGGGGACCGGCCGCAGAGTTCCTGGTCTACGGACGCATGATGCAGCCCGCCCGGGTTGGAGAAGTCCGCACCATGCGCTGGCAACACGATGGGAAGGATCACCAGATCCCGGCCGTATTCCACGCGGCGTGGCAGGCGCCCGACGGGCGCCTCGGCCTGGTCCTTGCCAACTGGACGACCGAAACGCAGGAGGTCGCCGTATCGGATAGCCGGCTCGGGCCGACGGTGACCCAGCACGGGTCAGCGCGGAGCTTGGATTCTCAGACCCGCCAAACCAGCAGTGGCGAACTGTCGGTGACACTGCCGGCGCTCAGTTGCACCCTGCTGGATACCGCGACGGGGGAATAGCGATGGAATCGGAAGCATGCAAGGTTGCACCGTCGCTGTTCGAGCAGGCGACAAAGGTTTTCGATGGCTGGACCGACCCCGGCACCGGCATGCGCGTGCTGCGCATCTACACCCGTGGCCAGGATGCTGAAGAGCTTATCTGGGGAACGCAGTACCATCAGTTCCGATGCTTTCTCGAAAACGGTCGCAAAGTCCTGCTCCGCCAGGGTGATATTCCGGACCAGGGAGCGGCGGCTTATCTCCTGTTAGACCTGACGACCGGACAAACCGAGCAGCCGTTCCCGGCCGGACATGATGTGACGGAAATCAGCGGCGATACCCAGCTCGCTTGCCTGATCGACGACGACACCGACCGGCCGCGCGCGATCCTGTGGGATATGCGCCAGGGGCGTGAGGTGGCGGCGGTTCAAGTTGACGGATGGCGTCTAAGTGGTTGCTCCTGCCTGCTCAACGATGACCAGTGCGCAATGGGTTGCTTTTTTCGCGGCCAGCCCTACGACGAACACGTGCAGTCAAGGCATTACATGATCTGCGCCGATGAGCCACCGCGCCTGACGCTCGAGGCAGACGGTTATTTCTGCACCCACATACAGGGATGCCCGACCGACCCCGACCTGTACGCTTATGACCGCTGGCCATCGCCGGAACGGTACATCGACCAGGCCCTGCACCTGCGGACGCTGGACGGCCGGTACGATCAACCAGTGCCCCTGGCCAAGGACGCCCTGAGGCCCGCCGTCATGCAGGGGGCCCGCGACCATTACCTGTGGACGCCCGACGGCAAGCGCATCGTCAGCTACCTGACCCCCGACAAGTTCGAGGTGGGGCC
>JASLZG010000483.1 GCA_030754995.1 Lentisphaeria bacterium
CACTTTGCCTACCCCAGCGGCTCACGCAACACACGCACCGACGAGCTGCTGCAGGACCACTACCGCTCGCTGCGGCTGTGGCACTTCGAGCAACCGCCCGCCTGGAGCTTTACGACAAACGCCACCTCGCCGCTGGCGATCGACTGCCAGAACATTGACAACACCGTTACCTTCGCGGACTTTGAGCGCCTGTTCGAACAAGCGTTTACCGATGGATAGGAACACCATGCGAATACGTATTGCCCACGCACCCTGCCTGCTGTTGTCGATCCTCGTCCTGCAGGCACAAGCCGGCGACCTCGTGCTTGTCGATGACGGGCGCGCCGCCTGCACCATCGCCGTGCCGGACAAGGCGGACTCGTTCACGCGTATGGCGGCGTCCTGGCTTGTCGACTACGTGCAGCAGAGCAGCGGCGCCACGTTGAACATCGTCGAGGAAAGCGCCGCACCGGACGGCACCATCATCAGTGTCGGGCACACCCGGATGGCCGCTGCCGCCGGCGTCACCACCGATGATCTGACCTACGATGCCTGCCGCTTGCGTGTTGCCGGCGACGTGCTGTATCTGATCGGCAGGGACTCTCCGGCCAACAGTGGGGCGATCGAACCGACGGAGGGTCCGTGGCAGTACTTCCACGAATGCGCGCCGCTTCGGCCGCCGCTGCAGGCAGGACCCAAGGGCACCTGCCGCGCCGTTGCCCGGTTCCTGGAATCACACTGCGGCGTGCAGTGGCTGGCGCCGACGGCAAAAGGCACCCGGGTTCCAAAGACGACGCGACTGGCTGTGCCACGAGACCTGGATGATCTGGACGCAGCTGCCTTCGGTTTCTATATCGGCACCTTTTACTACGGCAGTCAGCTCAAACGTCCCGCCCCTTACGCCAACAGCATTCGCAGCGGCATCCAGGGTCGACATTACGGCGGGCATTCCTACATATACTGGTTCAGTGCGGACTTTGAGAAGAATCCCGAGTACTTCGCAAAGTTCAACGGCGAGCGCACAAAGGTCGGCCACCATGTCTGCCCGTCGAACCCGGAGGTACGAAAAATCCTGTTGCACGGGTTGCAGGCGGAGTTCGATGCCGGCCACGACTGGGTAGAGATGGGCCAGTCCGACGGCCACGTCCCATGTGAATGCGACGGTTGCCAGGCAATGGAGCCGGACTCGAACCGGCGCATGCTGCTGCTGCACAAATGGATCTGTGACGAAGCAGCCAAATCACACCCTGACAAGACCATTCTGATGATCGCCTACGGTCCGACGAGCAAGGCGTATCCCGACATTCAGTTCGGCGACAACGTCGTCATCGAATTGACCGGCGGCCGCCCGGATCGGGTGAAAGAGTGGAAGGGCTACGGCCGC
>JASLZG010000484.1 GCA_030754995.1 Lentisphaeria bacterium
ACATCATTTGGATCGCAACAGTTGCGGTGTCGCGTCGGGCCGAAGCGCTTTACGCTCATTGAGTTGTTAGTCGTCATTGTGGTCATTATGATCCTTGCCGCCATGCTGGTGCCGGCGCTTCAGCATTCCAAGTCGGTTGCCATACGCGTGGCGTGCATGAGCAACATCCGGCAACTGGCGATGGCTGCGGGCGGCATCTATGCCACTGACAACGACAGGGTTGTCGTGCCGGCAGTCCTGAAAGGGCCGACAACGCGCGTGAATATGCCGTCGATTCGGGACCAGGGACAGTATGCCGTTCATAGTGAAATGGGTTACTCGGTGAGTTGGCTGGAAGAGATCGAAGACAAGCCGATCGACCTGTCCACTACGCCGGAGGAGTTGAATCCACTCGGGTATTGCCCTGGAGACGAGACCTACGGGGGTATGGGTGACGTCCCGCGCTTCGAGGGCACACTTAGGTATTACAGCAACAAAACCGGTTGGTGGTGCTTTCACCCTCGCCGGCAACCGTCCTATTCACTAAATTATTTTTTTACCAACGCAAAAGGCAACGGGAGTCACACAGAAAACAGAGAGCTGAACTACATAAGAATCAACCGGGCCGAGAACCCTTGGGAGAAAGTACTGGTTTGCGAAACGCACTACACCGCGGTCAACGGTGCCAGGTGGGAATTCGCCAACACCTGGCCGGGTTGCAACTATGCACGGGGGCCGTTTCCGATGACCAAGGATCCCTATATCTCATATGCTCCAACCGGTGCCATCAGCTATGCGCGCCACGACGGTCTCGGCTTCAATGTTTCCTTCGCTGATTTGCATTCCGAATTTATTGAAAACACCGAAGCGTCGCACTCGCCATGGAGAAACCCCGTCTCGGGCGCCGATATCGCCGAAATGAAACGTATGTGGGAGGTCGAGTATGACGGCTACGAGCTAAGGGTCGGCTACTAACGGCCACTTCGCAAAGACGCTGTAGTGAGTAGTATTGGCCACCGCCGTTCGTCTACTTCTTCATCGCTCCCATAGTGGATTAACAGGGGTGGATGAAGAGAGTTACGAAGGCAGGATTAAGAGGAAGATTACGATATTTGAATTGACAAAAGCTTGTCGAAGTGGTCATTAATATGTATGGTGAAACAGTTTACAGTCGTGCAATTGTTATCGTTTAATTGGAGGGCTGTGTCATAATTGCCTTCTCAACATCATTTGGATCGCAACAG
>JASLZG010000485.1 GCA_030754995.1 Lentisphaeria bacterium
GGATTCAACTTGGCGTCGATGTCAGCGGCAATTTCCCCGGCGACGTCGCAGTCCGTCTCGCAGATATTGGCGCTGATCAGCAGCGTATCGACAATGGTCTGAGCACATGCCTGAAGCTCACTGGCCGGCGCGTTGGTGCCTATGAGCTTGCAGGCCAACTCAACTGCGGCATTGGTTACGTCGGCACACGGGGTGCACGCGGCATCGGCACCAACAGCGCCATCGGCACCAGCCTTGCCCTGCGCTCCCTGCACACCGGCGGCGCCAGCGGCACCAGCGGCACCAGCGGCGCCAGTATCGCCAGTAGCGCCAGCAGCTCCATCGCCACCAACCTTGCCCTGCGGGCCCTGGGTACCGTCCGCACCGGTCGGTCCCGGCGTAAGCGAGACGGCCTCGAGGTCATCCCCCAGGGTCCAGAGCGATGTCCTGGCCACGCCGTGCTCGTTCGCGTCTGCGAGGTCGATATACAGGAAATACGGATAGGTGTCCCCCACCCCGTTCATTGTGAACCTGAACTCGTGGGTGCCGACGCTCAGTTCCACATCATCACTGCGCCAGCGGTGACCATTGTCCGGACTGGTGCAGTTGATGGGAAGTACGCATCCATCGCCCTCGCAAGCGGTATACATGTACTGCCCGTCAATCGAGAAATCGTAACAGCCCCCGGTGTTCCAACCATAATGGAACCAACGGTGGTAGACCTGGTAAGTACCCGACTTCGGCACGTCAAGATCAATGTAGCCGTCAAAGGTCGCACCGAGGATGTTTCTATAACCGTTAGAACACTGGCAACCGCCGTTTTCCGCGACCAACGCCCTGCAGAAGTCGCCCGGGGTTCCGCCGGTACATTCATAGTGAAAAGATTCATCCGCGGCCGTTGTCAACACGAACCCTGCGGCCAACACCAATGCCAAACTGATTTTGCGTACAAACACGGTTAACCTCACTTGTCTTTTGAGGGTGATGTTCTGTTTTTGCTTTCTGTGAAAGTCGACGCTGTGTTTGTGCCTATGGATTCAACTTGGCGTCGATGTCAGCGGCAATTCCCGCGGCGACGTCGCATTCCGTCTCGCAGATATTGGCACTGAT
>JASLZG010000486.1 GCA_030754995.1 Lentisphaeria bacterium
CGACGAGGAGACCTTGCGCTGGAGTGCCAAGCTGTTCCGGCACTATTGCATCGAGGGCAGGCGTGATATGCTTGGCAGCGATCCGTATATCCTGCCGCATATCGAGAACCCGGATTTTGCCGATGGCGACAGCGGCTGGAATCTATCACCGGCCGAAACGGGGAGCATGGCCGTGAAGCAGGAGGCCGGTTATGGCCGTCGCCAGGCGAGGTACATCGGCCAGAGCGGGCCCATCGAAAATCAAGGCGACTACTTTCTGTGGACCAAACGGAGCGCGGATCGGCCAAACACCTTTTCGCAACCGATCAAGGCGCTCAAACCGGGCAGGCTGTACTCGCTGAAAATGGTCACCGCCGACTACCAGGAATTGCAAAAAGGAAAATCGAAGCGGGCCGCACACCAGCTAGGGATTCAGATCGACAATGTCCAGCCCTCGCCACGCCGGTCTTTCCAGCATGTGTTCGGGAGCGACAAGCTTTGGCTCACCTACCACTTCTTTGTCTTTCGCACGAAGAGTGACTCCGCGACCCTGACTGTTTCAGATTGGGTGAGCGACGATCATGTCTACTGGCCGAGTGAGTGGGGGATTCAGTTCAACATCGAGAAATGGAAAAAACCGGGGAAGCCCGGCGGCCCCATCGGTCAGGAACTGATGTTCAACTTCATCGAGCTTCAGCCGTATCTCGAGGACTGAGAATATGCTGAAACAAATGATCCGCCGGATCGGACGGACTGCCTTGCCGCTTGCACTTTTCGGCGCAGCGATCGTCTTGCTCATGCCGGCCGGTTCGGCCCAGGATGACGACGGGCTCGTCGCACATTACACCTTCGAGGAAGGCCCGTCGGCGCAAGTGCAGGACGCCAGCGGCCATGGCAATCACGGGTCCATTGTCGATGACGTGCAGTACGTCGAACTCGACGGCGAGGCCGGTTACGCGCTCAAGTTCAACAGCGGCAAAGCCCATGTCGACTGTGGCAACACGCCCAGTCTCGACCTGACCGAAGCGGTCACCCTGGCGCTGTGGTTCTACCCGCTCACGACCGTGCAAAA
>JASLZG010000487.1 GCA_030754995.1 Lentisphaeria bacterium
ACACAGCAAAAACTTTAGCAAAAAAAATTAAGATTGGATATTCAAGGTCAAAATTAACTAGAAGTCCTGAATATAATATTAATCTTGGTTCTTATTATATTGCGGATTTACTTTTAGAATATGATGGAGCCTACCCTTTTGCGATCGCTGCTTATAATGCTGGACCTAAAAGAATAAAATACTGGAAAAAAATAAATAAAAATCCTCAAAAAAAACAAATTGATTATGTTGATTGGATAGAACTAATTAAATTTAAAGAAACTAGAAATTATGTCCAGCGTGTTTTAGAAAACTATAATGTCTATAGATACATTTTGTCTCAAAAACCAATTTATCTAAAAGATTTCTTTAAAGACAATCCTTTATATTAAATCATGGCGGTGAGGGAGGGATTCGAACCCTCGGTACGCATTTATAACGTACGGAAGTTTAGCAAACTCCTGGTTTAAGCCACTCACCCACCTCACCTTTTAAGACAATACTGTGTAACTTGAAATCATTGAATATTCAATATTAATCAAGTAATTTCTGCCAAATATGAAAAACAAATACTCTATATTTTCATTAATTAAAAATACTTTCAGTTATCATGAAAATTGGCAGAGAGTTTGGAGAGATCCCGAACCAAAGAAAGAGTACGATGCAATAATAGTTGGTGGTGGAGGTCATGGTTTAGCAACAGCATATTATTTGGCCAAAAAACACAATATGCAAAATATTGCAGTTGTAGAAAAAGGTTGGATTGGCGGAGGAAACACAGGAAGAAACACTACTATAATTAGATCAAATTATTTATGGGATGCTAGTGCAAGATTATATGATCATGCTTTAAAAATTTGGGAAGGATTATCTCAAGAACTTAATTATAATATAATGTTTAGTCAAAGAGGAGTTATGAATTTAGCACACAACCTTCAAGATGTAAGAGATTT
>JASLZG010000488.1 GCA_030754995.1 Lentisphaeria bacterium
CGAGCACGGCGATGGCCATCAGCGGCCTGCCGCCCATGGCATAAACGTCGCTGATTGCGTTCACAGAGGCGATCTGGCCGAATTCGAACGGGTCATCGACTATGGGCATGAAAAAATCGGTCGTACTGATGATGGCCTGCCCGTTGCCAAGGTCGAACACGGCCGCGTCATCCCTTGAGTCGTTGCCCACCAAGAGTCGAGGGCCGGGCTCGGCCCTGCCGCCTACGGCCAGGATTTCCTCAAGCATCCCCGGTGCGATCTTACACCCACAACCGGCACTGCGGCAGTATTGCGTGAGCCGAACCGGATCATCCATGGAACGAAGGAAAATTGGCGGAGAGGGTAGGAATCGAACCTACCTCGGCCCGTTCACGAACCGACAACGGTTTTGAAGACCGCGAGGAGCACCAGCCACCTTTCACTCTCCTGTGTTGAGTTTTTTTTAATAAAAACAACGCAATAATAATTTTTCTTTGCCTTTAAAATGCCGCGGCATTTTAAAGTGTGACTTTTTTTGGGTGAATTGTTCTTTGAAGAAAAGTGTTTATTCACGCCAAACTGACGCCCATGGCAAAACCGAAAAAGCCAAGTGTCTCTACCACGAAAGTCGGGCTGGTTAAGGTTCAAATCGAAACCGCCGTTGACAGTCACACCGGTAAGACACGCGCAAGCTACAGGACATACTGCGCCAAGGCAAGCCGTACTGTTGTCTACTTACTGTTTGTCGGTGTAGAGGGTAAGGCGAGAACGAGTGGTGGCGGCGGCCTTGGGTTTACTGGATTTTTCCCAGATTTGAAGTGCCTGCTGGGCAGCGACAGCGGCGGCCTCAAAGTTGTTGTTCGCAGCGTAGGCAATGGAGAGGGTGTCCAGGAATTCGGGGTTCTTGTTTT
>JASLZG010000489.1 GCA_030754995.1 Lentisphaeria bacterium
TATCACTGTCCCGGTGATCGACGGATCACGTCCGTATCCCCAACCTTGACTTACGTTAGTTATTCCGGTGCCGGAGGTATGAATGGGGAGCAACAGGGCTTGTCAGTCGAAAAAATTTCCAACATCAAAAGTCCATCAGACAAGTATGTTTATGTCGAGGAATCCGATCCCCGCCAATACAACATGGGTTCGTGGATTATCAGCATGGGTCCAGGAAACAACTGGATTGATCCGGTTGCTCCCTGGCACAACGACTACAGTACACTAAGCTGGGGGGATGGCCACGCGATCACAAAGAAGTGGCTTTCTTCAAGGACAAAAACTGCAGCCAATGGGACTGTGGGAACAGCTTCGCGGCCCGGTACTTTCAGTTTTGGCTTCTACGACTCCGACAATCGAGACATCATGTACATGAAGGAACACTATGCCACGAATAGGAGAAGCGGCAATGCCCTCTGAATTCGAGTTTTGTCACGCTATTAATTTGTCATGAAAATAAAAAATAAAAAAGGAGGTTTCACGCTGATCGAATTGCTGGTGGTCATCGCCATCATTGCTATTTTGGCAAGTATGTTGCTCCCGGCATTGGCCAATGCCAAGTCCAAGGCCACCGGGATCAGTTGCATGAGCAACAACAAGCAAGTTGCCCTTGCCTGGCTGATGTATGCCGGAGACAACGATGGCTTTTTGGCTGGTAGTCTGGGTAATGCTTCGCAAGGAACGGTTTGGGTTCCTGGCCATCTTGATTTTAGTTCACGAAGAGACAACGTTGACAATGATCTTCTTCTTGACCCTAGGCGCGGTGCACTACTCGGCAAGTACCTTCAGAATGCCGAAGTATTTAAATGCCCTGCTGAC
>JASLZG010000048.1 GCA_030754995.1 Lentisphaeria bacterium
GTTGCGTGGCTGAGGAAAGCCGACAACCGTGGTCCTCCCGTTGGACCCGAACATTTGAACCGTGACCCTGAAGCTCCTGCCGATCGGTGCGTGGTCTGACTGAATGCCCGCGCCGTCCGTCTGTGTTTCTGCGATGGTGCCTTCCTTATACACACCATCCCCGAAGTTCAAGCTCGACGCCGTCTTGGTATCGACCACCGTCTGGACGCCCCCCGAGCCCGGGACATCAATGTCGCTACCTGAATGCCTGCCGTATCGGGCGATTCTGCCGCCCGGCAACTCGCGCACCAATTCGGTCACTAGTTTGAACACACCGCTGCCGTACGGTTGCAGGGCCGCCCCGTTTTCATCGAAAATCGTGGTGGTGTCGTACTGGACCGTTATCTCGACGTCCCCGTTCGACAGCATCACTGAACCCTCGGACGCAACAGGGTTTCCGGAGCCATAGGGGTCGGTCGGACTCACCGTGCCAAAGTCGTCACCGGTCGGACTGCTTGCACCAACGACAAAGAAACCTGGACTGACCGTCTGGCTATTGACAATTGCTGTCATCGCCAGCACCAGCGTCACTGTCATGAATCCTACGATTGCCTTTCTCATCTCCTTTTCCCTCTTTTTTATTTATTAGATTTCTCCAACTCGTCTACGTGACGCACACCACCGGCTCAGGCCGTCACGACCGGCGACCGCGGGTGCGCACGAGTAACAATCATTTCCAGTTATATGTTTTCCTCTACCCAATTCCAAGAAAAAAAACGGCGTACGCAAGTTTTGTCGCTGCCGAAACGGCGTGAACCCAGTCTGGGCAAGGGTTCGCGGCGTTTTTGGGCGCCGCCGATTTATTTCGTGGGGGCCTCATCAAGCAGGCGCAATCGGCCTTTGACAAGGCGTGCTCCGCGCGTCTTACCGAAAGCTCAACAGGTGGCGCCGACGGCCTGCCCATCGGCTATTCCTTCACCAACCCGCGATGGCTACGCTTGAGAAACAATCGCATCATGGAAGAAATCCCTCAGGACCTCAGAACCGACCCGTGTCCTCATTGCCTTCATGCTGTATGTGGCGGTATTTGACGTCGACCTCGATGTTGTACACACACAGCGGGGCAATCACATCGGGATTTTTTTCGTTGAGCGACACTTCGATCTGATTACTGCCGCTGCGAAGGCAGTCGCATTGGGTCAGGTCGCAGAGAATCCAGCGGTAACTTCCGGAGGTCGTTGCACTCCAGGTCGGCGCATTGTACACATTGGGCAGATTTGCCAGTCGCCGGGCCCAACCGGATCCGCGGACGCGAAGATTTTCTTCGTCGAGCAATTCCCCATTCATTCTTATCGCGATGCGATCGAGCCTTGTCAGTTCCGTAATTCGCACGCGCAGGACCAGGGCCTCCAGAATATCGGCATCCCGGGCGTGTTCGAGATCGTCATCGACGTGGATCTCAAACAGTTCGCCCTTACCATCGCCGGTCGTGGAGAGTTCCCGCGGCAATTGTTTCGGGTACGACAGCAGCGGATCACCGTGTTCGATATACGGGCGGCCCGGCAACGTCCGCGTAATGACATAACGCTTCCCGAGTGTGGCCAGCCGATCCGGGTCATGCAGCTCGTCGACGGGGTGCGGGCCACCGCCGTAAATGTGGTTGTACCCGTTGTTGAACAAGTGCAGGCCGTCAACGCCGGTTTGCCAGTAATGGTACGCCCAGGCGCGATACATCTCGCGGCTCAGCACGCCGTCCGCCTGCAGCCCTTCGATGCCGGCAAAGACCAGCACGTCCTTGTCACGGGCGGCCTCGAGAAACGGCTCTAACGGCATCTCGAACTCGGCGAATCGCGTCGAGGACGCGGTCACGATGTGGACCAGCTCGCGATCGATCCAGGTCAGGACATCGGCGCCGAAGCGGTGGCATTGATCAGCGACGGACGGCACGCGCACCTCGAGGCAGATCGGATGTTCACGGCGCTCGGCAGCGTCGTCGACGGCGGCACGGACCTCGGCCAGCCAGGCTGTCAACGTATCGCGGTGCTGGTCTGTTTCCTCGGACTTGAAGAGAATCGGCATGCGGTTGAAGTCCAGATCGATGCCGTCGACATCGTATAGCTCGAGCGTTTTCTCGACGATACCCAGCGTATAGTCGCGTACTGCCTGATGCGCGAAATCAAGCGCCCCGGGACTGCGTTGCGGATCCCAGGGCACGCTCTCGCCTGTCCTGCACTCCGGGTGCTCGAGCCAGAAACGTGGATGCACTGACTCGCCGCCGGTGGTGTGATGGATGTCGTTGACGCGCAGCCCGGCCCAGAAGGCGATCCCGGCCGCCCGCATCGCCCGGCCCAGCTCCGCCATCAGGTCGACACCATTCTCGCGATGATGGCGTATCGTTTCGTAGATTGTCCAGGGACCGAGGTGTTCGAACGGCGGCGCCGCATTCTCACACGGGTCGATACCGAGGAAGTCGCGGCTGTGGCTGTTGATGTGAAAGTTGAAGACATTGATGCCGGTGTTGCGGCACCAGCCCAGCGAGTTCTCGAGGACCCGCTCGAGGCTGAGTGGGGCGTCGCCTTCACCAAAGACCTCGCCGTGGTCCTTGTGATAAACGACGTGATGATGGTCGCGTCGGCCCAGTTTCATTTCACTCTTCACTCCTTAGAAGGACGCTACGCGTCGCGGCTTTGGATCGGCAGCGGCGATGACCGCGGCCAGCAGTTGCCGGACCAGTTCGTTCCTGACCGGGGCATACGCCGGATCGTCCCAGCGATTGTAGAACTCATTCGGATCCTTTTCCAGATCATACAGCTCCCCTTCGTCTCCCGGCAGAAAATAGGTCAGACGGTATTGCGGAGTTCGCAATGTGCGCACCTGCCCTTCGACGTTGGGACCATACGCCAAATTGTCGTCTTCACAGAGAATATACGGCCGGCCGTCGCATTCACCGGACCTCAACCCGGCGGCATACGACTGGCCCTGGACGCCGTGGGGCACGGGCACGCCGGCAAGCTCGAGCATCGTCGGCATGATGTCGATGTGACTGACCAGTCCGTCGATCCGTGAGCCGGTTGCGAACCGCTCCGGACAGCGCCAGATCATTGGCACGTGCGTACACTCGTCGTACGGCAGGCATTTGTAGATCAGCCAATGATCGCCGAGGTGCTCCCCATGGTCGGTGCTGTACAGGACAATCGTATTGTCCGACAAACCGAGCTCATCCAGCCCCGCGAGAATTCGCCCGACGTTGTAGTCCACCATCGAGACCATGCCGTAATAGTGGGCGATGATCTCGCGGATGTGGGCCTCCGGCATTTCGGTGGGATGCCAGGGCCAGGCGTCGACGAAGCGGTCGAACTTCCTCTGGTAGTTTAGCGATTTGCCCGGCATCTCATCGTCGCTGCGGTTGGGCATGACAACGTTGGCGGGGTCGTACATGTCGCACCACGGGGCCGGTGGCGCGAAGGGGAAGTGGGGGTCGAGAAAGCCGACCGACAAGAGAAACGGCGCCTCCTGCCCGGCCATCGACTGCATGGATTTGATCGCCTCGTCGGCGACCCATGTCGTGCAATGGTGTTCCTCCGGCATACCGCACTTCCAGCTCGACGGTGCTCCCGTCGGCGGTGTGAGCGCCCGGTCTTCCTTGTACAATGCCGGCAGGCCGGGGTCCTGGTCGACCAGGTACTGATGGTAATCACCCCATTCGTCCCCCAGGCCGGTTACCAGCCTGACTGTCTCGAAGCCGTGGTACGGTGACGGAAACGGTTGGCCGGAGGCATGGAAGTGCCGGCTCTCGGGCGTGTCGTTTTCGGGCGTGTCGGCGGACGGACTCAGGTGAAGCGCGCCGCACGAAGCGGTGCGATAGCCGGCCTCGAGGAGGGCCGAGGCGGTCGTGATCTCGTCTTTGGACAGTGCAACCCCGTTGCTGGCCACCCCGTGGGCCCGCGGGTACCGCCCGGTCCAGATGCTGGCCCGGGACGGTGCACAGACCATGTTGGCGACGAATGCCTGGTCGCACACGACCCCCTCGGCCGCCAGACGATCGAGGTTCGGTGTGCGGATCACCGGGTTGCCGTAACAGCCCAGGCTGTCGCGCCGCTGCTGGTCGCTCAGGATGATCAGGAAATTGGGCTTTTCAGGCATATGCGGTCAACGGTCAGCGCCCGGATTGTCAATTGCATGAATTCGACTTTTGTCATTCAGGTCCCCAAGGCAGTTAGTGCAAGCGGCCAGGTGAGTGGGCCCGTTGAGGTCCCGTGAAATTGTCACTTGCAGGTCGTAACCGTGCCTGAACAACTACCCAACTATCGCCGCTCGATCTCTGTCTGTCCAATCACCGAAGCCGTCCACGGCGCCATAAGCGATGCAGTCAACCGTAACCCCGGCGCCGATGTGGCAACTGTTGAAATCGATGTTCACTGCTGCCTGTGCGAGATGGCCGGGCCGGCCCCGGCAATGTCGGTTGGCGAAGCAGAGTCGGTCGGCAGCTGGCTGGGCGGGATCATCTCCACAGGAGATTGGTGATCCGGTTTGTGACTCATGGGATCCTGTCACCGGTATTGAAATACTCTATTCCCGCTTCAATGTAGACCGGTCTCCTGCAAAGCGAAATCTGACGGGGAATCATGATGTTAACTGCAGAAACTCTGAAAGGTGTCTGGGCCCTGGTCACATCGCCGTGGGACGAGGGCGGGGGATTCGACGAGGCGGTCTTTCGCCATGATGTCAGCTACCAGTGTGGATCGGGCGTTCATGGTCTCTACATCGGCGGTTCGTCCGGCGAGTTTTTTACCATGGAATTCGACGAATTCCGGGCACAGACAGATATCTTCCTCGACGAGGTCGGGAAAACCGGCATGCCGCACCAGGTCGGTATTACCGCGGCGGACACGCGCGGGGCAATCCGGCGTGCGGAGTACGCAATTGCCAACGGCGCCATGGCCTTGCAGGTTGCCTTACCCTATTTCATGACCTTGACGCCGGACGATGTCCTGCGATTCTTCGAAGACCTGGCACGAGCCTGTGGCGATACGCCGCTGATTCATTACAACTCGGGTTATACCAAGACGGTACTGAACGCCGACGACTACATCCGGCTGATAGACCGGACACCGACACTGATCGGCACGAAACTGACGAAAGGCGATCCGTTGTGGCTGGCGACTATCTGTGAGCGCGTGCCGCAGATCAGCCATTTCACCGGCGAATACACGTTTGTTGCCGACTTTGCCGCCGGTGCGCGCGGCATTTACTCGTGGCTGGCCGTAACCAACCCGCGTCTTACCTTGGAATGGTACGAGGCTTGTGTCGGCGGCGACTGGGCCCGTGCCATTGCCATCCAGCAGCTGATCATTCGCTACAAGATTCATGTGAAACTGCGCTGGCAAGGACAGAGCGACGCCGGCGGCAACAAGGCAGATGCGGCGATCAATCCCAATATTCGCTGTCATCCGCGCGTGCGACCGCCATACGCCTCCTGTACCTCGGAGGATCTGGCGCACGCCCGCCAGTGGGCGGCGGAAAACTTTCCGGAACTGCTGGAGCTGTAGGCGGTGATCCCCGGCTCGCCGGCTGGCCGTATATCTCTTGCCTTTGCAACTGGTACTGCACGGGATAAATCTTTCCGCAGAGTACCTGCTCCCCAACGGCTTTGCCCCGTCGAAAAGTGGTATTCAGGGCATCGCCCGCTTGGTGACCGCAGAGGCTTCCAGTTTTTTGACGATGGCGCGCTGCGTTTTTTGCTTTTCCTCACGGACCACGGTACGATAGACCAACCGATCACAGGGGCACCTGACGGACATCCATCGGCATGGCCGGGGTATCACGTCCAGTTTAACCTCTTCACTTGTTCCATGGCCAAACCCAATATTGTCTTTGTTCTCCTGGACGACCTCGGCTGGATGGATCTCGGTTGCTACGGCAGCGAATTTTACGAGACCCCGAACATCGATCGTCTCGCTGCCCAGGGCATGCGATTCACCGATGCTTGCGCTGCCTCTCCGGTGTGTTCGCCGACGCGGGCCAGTATCCTCACCGGGAAATACCCCGCTACTGTAGGTGTCACCGATTGGATTGATTGGGGCGGAGGCTGCCACCCGCGCCGCGGCAAGCTCGTCGATGTGCCCTACCTCAAGTGCCTGCCGCTCGCGGAAAAGTCGATTGCTGCCGCGCTTCGCGCCGGCGGCTACAGCACCTGGCACGTCGGCAAGTGGCACCTTGGCGGTGCGGATACATATCCGGAACGCCACGGCTTCGACGTGAATATCGGCGGCTGCGAGTGGGGATGTCCGCTGAACGGGTACTTCAGTCCGTGGGAGATCCCCGTGTTACCCGGTCATGACGTGCCGGAGGGGACGTACCTGACCGACCACCTCGGCGATCGCGCCGCGGCGTTGATCCGCGATAGTGTCGGCAAACCGTTCTTCCTGAACCTGTCGCTTTACCAGGTACACACCCCTATCGAGGGCAAGCCGGAAAAGGTGGCAAAGTACGAGGCCAAAGCGAAAGCGATGGGGCTCGATAAATTGGACGCCATCATCGACGGGGAGCCGTTCCCATGCGAGGACAATAAGCACCTGCACATTCAGCGGCGCGTTGTTCAGTCGGACCCGGTCTATGCCGCCATGATCGAAAGCATGGACGAGAACCTCGGCAAGGTGTTCGCTGCCATCGATGAAACGGGGCAGGCGGACAATACGATCGTCATCTTCACGTCCGACAACGGCGGCCTGGCTACCGCCGAGGGGTCACCGACAAGCAATGCCCCGCTCAGCGAAGGCAAGGGCTGGATGTACGAGGGCGGCACCCGCGAACCGCTGATCGTGAAGTGGCCGGGCGCCACCGTCCCGGGCTCGGTTTGCTCGGTGCCGGTGACCAGTCCCGACTTTTATCCGACGATGCTCGAAATGGCGGGGCTGCCGCTCATGCCGTTGCAGCATACGGATGGCGTCAGTATTGCACCGCTGTTGCGCGGCGGCGGGGAGCTGGCGCGCCAGGCCATATTCTGGCATTACCCGCACTATGGGAATCAGGGCGGTACGCCGGGATGCTCGGTGCGGGCGGGCGACTACAAACTCATCGAGTTCTTCGAGGACGGTCGGCTCGAGCTGTACAATCTGCGTGACGACATCGAGGAGGATCGCAATCTTGCCGCTGCCGAGCCCGACATCGTTGCGAGCCTGCATGCGTCGCTCATCGAGTGGCGCACCAGCGTCGAAGCCAAAATCCCGGAGTCGAATCCCGCCTTCGACGCTGCCGCCTGGCCGGGGTAAGAGGTGGTCAGCGTTTCGCTTTCTTGCGGCCTTTGCCGACCAGTTTGCGGGCTGCGGCAGGGGAGAGCTGGCGGGCCGACGAAATTTTCTGCAGGGCGGCTGCCCGCGGCCTGGTCTTGCCGCTTTCCCAATTCATGATCGTGTTTATACTGACGCCGAGGATCTTGGCGAGATTAGCCATGGACAGGCCCAGGCGCTTGCGGAGTTTCTTGAGCAGGCCCGGTGAGAAGCGAACGTCCTTGGCTGATGGTGCAGCGGCTGCTTTGGCAGTGGGCGTTGCCTTGCCCAATCGTTTCAATTGAGCCTCCAGGTTCTGGCTTTGCCGTTTCAGTCCGGCGTTGTCCCGGCGCAACCTGGTGACGGCTTTCTGGAGTGGCGCTGTTGCCGCTTTGATTTCCTTGCGTGCCAGTCGGGAAATTTCGTTCTTCAGCGCATTCGTCAGGGCGGTGGACATGTTTTCTCCTTCTTGATCGTCAATTCACAGGATGTTTCCAAAAATTTTGGAGCACAATAGTAATCGCCGGATGCATCCAAATCAAGTCGCCTGGAAAAGGATTCAAAAGCAGTGCAGAAACACGAAGTTGACAATCCTGTCAACTACCGGATCATTGGGGTGTCTTGACCCGGTCGCCGCATGCTGATGCGGTGAATGATACCGGGATACCCGCGTGCTGGTGATCTCGTGCTGCGGTCAACCCGGAACACGAACTTCTGTATCGCTGACAAACGGCTTGCCGGGAAAGATGGACCATGCCGCACTATAGTGTCCGGTCCACAAGACAGTGTTAAGCACTTCCTTCCGGCCTGGGCCACGACAGGGTTATTTTATGCAAGACGATCCAGCATTCGGGTCCCCCCTTCCGGACGACCAACGGCGCCCGTCCATCGACCCGCCGTTGCAGCGGCTACTGTTCATTGCCGGCCTGGTACTGGCGGCGGTGGCGGTCCTGATGGGCCTGTACCGCGCCATCATCTGTTGCCTGGCGGTCGGCCTGATCGCGATTGCGACACCGTGCGTGTCGCGGGGGTTGCGGAACCTGAAAATTCCGCCACTGGCCGCCCACCTCGGCGTCTTGCTGGCGGCCGTCGCCGTCGCCCTGGCCCTGCTGCTGGCTTATCCTGCCTGGCAGCGGCAGGCGGTGATGTTCGTCGTGCATGCCGGTGAGCTGGGTGAACGCATGCTGGGCGCCACGGAAAGTGTCGACGCCGACTTGTCCGGCGCCGATCACAGTGCAGAGTTCGACCAGGCGGCGGAGACCCTGACCACCCACGTCTCCGGCATCCGCGAACGCGTCGACACCTTCACTCGCGTCGGCTTCGGTGCAAGGTTCGTGTTTTTTCTGCAGTTCGTGGCGATGTTGGCCGGCGTCCTGTTCATGCAACTGGCGATCCTCTCGCGACTGCCGCCGCGGGCGCTGCCGGTGGGGGAAGGCAGCCCGGCGGTTGCCGAACGGCCGCGCTCCCTGGGGCATCGGCTCAGCATCGCGTCCCTCACCCGTTTGATCAAGGCCCTGATCATTGCCCTGCTGGCCGGTGTCGGCTTTGCGATTGCGGCTTTGGACACGTGGTTTTTCATCTTCGGCTGTGTGCTCGTCGTGGCGTTGTTCACCCGGCTGGGACCGTATGTGGCGCTGATCCTGGCGCTGCTCGTCGTGCCGTCGGCCGCGTCCTGGCCATGGTCCGGCGCGGTTGCCCTGGTCACGGTCATTGCGATGTTCACGGCCGAGAAACGGCTCCATTGGTACCTGATCCTGGTACCGGCGATACGTGCCGGCGGGCTGCCGCGCGAGCTGTACGTCGGCCGTCGCGAAAAGCGCCGGCGCGGTATGGGATTCGGCTGGGTCTTCATGTTCCTGAAACTGCTGATCTCCGCCGTGATCATCTCCTCATTGATCTATGGCGGACTGTTCATTGCCAACCAGCTCATGTCCGAGACCGAACGGGACCAGCTCCTGAACCACGCGGAAACCGTCTGGCGCGACAATCCCGGCGCCGCGGTCGAGGAGTACGAGCAACTCCTGGCGCTGGAGCCCGGCAACCGCGAGGCGCTCATGGGGTTGGTGCGGTGCCATGTCGGACAGGAAGATTTTGGCGCCGCCGCGGCGCGCGCCGAGGATGTCGGCCAATGGCCGCCCACGCCATCCACACCGGGGTCCTTGCGCGAGGCGCTCGACGCGAAGATTCTGTTGATTTACAACAAGGTCACGCCGCCGCCTGTACATGATCCGGCCGAAGGCTACCGTTACTTCCTCGAAGCGCTGGACGGCCGCCCGGAGGCCGGTGAGTTCGTCGCTGCGGCCGAGAAGCTGGCAGCACTGGAACCGGCAAGCCCGCAGGCGCACCGGTTCGCAGCGCAGGGCAATTTCATCGCCGGCAACCATGATGCCGCCGTGACCTGGGCGACGAAAGGACTGGCGATCGACGACCAGTACCCCGGACTGCACGCGGTCCTGGCCAAAGTCCATTCGCAGCGCGGCGAAACCGCCGCGGCAAGCACCGCGTGCGAAGCCGAGCTGGCAATCGACCCGGGCAACGCCGAGATGACGGCGCTGCTGGAAGAACTGTCGGAGCCATCGGAGCCATCGGAGCCGTCGACGCCGTCGACGCCATCGGAGCCATCGGAGCCATGAAGTACCACCCATGGGAGGATTAGGAATGGGCCGACTCAAAGGTAAACGCTGCTTCATCACCGGGGCAGGGCAGGGGATCGGCGAAGCCACGACCCGCCGGTGGACGGCGGAGGGGGCGATCGTCACCGCCAGCGATCTGGATGCCGGGCACCTCCAGGAGCTCGAGGCGATTACCGGCCAAAAGACGTATCAGCTCGACGTCGCGGATCCCGCCGCGGTGGCTGCCGTTGCCGCCGCGGTCGGTGCGATCGATGTGCTCTTCAACTGTGCCGGCTACGTGCACCAGGGAACGGCGTTGTCGACGCCGCTGGAGGAATGGGACAAGACGTTCGCGGTCAACAGCCGGGGCGTTTTTCTGGTGTGCGAGGCGTTTCTGCCGGGGATGATCGAAGCGGGCGGCGGCAGCATCATCAACATGTCGTCGATCGCCAGTTCCGAGATGGGCGTGGCCAACCGTTTTGCGTACGGCGCTTCCAAGGCGGCAGTCATCGGCCTGACCAAGTGCCTGGCGGCGGACTTCATCAAGGAGGGCATCCGCTGCAACGCGATCTGCCCGGCCACGGTCGATTCGCCGTCGCTGCGGGGACGCATCAACGACACGCCGGATCCTGTGGCGGCGCGCGCGGCGTTCATTGCCCGGCAGCCGATGGGACGCATCGGCAAGCCCGAGGAGATCGCCGAGGTGGCGACCTACCTGGCCTGTGACTTGTCGGAGTACATGACCGGCCAGGCCATCGTCCTCGACGGCGGCATGCACCTGTAGGGGGTGCTCTTCAGCAGCGCACATCGAGATGACCGATCAGGTCGTTCTCGACGGCGTGATGGAGAAACCGCGGCAGCCCGCGCCAGGTCATTGTCACTAACTTGCATTCGCGCGGCGGCGTGTGCCAGGAGGTTGAATCCAGCAGCTCCTGCAAGGAGACGATGCCGGTCTCCAGGAAGTTGCGGTCGCCCGTCAACTCGTAGCCGATCGCCATGCCCAGCGTCTGCATCTGCGTGAAGGGCATCGACTCGCCTTTGGTGTGTGCCTGCCTCAACGCGTCGCGCAGCTCGCTGATGAAGGTTACCAGCCAGTCCCGGACCTTTTCGTCGCCGGTGCGCCGAATGTAATGATCGATGCCCTCGACCATGCTGGCATACCCGAAGAAGGCGCCGAGCAACTGGCGGGTGAATGGATGATACGGGTCGACGCCGGAAAGATTCACGTCACCCGGCGGATTGCCGCGGTCGAAAGCGACGAGGTACGAGAGGAGATCGTCGAGCTGCGCCCGAAACCGGTCTTCGCCGCTGTACGTGTCGAGATAACTGAGGGCCAGCACCGGCCAGCCGATCTCGCGGTTGAAGCCGATGACGCTCGAACGCATTTCCTCGTTCTGGAAGGTCTCGATAATCTTGTCGCCGAGTCCGCAGGCCACTTCGAGCGCATCGATGTCGCCGCTCATGCAGTAATACGCCAGCAGCCCCTGCGTCCAGAAATGGCTGGGGTAGGACCCGGTCGTGGTGTGATCGGCCGAATGCGCCGGGGTCGAACGGTGCAGTCGCTCCTCGTCGTGGAAATGCAGGAAGTCGACTTCGATATTGTGCCGGGCCAGGCGTGCGACTGTCTGCCACAGATCGTAACGGCCACGGCGCATGATCTCGCTGGTGAACGCGAAGATGACGTCGTACTCGTTGTTCTCCCATACCAGCTCGAAAAACTCGGGGTGGGCCCATTCCGGCACAAACGCCTGCCGAGTTTCCACCACGAGATTGGTTGAGTAGTAGGTTTTCAGGTACGGTGCCTCGGGCCGCCGCTTCACCTGTCCCGCGCCGATGTAGGTGCTCTGGTAACCGGCACCCGGCGTGTCGCCCAGGTCGAACATGGTTTCCGGCATTTCGAGCTGCATGAGCCGGTGCAGGTACTTCTCGAACCGCGAATGCGCTCCCGGTTGCATCATCCGGTCCTGATCGAACTCGCCACAGGCGCGCACCCACTCCGGCGCCACATAGCTGCGCCCGACAGTGACCGGTGCCTCGAGCGTTTCCTTGATCCAGTCGATCTGGCAATCTGCGGAGTCCGCAAAACTGAGGGTGATCACCTGGCGCCGGGTACGGCCCTGGGGCAGGGCGAGGGTGTCGGCGGTCGGCGGCCAGGCGTCCAGGCTCATGCCGGCGCCGTCACTGGCCAGGCGCGACGGCCGCATCGCCCCGAGATCCTCCTGGCGTGCATAGATGCTGCGGCTGCCGTCGGTGATGCCGAGCCAGTCGTCCGTCTCCACCAGCGGCGCGCGCAGATAGTCGGGATAGTCGAACGTATCGAGCAGCATCTCCGGCGACTCGACGTGGATGGCGTGGCGCGAGTCGTCGGACACCAGTGCGACGCGTTGCGGATTGCGCACTTCGCGCGGCACGAAATAAAATCCCCACACCCATTGCTTGAAGTGTCGCTCGGTCGTGTCGCCCAGCTGCCAGTCCCAGTCGACGCCGATACGCTCGACATCGACGTTCTTGCGGCCGGACTCGAGGTTCATGAACTGATAGTCGAGCCGCAGCGTTGGCCAGCCGGCCCACAGTTCGACATCGAGACGATAGTTGAGGCAGCGGCTGCCATCCGTTTTGTAATGGGCCCCTTCGATACGAACACGGGTGCGCAGCGGTGAGGCGGTGATCACTTTTATCGAGCGCTCGGATTCATGGAGGGTCGATGCGTCGTCGACGGCGAGGCGGAACTGTTCGGGCGCCGTCAGGTAATCGTGATGGGCTGCCGTGAGCTTGCGGATCGGGCCGGGGCCGGTACGCGCCAGCTCGACGCGGACCAGGCCGTTGTCGAGGACGACGCAGTCATCGGCAACGGTCGTTGCAACGGCGTTTTCCGGGGCGTCGGTATCTGCCGATTCGATTACGTGACAGCCGACCTCGGTGGCGTTGAAGACGATCAACCCCCAGCGCACCGAACCGTCCGGCCAGCTGACCAGGGGGTGCATCGATGCGGGCCGCAGGTTGCCGGCCGGTGTACGTACCGCGACAGCCCCATCGGGTTGCAGGTCTCCCTGCGGCCACGGTACGCCGTGGAGGGTGGGCAGGCCGGGGTGTGCGGCGGCAGTGGCGGCGTAAATCTCCGGCTTCAAGTCAGTATCTGTGGCAGCCATAGAGCGGGGCTCCTTCATATATCTTGAGTTGTGTGGTTGTGCTCGATACACCGCGAACCCTGTACGATAACACACGTCGCCGAGATTTCCGGTGACATTTGCGGTTCATGCTGCGGCGCGGTCGCCGGTGCTGCGTCAACATCCATCTGCGGCACTTGCATTCAACCTGTTAGACGTCTATGCGTATTGGCCAATCGCCTCAGTGACAGTATTTGATCACCTAAGCCGGGAAGGGTGCATCATGCAACTCAAGATCATTCTGCTGATCGTCGCAGGGGGGGTGCTGCTGTTCATGGGGCTTCGGGAATTTCGGATGATGCAGGCGGCGGCGCCCGAACCACAGACGATCAGCTGCGCTGAACTGGAGAAGAACGGCCCGGGCGCCAACTCCCATGTGATCATGGAGGATTTCATTCTGCTGGAACAGGCGTTCGTTTACGAGGCCGCGCCCGGCAGCAATATCTGGACGAAGCTGTATATCCCGGCGGTGCCGATTGGTGGCGCGTACCACCTGCAGATCCTCTCGATGCGCGATGAGAACGGCCGGCTCCCGGAGAATACTCCGATGCCGGGGGACATCGGGATCATCGTCAAGAGTGAACACATATCGGGCAAGGACGAGCTCACCACGCTCGCCGCGGCCGATGCGCTGCAAGGCCTGGTGATCAACAAGATCAAATCACTCGGCAGTGAGGAGAAACGGCTGCTGGAGGAGAGTTATCCCGGGGTCGACTTCGAGGCCTGCTGGATCATCGAGGACAAACGCCGGCCGCCGGGCATGGGGAAAGTGGCGGCACTCGGCGGCGGCGGCATTGCTTTACTGTTCGCCGGGCTCGGCGCGCTGTTTCTGGGAAGAAAGAACGGTTGATGAGAGATGCGGGACGATACCGGATGACAACTTCGATTAAATCCGGCCAATTGACTGACCCCTGACCCCTGGTCCGGCCATGCCGTACATTGCCCTGACAACCAATATCGCGGTTGACGAGTCGACCATCATCGAGCCGTTGTCGGCGCTGGTCGCCGCGCAGCTCGGCAAGTCGGAAGCGTCCGTGATGGTCGTGCTGGAACCGCAGCGGCCGATGCGGTTCGCCGGTACCGATGCGCCGACGGCGCACGTCGTTCTCAAGAGCCTCGGCCTCCAGCCGGACCAGGCGTCCGCATTGTCGCCGGCGATCTGCGATTTTCTGCAGGCGCGCCTGGGTATTGCGTGCGACCGCGTTTATATCGACTTTCAGAGCCCGGCCCGGAACATGTTCGGCTGGAACTCGAAGACGTTCGGCTGATGCCGCGGATTGTGCATTCGCCGGCGTACTGCGCCGATATCGGTGCCCACGTGTTCCAGGTGCACAAGTTCCGGCGCACTTTCGAACGGCTCCTGGCCGATGGGCTGCTGGCCGCGGGCGATGTCGCAGTACCCGAACCCGTGACCCGTGCCGAGGCCGCTCTGGTTCATACCGAGGCGTATTTGTCGGACCTCGAGGGGGCGGCGCATACCAGCCGCACCGAGGCGTCGGAGCTGCCGTTCAGCCGGGAGATCATCCGGCTGTTCTACCTGGCCGCCGGCGGCACCTGTGCGGCCTGCCGCGAAGCGCTTGCCGGCGGCGCTGCGATCAATCTGAGCGGCGGCTTTCATCACGCCTTTGCGGAGCGTGCGGAGGGGTTCTGTTACCTGAACGACGTGGCCATCGGCATTCGCTGCATGCAGGCGGAGGCCCGCATCGGCAGCGCCGTGGTGGTTGACCTCGATGTGCACCAGGGCAATGGCACGGCGAAGATTTTTGCGGACGATCCCGCGGTGTTCACCTTCTCCATGCACCAGGAGCGGCTGTATCCGGTGAAGCAACGCAGCTCGCTCGACGTCGGTCTCGAGGCGGCGGTTGGTGACGCCGGCTATCTCGAGACGCTGGCCCGGCATTTGCCGGACATCCTCGAGGACCGCCGTCCACAGCTGGTGCTGTATGTTGCCGGCGTCGATCCCTACGAGCACGACCAGCTCGGCGGCCTGGGCTTGTCGATAGAGGGCATGCGGCAACGCGACGAGTACGTCATTTGCGAAGTCCGCAAACGGGGCATCGCACTGGCCGGTGTGCTGGCCGGCGGGTACGCCGTCTCCGAGGACGACACGGTGCAGATGCATGTGAACACATGCCGGGCCTTCCTGGATGCGGGCGGCGGACAGCGGTAATCACGGGGCCCTGCTGTTTCCGGTGGCATTCCGGAGGCCGGGCTGCAGGTGGTTGCCTTGATCGATCCAACACCTGCCGCAGCACCCGGCCTGTGAGGCTTGGAACTTTCATGATGCCGCCGCAGCCGCCGGAAAAGTGCCGAAGCTGCCGAGCCTGTAGATTTGGCTTGAAGAACCCGGTTCAACCTTTCGGCTGTTCTGTCCCTGCCAACTTTGCCGCTCAATCGCCGATTTCTTCGAACGGGAAGAGCGGCTGCCGACGATACTGGTAGTCGAAGCTGTGCATGTCGGCCGATGTCGGTCCGGCAGTGTTGACGCGGATCAGGGAGGTGCACACCGGTTCGTAAGCAGCGGCCGGTGCCTGCACACCCTTGGCAACGAGGATCTGGAACTCCTGCGGCTCGAGCCCGCACGAGGTGATTTGCATGATGCTGAACGGGACGATGCGCAGCGAGGTCAAACAGATCGTGATACCGGTGTCGGTGTCGACGATGGCGCTGTCACCCATGCGGTAGACCGTCTGCCCGCCGTGGCGCACTTCGTGGTCGTTAAAGTTGCCGTCGTGCAGGCTGCGAACGGTGACCTCCGCCGCCAGCGGCGTGCCGAGGCTGGCATCCATCCTGCCGCCCATCTGCAGCGAGGTGCGGGCGCCGACGCCGGCGGCCCGTGCCGCCGCTGCCGACTCCGGGTCGTAAATGCAGACGTAGGCAGTGGTGTCGGCGCGGCGGTGCAGTTCATGGGCGATGTGGGTGCCGTCTGCCGGCGAGCCGCCGCCGACATTGTCCCCCATGTCCATGAGGCACACCGGGCCTTCAGCAGCAACTGCCTGGTCGATCGCGGTCGGTATATCGATGAACTCGGGGGCGAATTCCCGGTGGTGGCTGACCAGGTAATCGGCCAGCTCGTCAGCCTCGGCCTGGGCCTGGGCCGGGTCGTTGTCGGTGACGACGATCAAGGCACTGCCCATCTCCTCGACATCGGCATAGGGGAAGCCGAGGACGATGCTGTTCGACAGGACCCCCGGCCGATCGCGCATGCCTTCGAGGATTTCATACATCGGCCGGCAGGGCGGGGCGCTGGTACGTTGGCGCTCGATGTTGATCGCCACCGGCGGGTAGGCGGCGGCGGTGACCGGCTTGACCTCGCCGGCAAGTGTCCGGCGCATGAGCTCGGCCGCTTCCAGGCCGCGCTCTTTCTGGTCAAGATGCGGATTCGTGGTGTAGGCGATCACGGCGTTGGAAGCGGCGACCATGCGTTCACTGAGATTGGCATGCGGGTCGATCGTGGTGATCATCGGCAGGTCGTTGCCGATGACCTGGCGCACGCGGGTGAGCCACCAGCCGTCGAAATCCCTGAACTCATCCCCGATCCCGGCGCCGGCGCCGTGCGGCGCCGCCAGGACACCGTCGAGCGGGCCGGCCCCGGACAGTCCGTCCAGGACGTTCTGCACCAGGGTTTCGGCGGTCTCCGCCGTGATCGCGCCGGAGGGCATGGTCAGGGCGAAGTAGATCGGGACCGCTTCGATCCCCGCGGCCGCGAGGCCTTCGAGGAATCCGGCGATTTCGTGGTTGGTGTCCTTGAGGTTCTCACGTATCGCTTCCCCCGCCCAGGTGCGGCCGGCCTCAAAGTCCGCGAAAGTCGTCGGTTCCCGGATGAACGTGTTTGACTCATGCTGAATGCCGATGATGCCGACGCGCATGTCATACTCCCAAAGCGTGTGGTGGTTCGGTGTTTTTTCGCGGTGCCTAACGTATCCGTCCGTGCATGGATGGCAATCTGGAATGGGGCATGCCGAACGCCGGCCCGTCTCGTCGACGCCGGCACCCGGCACTCACCGGTCGACGGGCCCAACATGAACCGGGCTTTCCCCTGGCATCGTGAATTTCGAACCGCCCGGCAGCACCCATCGTGGCCCGGCGCTTGGCGCCGAAATTCCCGACGCCGATGATGCCGACCGGCATTTTGTCGCTTACGGGTAGGTGACCGGAAGGGCCCGGCCCTGGGCGGCACTGTTGCGGGCGAGGTCGAGCACGTGAATCACGCGCATTGCCCATTCCGCGGTGATTATCAGGGGTTCGTCATTTACCAGGTGGTTGGTGACGTTCCGGTAGAAACGCCAGCTTTCACTTTCCGGTTCGTGGCCTTCACGGACAACCACTTCATCGTCTTCCCGCGTCGTGATTCGATACTTGCCGTGCGGACTGAATTCCAGGCAACCGAGTGTACCCGTCACCTTTATGAGATAGGGAGGCGGTTCGCGCTCGAGATAGGAGACGCGCAGCAGGTAAATGCCGCCGCCCTTGAACCGCACCATCGCCATGGCTTCGTCCTCGATGGTGTCGTCCTTCCACGGCGTCTGCGTGGCCCAGTGGCCGTGGGTGGCATAGCCGGAGACCTCGACGATTTCATCGTCCATAAGCTGCAGGGCATACTCTGTGAAATGCGCCCCCCAATCGTAAAGGATGCCGCCGGAAATCGACTTGCTCGAACGCCACCAGTCGCCCGGATATCCGTGGCTGCCGATCTGCGCTTCGATGCGGCACACTTTCCCGATGATGCCGTCTTCCCGGATATTCTGCAGAGCCTTGAGGATGCCGCCGTCCCAATGGCGATTGTGATACGCTGTCAGCACGAGATCTCTTGGCTTGGCCGCAGCTATCATGCTTTCGCATTCCTCGGTTGTCAGGGCCAATGGTTTTTCACAGCAGACATGGCGGCCGGCTTCGAGGCACTGCAGGGCGATGGGGGCATGGGTGTTGTGCGGCGTGATCAGGGTGATAAAATTGACGTCGGACTCGGCCAGCATGCTTTCGACTGTGCTGTAGGTCTCGATGCCGGGAAAATCCGCCTCGGCGACGGCCAGGCGCTCGGCGTCCAGCTCTGCCACCGCGGTCGGGACCATGCCACTGGACTGCATTTCCAGTAGATGGTGTTTGCCCATTTCGAAGGCGCCGCCGTAGCCGACAACGCCTGTTTTGATCTGCTCCGGCGATGCGTATCGTGCCATGTGTCGCTCCAGAATAACGTGGTAGTCGGTTGCAGCCTGTACTTTAACTTGGATTGTGCCATTTGGCAGTGGGGCCACACCTGATATGTTGTCTCACACATTCAAACGGAATCCGGAGGAGGGGTGATGAACCTGTCTACTGCACCATTTCAATGGGAACACGACGCTTACAACACCAATTACCATGACTGTGGCCTGAGCGGGTACACCGGCCTGGAGTATGGCGCCGTTGCGCAACTCTCACGGGTTCCCGCCGTGCGGGCGCAGATTGGCCAGCGCGGGCTTTACAAGTCCGGCCTTGCGGTCATGGGCGATGGGACATTGATTGCGTCGCCGGTCGACATGCTGGCGCCGCAGGTACGCAGCCCGTTTCCTACCGGGTGTGTGGATATGTGCGGGGCCGTGAAGCTGCACAAGTCGAGCGACGGCGGCCACTCCTGGCAGCCGATCGAGCACACGCCGCTGTGCGGCAAGGAAGGCTCGTTGACCTGTCTCGACGACGGGGCACTGCTGTTTACATCCGAGTCGCTTGACGGCATTGGCTACAGTGACGACGGCGGCACGAGCTGGGAACTGATCGATTTCAAAACAACTCGCGAGGATGAATATCAGAGTGTCGGGCCGGTGCGCGCGCCGATTTTTCCCGGCGATGGGTCGATCGCGTTCATCCGCTGTGTCGGCACCCCCGAAGGCCGGGCGCCGGCGGGATACGATTCGCCGAAGTGTAAGGCGTGGCTGACGCAGTCGTCCGATGGTGGACGAACATGGCAACGCGGCGCGGACGTTGAGACGTGGGACGATCCTTTTCCGTTGTTTGTCGAGGCGGATTTCGAGCATCTGCCCGATGGCCGGATTCTGGCAGCCAGCCGCTTCGAGTGGCTGCACCCGCTAAAGGACCAGCCATTGCCGTATCCGCCCGGCACCATGCCCAACGACCATGCCGCCGGTCACATGGTGTTGATCGAAAGCGCCGACGGCGGCCTGACCTGGACGGCGCCGCGCGAATTCCTGCAATACAGCGAAGTGCAGGGACAGTTGACCTTGCTGAAGGACCAGCGGTTGCTGTGCACCTACACCAGTTATCACTTGCCGTTCGGGGTTTCCGGGGTTCTCAGCCATGACTATGGCCGCACCTGGGATTTTGAACATCCGCTGCAGCTGGCGCTCTCGAACGCCACCTGCACCGGTTGGGCCACGACCCGGGAGCTGCCGGACGGTGCGCTGGTCACAATTTACGCCCTCGAGCCATACCATCTCGAGCCGTCTGAAAACGGCCGCACGGTATGCCATACGGTACGCTGGGAGTTGCCGCCGCAAACCGCCTAGCAGATGATGGGTACCGTGCGGTTCCGTATAGCGGGCCGGCTCGAACGGCGCCGGCCTGGCCCGGCCGCGTCAGCCTTGCGGCGCCGGCAGCCGGAGCTGCTGCGAACCCTGCAGGGGAATCGACTGCTGCTGCCACTCGAGGACCCCGGTGAGCCCGTCCGGCAGGGCGACCTCGACGTCCCAGGCGGTGCCGTGCTGTTTCATGCTGAAGCGAATTTCCCCGTCCGGATGCGGCAGCACGCTGGCCAGTTGTGTCAGCCCGCCGGGTTGCGGGGCGATACGGACGCTCGTGAAGCCCGGGGCCGCCGGACGAATGCCGCTCAGGCTGGCATGCATGTGAAAGAGCGGATGGGCGCCCCAGGCATGGCAGTCGCTGCGTGAGGGTTCCGGCATCTCGACAGGGGTCTTGAAGCCCTGGGCGACGAGTGCCTTCCAGAACTCCAGCTTCTCGACGATGAGCTCGCCGCGGCCGTGCGCGTAAAAAGTCTCGAGCAGGTAGAAGGAAAAATAGACGGTCGTCCTGGCCAGGTCATCGGCGTTTAGCAGTGCCTCGAAACAGGGCCTGGAAAGACGGTCGTCGAATTGTCCGGAAAGCAGTGCCAGGCACTGCGCATGCTCACTGAAATACCGGTGCGCCGGGTCATCGGCGAAGAGTTGGCGGTCGTCATCCCAGAAGGTTTCCCGGAGCGCGGCGGCCAGGCGGCCGGACCAGTCGCGGTAGCTGTCGGCAAAGTGCTGTTCGCCGAAGGCCGTCTCGATGTCGATCGCGCTTTGCAGGGCGAGCAGCATCAGCAGGTTGCAGACGCCGCTGCAGCCGCATACCGCCTCCGGCGGGTAGCCGTCTTCCCAGCCGTCATGCACGACCCAGTCGACAAAAGACCAGCCCGGCAATCCCGACAGAAGCATCCGCTCATCCGCCAGGCTCCGGAACAGCTCCAGCAGCGACCGCATGCCGGCGAGGCGCTCGGTCACAAAATCGGCGTCCCGCTGCCACCACGCCTGGTCGCGCAGCATCATGATCCAGATCATCGAGAATGTCGTACTGAGCTGCCGCGGGTCGCTCGGGTGCCGTTCGAGGACGAAGCCGGTAACGTGCCGCGACCAGTCGTACAACTCGAGCGCCCGTTGATTGAGCTGCCGGTCGCGCCGCATCACCGCGGATGTAAGAATCTGCAGCCGCGTGTCGCCGACGTACATCATCTGTTCGTAGTACGGGCAGTCCATGTAGGTTTCGTGGGCGCACATCTGGATGCCGCGGACGGCCAGCGGGATGATTTGCTCGAGCGCCGGGTCACTGCATGTGAAGGCGCCTTCATGCTCGAGCGGCAGGCGGGTCTCCTCGAGGCCCAGCGAGCGGATGGTCAGCGGTTCGTCGCCCACCTCGACGATCAGCTGCAGGTATCGTCCGGCGCGCCACCACGGCGTGGTGAAAAGTTCGTCGTCGCCGCCGCCGGCGATGAAGGTGTCGCCGTAGCCGAGGAAATAGTTGCCGGCGATGTCGTGACGATTGCCCTTGGAACGGTGTTGTTGATCGACGAAACAGGCCTCGGCCCAGTGGATGGCAATCGTCGCGCCGCGGCCACCGCCGACGCGCAGTTTCGGGTAGGCGCAATGGTAGTCCTCCAGGTCCCAGAGGACAGTTTGCGTCGCGCCCGCCGGGAGTTGCAGTGGGCTGTCGGCAGCAACGAGCCGGTTCCACGGCGCCGTCGCATCTGCGGATGACTCGACCAGTTCCGTCAGCTTCCCCGGCTCGGCCATGCGGACACGGCCGCTCCGGGTGACCGGCTGGCGGAGCTGTTCCGGCAGCCGGCTGGGAAAGAGCCGCCACTT
>JASLZG010000490.1 GCA_030754995.1 Lentisphaeria bacterium
GCTGCGTTGAGCACCAGCAGCAGCGCCATCGCCAGGACCAGGCCCGGGTTGTCGAGAGCGCGCAGCAAGGCCGGGCGGTAGAGCCGCTGCGCCAGGCGCACCGCCAAGGACTCCCGGTCTGCGCCACGCGCCCGAACCGCCAGGCTCGTCAGCACCGGCACGAGGGTGAGTGACGCGAACATCGAGCCCATCAGCGCGAAGACGACCGTCAAGGCCATCGGGCGGAAGAGCTGGCCCTCGACGCCCTCCAGCGCCAGGACGGGCAGGTAGACCACCAGGATGATGAGCTCGCCGAAGAGCGTGGGCTTTCGGACCTCCAGGGCCGCGTCGCCGACCACCTGCACGGGGTCCTCGTCCGGGCGCTCGGCCAGGCGCCGCACAGCGTTCTCCACCTGGACGATGGAGCTGTCCACGACCAGGCCGAAGTCGATGGCGCCCAGGCTCATCAGGCTGCCTGCGATGCCCAGTCGCTCCATCAGAGTCCCGGCGAAGAGCATGGACACCGGGATGACCAGCGCGACGACGAAGCCCGCCCGCCAGTTGCCCAGGAAGACGAAGAGGACCGCGATGACGAGCAGGGCGCCCTCGAAGAGGTTCGTGCGTACGGTGTGCAGGACCTGGTCGACCAGCCAGGTGCGCTCGTAGATCGGCTCGGCCGTCATCCCGGGGGGGAGGGATTCGGCCGCCTCCGCCAGCCGCACCTCCAGCCGCTCGGTGACGTGGGCGCTGTTCTCGCCCATCAACCTGAACCCGAGGCCGAGGACGGCCTCGCCCTGCCCATGGGCCGTCACGGCGCCGCGACGGAGCTGGC
>JASLZG010000491.1 GCA_030754995.1 Lentisphaeria bacterium
TCTGTGGGCCCGTGGTGAAATTTATAAAAATGGTATTCCCCCTTTGCTGCCCAACCCCAAAAGTCAAACGACGACGACGACAACGACGACGACAACGACGACAACGACCACGACGACGATGACAACGACGACGACGACAACGACGACGACGACAACGACGACAACGACGACGACGACAACGACGACGACTAACGACGACGACGACGACTAACGACGACGACGATAACGACGACGACGACGACAACGACGACGACGACGATCAATGGATCCATAGATCCATGGATCCCAGTTGACAATATAAGCGCCTCCCAGTTGACAGATCCCAGTTGACAGAAATGTGCGTTGCGCGCCCCATGATGCACCCCACCCCCAGTTGACAGATTCTGCCTGGGACCATCAATGTGTCAACTGGACCCTCAACACACATGTTTCTACTTTCTTAAAGTACATCATGCACCTTCAAAATCTGGGGACCTCTATGCCAGCACCTTGCATGATGATCTTGTTTAGAAAGTGTTCACAACAGGTTGGTTGCGCTTTCTGCTCTGCGACGACGACGACGACAACGACGACGACAACGACGACGACAACGACGACGACGACGACAACGACGACAACGACGACGACAACGACGACGACGACAACGACAACGACGACAACGACGACGACGACAACGACGACGACAACGACGAGCTACCATTTCGATGTTCAATCGTACATCATGTAACATTCAATCGTACACGCTTCAATCGTAAACTTTCAATCGTACGCGCGCAGCTCATCTTTTCTCAACACACATATTTCT
>JASLZG010000492.1:0-238 GCA_030754995.1 Lentisphaeria bacterium
GCCGCGGGTGCGTGGCCGGTAACGGTGGCACCGGCTGACCCGACGGGACCGTGTGACTGGAGTACCGAAGCAGTCGGCACTGCCCGGTGCCGGACTGCAGTCGACCGTGGCGTCGGCCGGGCAGGTGATCGCCGGGGCGGTGCTGTCGGTGATCGTGATGACCTGGTCACAGGCGGTGCTGCTGTTGCCGCAGGCATCGGTGGCGGTCCAGGTACGGGTCAGGATCGTCTCCTGATCG
>JASLZG010000492.1:248-772 GCA_030754995.1 Lentisphaeria bacterium
TGTCGCTCGCCGAGGGCGAGCCGGTGTTGCTCGAATCGGTGGCTATCGCGGCGGCGATATTGGCGCCGATGCAGTCGGCGGCGCCGGCGGTGTTGGTGCACTCCACCGTGGTATCGGCCGGGCAGGTGATGCTCGGCGCTTCATCGTCAACCACGGCGATGGTCTGGTCACAGGTGCTGCTGTTGCCGCAAGCGTCGGTGGCGGTCCAGGTGCGCGTGATGACGCTTTCCTGCGCGCAGCTGCCGGCGGCCACGCTATCGGCCGAGTTCGCCGTCAGATTCGGATCGCAGTTGTCGGTCGCTGTGGCGCTGCCAAGCGCGGCAACGCTGGTGGACTCTCCGCAGTTGATCGTGACGTTTGCCGGGCAGGTGATCGCCGGGGCGGTGGTATCGGTGATCGTGATGATCTGGTCACAGGAGGTGCTGCTGTTGCCGCAGGCGTCGGTGGCGGTCCAGGTACGGGTCAGGATCGTCTCCTGGTCGCAACTGCCCGCTGCCGTGCTGTCGCTGGAGTTGACCACCGGA
>JASLZG010000493.1 GCA_030754995.1 Lentisphaeria bacterium
CATTCGCAGGTATTCGCGCCAGCGGCCAACGTGCGGCTCCTCAGCCAGGGGTAAATCCGGTAACGAAAAAACTGGCGTCACGAAGCCCTGAAAATATAGTTCTAAGTCTTGTGATTCTTTCATTGTGAAAAGATTATCAACCTGAAGCTTGGTGGTACACTTTTTGTTCTGCCTATTCCTTTAAGTTGGAGTTTGAGACTAATAGATATCTTCTTTAACCCACAAGAAAGGTTGTTGGTTACATCACAAAATACTGCTTAGAGGGCTGTCTCTTATTAATAGCCAACTGATATCACATTGATAATAAAAAAGCCCACTATATTATTTATGATGGGCTTTTTGTTGGGCAAATGGTTATCTAACTAATAACTGATTATTTTATATAATATATTGGCGGAGAGGGAGGGATTCGAACCCTCGGTACGCTTTTGACGTACACACGCTTTCCAGGCGAGCACCTTCAACCACTCGGTCACCTCTCCGGAAAGCGCGAGGTTATATCACCGCACTTCTCATGGCAAATTGTGTTTGCGCTCACTTCCGGGGTTTGAAGAACAGAGGGTTGACCTAGGTCTTTTTTGTGATGACTAATTCAAACAGGGATTCTGATCCGGGATCGATCCGATACTCAAAACCAGAGTCCTGAAGGATGGTATAGAGTGGAAAGGGTTCTCGGTGGATCTTTACCCGCAAGGAGGCATCAGGGCCCAGTATTTCAAGTGCCTCTAGAATACGCTCCATAGGCTCAGGTGGATCCAGCCCCTGTA
>JASLZG010000494.1 GCA_030754995.1 Lentisphaeria bacterium
CCTTTCAATTATTGTTTTCAGTCAGAAAAATCTCACTAGAAGTATACGAAATTAGCTTCGCAAACTCAAGCTTTTTTTCTGGCTCGGCCTCCGAACGATTCTCATCGCTCAGGCAGGGCGGCCGATCTGTGAGCGACCGCCCTGGCTGAGCCGGCGCCGCAACCGCAGCGGCGCCAAACTCACATTCTACCAATGCCTCCACCACCACCACCACGGGTGATCGTGGTAGTCTTCCTCATCCTCTTCCTCATCCTCGAGCACCGTGGTCGAGCAGTGAATCGTAGTGGTGTTGCCGCAGTTATCGGTCCCTTTCGCCGTCCAGTTGATCACCGTGCCGGCAGCGCCGCTGTCGATGATCTTGATCGTCGAACCGTATGCCCTTACCTTGCAATCGTCGTCGTCGTCGTCGTCGTCGTCGTCGCCGGGCGGTACGCAGTAAACCTGACCGACTTGGACCAACACGTCGCCGCACACGTCCGTGCCGGTCGCCGTGAAGGAAACACTGTCGTCATCATCATCGTCGTCGTCGTCGTCGCCATCGAATTCGACGATGTCGTAGGTGTCGCACTGCACTTCCGGCGGCGTCGTGTCGACCACGGTGATCGTCTGCACGCAGCTCGTCGAGTTGCCGCACTCATCGACCGCTGTCCAGGTGCGCGTGACCACACCGGTATCGCCGCAGTCTTCCACGAAAGTACTGACCGAGCTGATGCTCACGCTGCTGCAACTGTCGCT
>JASLZG010000495.1 GCA_030754995.1 Lentisphaeria bacterium
GTTCGTTCGTTAAGCGAATAGCATGAGAAGAGAATTATACTTATTGGTTCTACTGGTGACATCTAGTGTCAGTTCAACTGCAGTTGATAAAACCGATCCCGCCGTGATTGCGGAAGGCAAAAAGCTTTTTCAAACAAAGATTTGCTTCACGTGTCATCAGGTTGATCCCAAGATTCCATGCCCTGCCGGGGATGCATTGAAAGCCCCTGCTTTCGTTGGTAAATTTTGGGATATAGAAAGGGAAGTCCAAGTAGGGATTGGCGGACCTCTTGAAAAGTTGAAAATGAACGATGAGTATTTTCTTGAGTCCGTGGAAAAGCCGATGGCCAAAATCCTCAAGGGCGCTATTCCCGGAATGGCACCCCTGCCGACAACCTTGAAGGAACGCAAGGCCTTGTTGGCCTATGTTAAGTCGTTAAGCAAGTAGGGGCAGTCGGAGAGCATCCCGATGAATGACGCTGTGCAGGGTATCGAGAAGGCGATCGCACATTCCACCGGTGGTGCAGGCAGTGGCAACGGTGTTTCCCACGCTGCCTTGGGGATGATCATTTTCGTGGTATGCGAGATCATGTTTTTTGGTGGCTTGGTTAGCGCATACCTTGTGGGAAGCGCTGGGCAGGATTGGCCGCCGACAGGTCAACCTCGGTTACCGGTTTGGACCACGGCCTTCAATACGGTGGTGCTCCTGCTTAGCGGATGGTTCATGC
>JASLZG010000496.1 GCA_030754995.1 Lentisphaeria bacterium
GTAGCGCCAGTAGCGCCGGCCGGACCTTGCGAGCCGGCGGGAAGGTTGTCGAGCTTGGCCTCGAGCGCCGCCTGGCCTGCCAGAATGTCGGTGATCTGCTCATGGATCGACGGGCCCGGCACAGTTTGGCTGACAACTATGTTGTCTACATCCATACCGTAGTTGGCGTCAACGCCAGTACTATTCGTGTCATTGCGGACGTGAAAGCCCACGATTCCGTCCCAAATAGCCTGAGTGATAGGTTGGGTACCGAAGTCCGCAGTGCCCCAACCCTGATCTACTATACTGGCAACTGTTGCGGTCGCTGTCATGCTTGCTTTGTCGAGGGTGATCGACCCATGCGCATCACCTGACCACCACCAAGGGCTCTGACCAGCATGACGTTTCGTGCCATCAGCGCCAACGAAACCCCAGCCCATCCCGTTGGACCGGGAGTAATGTAAGCCTAATTCGCCGCAATCGGCGCAGTCCAAATAAAGTCCAGCGTTGCTTGTGCCGTTAGAATTGCTGCCGTATTGCACATTCGCATCAAATACTATTGTATAGGACGTAGCGTCCGCGGTGGGACCGGAGACGACAGCTCTCGAGGTCGACCACACTCGGCTGCTGCCGGTTCCTTGTTCCTTATTCGAATTGCCGTCCAAGGCCTTTCCATCCGTATCCACCCGTTGGCCTAAGGCCGAGTCGGCAGAGT
>JASLZG010000497.1 GCA_030754995.1 Lentisphaeria bacterium
TTGGCGTCCGGCGGGACGTGCACGGAGAATTCCTTCCCCTGTTCCAGGTAACGGCCATAGATGCTCCACGGATACTTGGTGTCGGGGTTCTTGCCGTCCGGACGGCTGTCCTGCCATACGACCAGCAGTCCGTTGTTGCTTGCAGATATGGCGGGAGAGTGCTGATCGCCGGGCGCCGTGCATACGGGGATGGATTTGCCGGGAGCCCATCCCCCGATCGCCGACGGGGCGGCTGCAAAACAGGCGGGACAGAGCAAAAGCATCCCGTATAAAACGGCCGGATATTTCTGTTTCACTGGCATCCGCTTTCCTTGATGATTATCTACTCTTCTATCATCATGCAGGTAAGGTCATCTATCCAGACGACGCCCTCGGCCCGGTCATCGTAGAGGATCGCCTCCACCATCAGGAAAACGGTGTCGTCCTTTATTCCCGTGTCGACCTGGAGAAACTGCCACTTGCCGCCGGTATCCTTGACGCCGCGGTTGGCCGCGTAATGGCGCAGGAACTTTCCTTCCTTGTCCAACGCCGAGTAGACAAGGTAAAATCCGCCTGTCTTGATTTCCGCCTTGTAACGGGCGCTCATCCGGTAGCGCTTGCCCGGCTTCGCCTGAAACCGCTGCCGCAGGCCTACGGTGCCGCCGGGCGACGGTTTCTTGGTCAGGCGCACGCTGGCCTTGCCCGTA
>JASLZG010000498.1 GCA_030754995.1 Lentisphaeria bacterium
AGGCGTAATGACCGATGTCGCCGCGGCGTCCGGAGTCGCCGGAGACGGGGGCCAGGGCGCCTGGGGCCACACGATCGGCTCGGCCTGGGGCGATTTTGATAACGACGGATACCTGGATCTGTTCGTGGGCAATTTCAGTCACTCCGCCTCGTATCAGGATCGGCCCCAGTTCCTCCGGAACCCGGGAGCTGCCGGCGGCGCATTTCAACTGATGAAAACGCTCGACGGCGCGGATTGGCAGGAATCCTACGCCTCGCCTGCCCTGGGAGACTACGACAACGACGGCGACCTGGACCTGTTTTTCACCACAGTTTACGGTGGTGACAGTCCGGTTCTTTATCGCAACGACGGCAACTGGAACTTCACCAACGTCACCGCGGCCGAGGGCCTCTCGGGCTTGGGTCCGACATACCAGGCGGCCTGGGCCGATATCGACAACGACGGCGACCTGGACCTTGCCACCGGTGGTAAGATATTCGTCAATAACGTCACCGACCCGACCGAGGGCAACTCCAACCACTGGCTCAGGGTGCATCTGAGAGGAGACGGCACCACCATAAACGGTGCGGCCATCGGCTCCGAGGTCAGAATCTCCGTCGGCGGCAAGACCCTGACGCGCCAGGTCGAAGGCGGAACGGGCGAAGGCAACCAGAACGACCTGAC
>JASLZG010000499.1:0-384 GCA_030754995.1 Lentisphaeria bacterium
CTGGGCGTGACCACCAGCCTGTTGCCCGGTGGTGAGATCTTCCCGGCGCTGGAAAAGGGCGCCATCGACGCTTCCGAGTTCTCGATGCCGGCGATCGACAAGTTGCTGGGCTTCTACAAACTGGTGAAGTACAACTACTTCCCCGGTTGGCATCAGCAGGCCACCGTATTTGAATTGCTGATCAACAAGGACATCTGGAACCGCATGTCCGAGCACCAGCAGATGGTGGTCGATATGGGCTGCCGGGCTGCCACTGTTCACTCATTGGCTTTCACCGAGGCGATCCAGTTCGATCAGATGAAAGAAAATGTCGAGAAAAATGGCGTCAAGCAGATGTACTGGTCGGATGAGATGCTGGACGTTTTCCGTAACGCGTGGATGGAG
>JASLZG010000499.1:394-657 GCA_030754995.1 Lentisphaeria bacterium
AGCGATCCGGGCTTCAAAAAAGTCTGGGATGATCTGGCCGCTTTCCGGGCCGGTTACGACGTGTGGGAGTCCCACGCCTTCTTGCCGCGTGCAGCACGCTGATTCGATTTAGCAGTAATTTATAATTATTTGACCAAAACCTGCGGGGTGTAGCACTAAAAAGGTTGCACCCCGTTTTTTTCTCATTTACTGTGTGCACTGACTTACCAGGCTGGGCTCACTAACATAGCAGTGCGCCGCTAGGCAGCAACCGAAAATCGAAC
>JASLZG010000049.1 GCA_030754995.1 Lentisphaeria bacterium
CGGATCTCAGCCGTTTTCGTTCGCCGCTGGAGAGCAAGATCCTCGACCGCCGGTTCTACACCAATGAGGCAGGCTACCTGGCAAACGAGGGGTACTCGAGCAGCCAGACCGGCTTCAACGACATGGTAAAGGCCGGGGTGCCGCTGGTCTACAAGCCGGAATTCCACTGGGTGACCCACCAGGAAATGTACTGGCACGCCCGCTATCTGCTGCAGTGGATGGGGGCGGCTTCACGCCTGGGCGTCTCCATGGTGCACGGCCCCTACTGGACGCTCAAGGCCCGCGACTTCTCGAGGAAGAACAAGTTCGGCAGGGACCGCGGTGAGCGCATCCTGTCCAACAAGGACATTTTCATGGGCGTCTACCTGCCCCTTTACTACACCAGGGTCGGGCTGCCGCGGGTATTTGATTCGGCCTTTCCGACCTATCTGCAGTATGCCTCCGGGGACCCGCGCTTCGTCGGCCCGGTCATCGTCGACGACGACTTTGACGACCCGCAGAGCGACAAGAAAGGCGGCTGGGGCGTTCCCCGCTATTTTCTCGACTGGAGCAACCTGAGATGGGATCACGACCGGATGGACACGTCTTTCGACATGGGCGGCATCGCGCAGCTTTTGAAAAGGCGGGCGCAGTGGACCGGGTACATGTTTCACAGCACCCATGTCGAGCAGTCGCCCACCGACCCGGACGCCGAGGAGATCACGCTGCTGGGAAACGATGCCGAGGAAGGTTTCCGGGGAATTGCCCTGGCCACGATGGCGGTCAATACGATGCTCGAAGTCAAGGCTTGTCTGTTTGCCGACGAGAGCGGCCGCAAGCTGGGCGGCCTCAATCCCTACAAGTACGATCCGAAGAAAGGGTTGCGATACATACCCCACAGGATCGACCCGAATATCCTGTGGGTCGGCGATCTTCCCGAGCGGCTCTGGTCGGTGGAAATCGGGGACAACTCCAGCCAGCTTTGGGACCAGGCGTCCTGGATATGGGCGACCACCGAGTTCAGCCACTTTGTCCTGTGGTACAACGACCGGGTCTTTACAGACAACCCGCCGGCCGACGGCGGCATCCTCGAGAAAAAAGTGCTGCTGCTGTCGAGAGGACTGGCGAACGTCGTGGTGACCAACCTCATGGCCATGCACCGCAGAAACGGCCGCCTGGTTTCCGAATGGACCCCGGAAGGCGGGCCGGGCCGCGTCCTGGCCATGAAGGATGCGGCGATGACCATGGTCGCCCTCAAAGAGTACGATGACCGGCATGAGTTTCTTGACGAGGACGAGGAGTTGAGGGAAGAGGCGGTTGAGATGCTGATTGCGCTGGCGGATTTCCTCCTCGAGGTCCAAGCTGCGGACGGCTCTTTCTTCAAGGAATACGACGTGATCAGCGGCGCCGGAGTTGGCGGGAACGAGTTGAGCGCCCCCAACTGGGCGGGGACCCGGGCGCTGATTGCGGCCTGGCAGAAGACCGAGGACGAAAAGTACGTGGCCGCCGCCCGCAAGACCTTCAACCTCCTCAACCGCGAATACTGGGTCGAACAGCACGGCCTCTACCGCACCCGGTTGGGCGACGACACCGTGATACTCACCCCCTATGACGTGGCAATTGCGCTCTCCGCGATGCGGGAAATGATCTTTGCAACTCCCCTGCACCTTGTCGAGCCGCAGCTCGACCATCTCACCAGGTGGTGGGTCCAGACGATGGATTCAAGCGGCATGCAGCAGGCCGAGGACAACCGAACCGGCGAACTTCATTATGGCACGACGGGAATGGACGAGGACGCAGACGGCATCCCGTTTCTCTCCGGCGGCTACGGGAAGCACGGCACCGCGCCGTTGGCCGCCGGCAAGGTGGCGGTCAACATCGGCGGGGCCGGCAACGCCTCCTTTGCCCGCCTCAAGGGCGACCGGCACAACCCCCAGAAGTATGCCCGTGTGAAGTACGCTTACACGCCGCAGTCGGAACAGGAGCAGTTGGCCATTGTGCTGCCCGTCGAGATCCCCCGGGAAGGACTCATCGAGCGCCCGCCAATGCAGAAGTACAACGGCACCATAATCCCGTTGCCGGCGAGTAAGCCCATCGAGCGCGGGTTGGGGATCAAGCTGGGCATGTCGGGCAAGGAGATTTTCGAAATGAACTGCACCCTGTGCCACGGCTTCAGTGGCGAAGGGATCACCGGGCTGTCTTTCGAGCGGGACGCTTTCAAGTTCTCCCATGATGAAATGTTCAAGGTCCCGATGGAAGGCAGACATGAAAAGCTGATGCCGCCCTGGGGCGAGGGCAACAAGGACGAGTTCGGCGGACCGCTGACCGAGAAGGAAATACACCTGATCGTCGACTATGTCCAGAGCGACGAGTTCAAGAAAAAATTCAAAGCCCACAAGAAAGGAAAGGTTGTCGCCGGGACGCCGCCCAAGGATCCATTTGAATTCCTCTCCCGGCAATACGCGACCGGCGAGTCCGAAAGCGCAACTGCAGAGGATATCCGCAGGATTGCCGCGAGCCAGCCCAAGGCGGGTGAATTCGTGCCGCCGACCTACACCCGGTTTCATCGGCTCCTGGCGCAATGGAAGGCAAATCGGTCGATGCCGATGGCAGTTGCGGAGACGTCGTCACGCGTCCAGGAGCCGACGATCGACGAAGACGACAGATGAATGCCGCCTCCCGGGAGTATGGGCGTGTGGGCGCCCGCCCGCCCGCCGCCGCGGCACAAGGAAAACAGAAACAGAAAGGGCCGAGGCTTATGGTGCGGACCAGAAAAACGAATCCCCGGCCGCCGCCGGCCGCCCGCCGCTGGATGGTTTCAGCGGTTTCGGCGTTGCTGCTGGCGGCGCCGCCGCTGGTTACTGCCGCCGGTTACGAAGAAATCAACGTGACCGACGGCGGGCGTATAACGGGCAAAGTTTCTTTCACCGGTCCGCTGCCGGACGATGCGGTTGAAAAGATCGCGATCAACAAGAACCCGGACGTCTGCGGCCAGGGCTACCGTGAAGTGGTGTGGGTGGATGTCAAAGACGGCGCTCTCCGGGGGACCTTTGTCTTTCTGCACAAGATAAAGAAAGGGAAGGCCTGGGGGATGCCGGAAGGCGGTAAATATACGATCCTCCAGGAGGGTTGCCGGTTTCGCCCGTGGTGTCAGGTGGTCAAGCAGGGCGACATCCACCTCCTTCACAACGACGAGGGGGTTCAGCACAACATCAACATGGTCGAACTGATCGGTGTCGAGCGGCGCCGTGCCGTGGAAAGGCCGATGATCAACCGCAATCAACCCCAGCCCGGCGAGGCGATCGAAGTAGTGAAAACCGTGCGCTCGCCGTTCATCTCCATGAACTGCGAGGTCCACAACTTCATGTTCGGCTTCATGATGGCGCCGAAGCATCCGTACGCGGTGGTGGTGGGCGACGACGGGTCGTTTGCGATCGACAACATACCACCCGGGCAGTACACGGTGAAGGCGTGGCACCCCCGTCTGGGAGTGAAGAAGATCAAATTGGAAATTGCCGCCGCGGGCGGCGAGGTCAAGGCTGATTTCGAGTTTACCAAACTCTGACTTGGAAAAAGAGAGACATGGTCGTGACGACATCAAGAACAGTCGCAGCCTGGCGCCGGGGCGGTTTTGCGATCGGCGTGGCAACGGCGGCGTTGTCGGTGCTGGTAATGCCGGGCACCGGCGCCGACGCGGCGGGCCGAGCGGTTGCAAACGCCTCGGGTGCGGTCGCCTCCGCCGCCGATTACCCGGCAATCGGGGCGCTGCCCGCGGGGGTGATGCCGAAGGCGGCGATGGTGGCCATGGGCAGACGGCTTTTCTTCGATACACGGATCTCCGGCGATGCCGGCCTCAGTTGTGCCACTTGCCATGATCCGCAACAGGGATTCACCCGGCAAGCGGACAAGAACGACAAGCCCATGAGCCTGTCGGACGCCTATCCCGGCACGAAACACTTTCGTAACACCCCCACCCTGATCAATGTGCGCTATAAGGCGGACTTTGCCGACGCCGGCTGGGGCTGGGACGGTCACATGGGTGCCAACCTCAACGACGTCATCCGCGACCAGATCACCGAGACGATCATCATGAACATGGACATGCGTCTGATGCACGAACGCATGAAACAGGACCCGCAGTACGTGCGGATGTGTGAGGAGAACTTCAACGGCGAGTGCAGCTCGGGCCGGGGCCGCGAGGCGCTGGTGGCGTTCCTCGAGACCCTGGTCTCCAGAGACGCACCGTTCGACACCGGCAGAGTCACCGCCGCCGCGGCGCGCGGACGGACGCTGTTCGAGGGCAAAGCCGGCTGCATTCGCTGTCACAACGGGCCCTATTTTTCGGATGGTCAACCGCACAACACCGGGGTTCCCGAGAACCTTGCCGTCTTCATGGAACCCCTGCGACATATCGGCTTTCGTGCCGTGCTCTCGAATCACGGCGTGCCGCAGGCCGACATCTGGCGCCGCGATGTCGGCTATTTCCTGGTGAGCAAGAACTATCGCGACGTTGGCAAGTTCATCACCCCGAGCTTGCGCGAGCTCAAGTACACCGCCCCCTATATGCACAACGGTGTGATCGCAACGCTGGATGCAGTGGTGGAGTTCTATGACGGCGGCGGCGGCCATGACGACCCGCTGGCCCGCGAACTGTCGCCCCTGGGGCTGGCCGCCGACGAGAAGAAGGACCTGGTCAGTTTCCTCGAGAGCCTTTCGAGCCTTGAGCCGGTGACGGTTGAGCCGGTGGAGATACCCGAAAAATACGAGAAGATCGAGAACTGGGTAAAGGTGCACAATTGACGGAGAGCGTCATGAAAGTCGAACTGTACGGGGCCCAATCAATGCGGCTGTTTGTTCTGTTGCGCTGCGCCCTGCTGCTGGTCGTCGTTGCGGGCCGGGTTCCGGCCGCCGGCGATCCTGACGTCGATCCGCCGCTGGCGTCGCTGCCGCCGGTTCCGGTGCCGCCAGACAACCCGATAACCCAGGAGAAGGCGGAGCTCGGGAAGCTCCTGTTCTTCGACACCCGGCTCACCGGTGACGCGAGTCTGAGCTGCGGCGACTGTCACGACCCGAAAAAGGGATGGGGCTCCAACCAGCCGATCTCCCGCGGCTATCCCGGTGCGGTCCATTGGCGCAACTCCCACACCGCCGTGAACAGCGGCTATCTCGGCAAGCTGTTCTGGCAGGGCAGTTCGAAGAGCCTCGAAACCCAGGCGCCGACGGCCAACCGCGGGGCGGTGGCCGGCAATGGCGAACGGGACGTGATGCAGAGCCGCCTGCGCCAGACGCCGCATTACATCCGGAAATTCAAGGAGATCTTTGGCACTGAGCGGCCGGTGCTCGGGGATGCGTGGCAGGCCATCGCGACTTTTGAACGGGCCATGCTGTCGCAACGAGACACGCCCCTGGACCGCTATCTCGAAGGTGACGAAGACGCCCTGTCGGAGGAGGCGGTGGCAGGGTTGAAGCTGTTCCAGGGCAAAGCCAACTGCATCGAGTGCCACAACGGCCCGCTGCTCTCGGATGAGAAGTATTACAACCTCGGGGTGCCGCGGCCGCCCGAGTGGGAGTCGACCGGGCTGAACACGATCACCTTCCGTTGGGAGAATTATGCAAAGGGCCTGCCCGAGAAGGGGTACCGGGAATGGAAAGACGATGCCGGCCTGTTCTACACCACCAAGCGCCCTGACGATATCGGCAAGCACCGTACCCAGCCCCTGCGCTACCTTGCCTTCACGCCGCCGTACATGCATGCCGGACAGTTCTTCTCGCTCGAGGAGGTCATCGACTTCTACAACGACGGCGGCGGCAACAACGAGTTCACCGACGGCAGCCACGGAATCAACACCAAGACACCGATCCTCAAACCGCTGGACCTGACCGACGAGGAGAAGGAGGCATTGGTGATCTTTCTCGACGAGATCAGCGGCGACGAAATCAAGATGCCGGTACCGGAGGTGCCGCTTTACGAGGCGATGCCGGACGTCCCCGGCCTGACCCAGGCCAAAGCCAAACGCATCGGGCTGGAAATGTATCTGTCAAACAGGGAAGGGGGGGGCCAATGAACACCCGTCAACCAGACCCTCCCCGCCCCGGCGCGTGCCTGACGCGACGGAGCTTTCTGCTGCACAGTGGCGCGGCCGTAACCGGGACCGTGCTGCTCTGCAATATCCCCGGCTTCGAGGGCATCTCGCTCGCCGCCGAGCTGGCGTCGTATCCGCGCAAGAGGCTCGGCCGGCTGAGTGAGCTCAAGGACGGCGAGCCAGTGTGGTTCAACTACCCGGACAACAGCCAGAACTCGGGCAGCATGTTGGTCAAGCTGGGGGTGCCGGCCGGCGGCGGCATCGGTCCGGACCAGGACGTCGTCGCCTTCAACCTGCTGTGCCCGCATATGGGGGGGGTGCTGCACGGGGCCTACAAGGCCGCGGACCAGGTGATCGGACCGTGCCCCTTTCACCAGTCCTGCTTCGACCTGACGCGCCACGGCATGATCATTACCGGCCACGCCACCGAGAGCCTGCCCCAGGTTCTGCTCGAATCGGAGGGCGACGACATCCATGCGACCGGGCTCATCGGGCTCATCTACGGTCACAGCGACAATTTGCGCCCCTGATCAAAGGAAGTACTGGCCATGCCTACGAATCAATCCATGCCGTTTTTCCAGCCGCGCGACAAGGTGCCGGTGCCGCCGAAGAACGCCGAGGTGCTCACCACCTGTTGCGACTACTGCATCGTGGCGTGTGGTTACAAGGTCTATCGCTGGCCGGCGGACGGTCCCCATGGCGGGCTCAGGAAAGATCAGAACGCCCTGGGCCGGGATTTCCCCATCGGCCCCATGCAGGGCAATTGGCTCGGCCCGAACCAGTTCACCCAGGCGCTGCACAACGGCAAGCTGCACAACATCGCAATTGTCGCTGACGGCGATGCCTCGGTCGTCAACCCCAACGGCAGTCACAGCATTCGCGGCGGCTGCATCGCCCAAAAGGTCTACAACGAAAACAAACCGACCAAAGACCGGTTGAAGCATCCGATGATCCGGATCAACGACGTGCTGACCCCGGTGAGCTGGGACCTGGCTCTCGACGTGGCGGCCGAAATTTCGAAGCACGTCATCAAGCGTTACGGCGAAGACGCGTGGGCAATGAAATACTTCAGCTATCAGTTTTTCGAAAACACCTATGCACTCACCCGTCTCGCCTTCAAGAGCATCAACACCCCGGCAGTGGCGCAGCATGACCATCCGTCGATGGTCGATTCCACCCCGGGGATGACCGACATCGGGTACGACAAATTCTCCGCCTCGTACGAGGATTTTGCCTTGGCCGACTGCATCGTGATCTCGGGCACCGATCCATACGAGAGCAAGTCGGTGCTGTGGAACGAGTGGATCCTGCAGGGCATCAAGACACACCAGGCCAAGCTCGTCATGATCAACCCCCGAAAAACCATAAAAATAGCGTACACCGAGCAATGCGGCGGGCTGCACCTGGATGTGTACCCCGGTTCCGACACCGCCGTACACATGGCCATCGAGCGGGTGATCCTCGAGAACGGCTGGGAGGACAGGGAATTCATCGACCGCTGGGTGGCCAACCGCTGGGAAACGGAATCGGGCTTTGGCCAGGGCACGCGCAACCTGCCGTGGCAATGGCGTACCACCTGGGGCCATTTTCAGGTGGACGGGTTCGAGGACTGGAAGGGGTGGATCCTCTCCCAGGAGGAATCCGATCCCGAGGTTGCCGCCCGGATTGCCGGAATTGACCCGCGAAAGATCTATCAGGCGGCCGAGATGATGGCCCGCCCCAAGCCCGGCGGCGAGCGGGTGAAGACGACCATTGCCCTTGAGAAGGGCAACTATTGGTCCAACAATTATCTGAACACCGTCTCCATCGGCACCCTCGGCGTGATCCTCGGGTGCGGCGGCCGGCCGGGCCGGGTGATCACGCGCCTTGGCGGCCACCAGCGCGGCGGCCGCAGCGGCGGCAGCTACCCGGCCTGGAAATCCCCTTACAAGATACCGGGCCGTCGCCGCCACCGGCTGGATCTGGACCGCTGGGTCGAAGCCGGGCACGTGCGTTTCGCCTATGTCGTGGGCACTACCTGGATCCAGGCCATGTGCGGCTCCCAGGCCCTTGCCGACACCATCGGCAAACACACCCGCGGCAATGCCCACCAGTTGCGCTCCGGGGACCGGCAGCACATCATCGATACATTGAAGAACCGCGTCGATTCCGGCGGCATGGTCATCGTTAACCAGGACATTTACCTCATCGACCCGATCGGCAGCCGCTTTGCCGACATCGTGCTGCCCGCCGCCACCTGGGGGGAAGCGGACTTCACCCGCTGCAATGGCGAGCGGCGCATCCGCCTGTACTCGAAATTCTACGATCCGCCCGGGGAAGCCAAACCCGACTGGCAGATTGTTGCCATGCTTGCCCGCAAGATGGGATTCGACGGCTATGAGTGGCAGGAGGCCAACGACGTCTTCGAGGAGTCCTGCCGCTTCGGCCGTGGCTCGAGCACCGATTACAATGTCCTGCGAACCGTCGCCCGGCGCCGCGGCATCAAGGCGCACGACCTGCTGCGCAGCTACGGCACCACCGGGCTCCAGTGCCCGCTGCTGCTCGATGGCGACAAGATCATCGAGACCAAGCGGCTGCACGACTTCGAGCGCCAGGACCTGCCGCTCACCGGGCCGGCCGGCATCAGCGTCCAGGACAAGAAGATCATGTCATTCAGCACCCAGACGGGCAAGCTCAACCTGCTGAAATCCCCGTGGCGGCTGTGGGCCGATTTCTATGAGTTCATGCGCCCCAGGGGTGACGAGCTCTGGGTGACCAACGGCCGGGTCAACGAGATCTGGCAGTCCGGTTTTGACGATACCGAGCGGCGGCCGTACATCCAGCAGCGCTGGCCTGACAACTTCCTGGAGATCCACCAGGACGACGCCGCCAAAAGGGGGATCGAGTCCGGCGACAGGGTAGTGATCGAGTCGAAGCGTGTGCCGGTGCAAAAGGACTTTAATCTCGGAATCAAGGATGACGACATGTGGTTTTCCGGACTGATGAAGCGCCACCACATCGAGATTGTCACCGGCAGTTTCGAGGCCGTGGCCATCGTCACGCCGGTGGTCAAGAAGGGCGTCGTGTTCACCAACTACCTGGACAAGGGCAATCCCGCCAACAGCATCACGCCGCGAGTGCCCGACCCGCTCACCTTGAACTACCGGTTCAAGCTCTCCTCGGGGACGGTGACCAGGATCGGCGAATCCCCGTATAAGCACTCCTTCGCGCGGATGAGCTTCAAGCGGCGCAATATCGTGTGACGGTATTCACGCCGGAAGGCGGTAAAAAGCGCCGGGACGGGCCTGTTTCCAGTGATGTGGCCTTTTCAAGCCAGCTGGTATCGGCGCTGCCGGTGCTGATGGTCAGCGGCGTCGGCGAGGCGAGAAGTGTCGGGAAAGTGATTCCGTGCCAAGGCAAGCGAATCACCGGTGTCCCGGGAAAGAAACTGTAAACCCGTTTTGGCATTCGGCGCAATTCGCCGGCTGCCACCGTCAAGGCAATTCACACGAACTGATGCACGACCCACGCCAATCATCCGCTTTGCCGTTCCACGTCATGGTCAAGCCCATCGGGCCGATATGCAACCTCGATTGCGCCTACTGCTTCTACCTCGGCAAACAGAAACTGTTCCCGGAAACGGAGCGTTTCCGGATGCCCCCGGAGGTGCTCGAACGGTTCACCCGCCAGTACATCGAGAACCACCCCGAGACGGCGCGTGAGGTGAACTTCGCCTGGCAGGGCGGCGAGCCGACGCTGATGGGAGTGGACTTCTTCCGCCAGGCGGTCGAGCTGCAGCAAAAGTATGCCCGGCCCGGAATGAAGATCACCAACGCGCTGCAGACTAATGGCACGCAGCTGGACGATGAATGGGGCCGCTTCCTCCACCAGCATGAATTCCTCGTCGGCATCAGCATCGACGGGCCGGAGCAGATGCATGACAAATTTCGCCGCGACAACCGCAACCGCGGCTCCTTTGCCGCGGTCATGCGCGGTGTCGACGCGTTGCGGCGGCACGAGGTCGAGTGGAATACGCTGACCGTCGTCCAGTGCGACAACAGCAATCATCCCGAAACCGTCTACGACTTCCTCAAAGGCATCGGCTCGTCGTTCATGCAGTTCATTCCGATCGTCGAGGTTGTGGGTGCGAACCGGGTCTCCGAACGCAGCGTTCGCCCCCGGCAGTTCGGACGGTTTCTCGCCGGCGTGTTCGAGAGGTGGCGGCGCGAAGACGTCGGCCGTATCTTCGTCCAGCACTTCGACCTCATGCTCGGCATGGTCATGGGGCAGCCCTCGACCTTGTGCGTGCACGCCGAGCGGTGCGGCCGCGCCATGGCACTCGAGCACAACGGCGACCTGTACAGTTGCGATCACTTCGTCTTTCCACAGAATCAACTCGGAAACATCGCCGAGCAGACGCTCGCCGCCATGGTCGACGGACCGCAGCAACAGGGGTTCGGACGCGATAAATCGGACGGGTTGCCGCGGGATTGCCGGGAATGTCCATTCCTGCGGCTCTGTCGCGGCGGCTGCCCGGCCCACCGCATTCGCCGGACGGCGGACGGTGAAGGCGGCCTGAACTACCTGTGCGCCGGATACCGTGAGTTCTTCGCGCGGACGATACCGTCCCTCGAAGCGATGGCCGCTTGTCTTGGTGCCGGCTTGCCGGCCTGCGACTACGAGCGTTTTGTCAAACGTGACGCCGGCAGCGGTGCCACGGACACCGGCCCCGGGCGCAATGCCCCTTGTCCATGCGGCAGCGGCCGCAAGTACAAACGGTGCTGCGGCCGCAGCGGCCGCAAGAATGAGGAATGACGGGTGCGCCGGTACCGGCGCCGTCAGTGCTCCGGTGACTCGGAGAATGCCTCTACGGAGTATCGGTAGAGGCGGACACCATCCCTTTTCCAGGCATCGCCCGGCGCCCCTTGTTTCAGGGAGAGCCGGCGCAGGAACTCTTCCGGCTCCGGGATCGATTTCCAGACGTGGGGCAGATAGGTGGACTGTTTTCCCTTGTACATCATGACGACACCGTCCTCGTGCGGGCGCAGCGCACCGAGGTAGTGGACGGCCGAGTCGACCTGTATGAGCCGGGGAAAGCTGAGGATGGACACCGAGTAATCGAGGCGGGCCAGTTCCGCTTCCGCCACCGGCTTGAAGCGCCGGTCCGCGACCGCCCCCTGGATCGCACAAGTGATGAGGCTCGACCCCAGCTGTTGCAGGCCGAAAGTACGGCCGATACAGCCTCGCAGCTGCCCATCCTTGTTGATCGTGACAAAGACCCCGCGGCGCAGCCGCAGTACCGGGTGCTGCTTGTACATGGCGGCGGTGGGCTGGATCATTCGCCCGGTGCGCACGTAGGTCTCGACCGCCAGCCGGGCCAGCTTGAGAAGCGCGTCCTGGTGATTGTCGTCGAGCGACAGTGGCGGATGAAAGACCATCGACGCGTAGCCGACCACACGGTTCTTGTCGGCACCCTCGACCTCGCCGGAATTGCGGTACTCCAGAAAGGTCGGCTGCCACCCGTGCCGGCGGGCCAGGCGGATCATCGCCTGCAACACCTGGTTGCCATCAGTGCGGGCCATGCCGAGTTTGGCCGGGTCCATACTGAGCAGCCCGTCCAGGGTGAAGTTGTCGAGCTTGCGGGCGGTCTCGTCGTCATAATAATGGGACAGGTCGACGCTGAACAAAAGGAGGGTCTTGCGGTCCGCCGCAAAGGAGTCGAGGGCGGCGTCGAAGGCGGCGGCCTGCGCCTCGTCCAGGGTGCCGGCGATCATCGGCACGATGGTGTACCGCGGTTCGTCGGGATACCCCTTCAGGTACTGCAGGAACGGCAGCTCGACCTCGAGCATGTGCATCGTGTGCGCGGCGGCGACGGAAGTGAATGGCGCGGTTCCCCGCATCCCGGAAACCGCGGCGTCCACCGGAATCCGGACCCCTGGCACGGCATAGTAGCGTGCCTCCGGCAGAGACACGCCGTCGAACCGGGCGTCGCCGTTGTGGTTGGCGGCGATGATGACGACCCGCTCGAAGTCGGCGGGTACCTGCTTGAAACTGGCGGCCGCAACGGCGCCGCTGAAACGGTATCCGGCGTGCGGCACGAGAATGGCCCGGACCCCCTCCACGCCGATTGAGGGCGCCTGCAGCATCATCCCGTCGATCGCCGCGTGCAACGATTCTTCCGCCGCCGGATAAAACTGCCCGGCGGCGGTCGGGGCGCGAACGGCCGGATCCTCCCCCGGTTCGTTATTGTCCTGATCGGCCACCCCGTCTTGCCCGGCCGGGCCGGCGGCGACGGTCTCGAGGTTGTCGATCGACGGTTGCGGCGGCACGGCGGTCATCGCACCCGCCAGTGCCAGCAAGACGACGGCGCCGATGTCGAACGCCATGATACGGCGCGTCGGCATCGCGAAGTCGTCCGTGTGCGGCCCGTTGGTTTTCACAACCACACCCCCGGGATACGTTCGCCACAAGTGCAGTCACCGCTCTCGCCGAGCAGCGAATGTCCCAACAGATAACCGTGCCGCTCGATCACGCGCCGGTTACAGGACGGGCAGAAAGTGTGTTGTCCCCGTCGCGTCGGCAGGTTGCCGATGTAGACGTATTTCAGGCCCATCTCGGTGGCAATGTCCTTGGCGCTGACGAGGACGGCGTCCGGGGTGTACGGCAGGGTCTTGAGCTGATAGGCCGGGTGGAATCTGGAAAAGTGGATCGGCACATCGGGGCTGAGCGTATCGACGATCCAGCCGCACATGGCGCGGATATCATCGAGCTGGTCGGACAGGGTCGGCACGATCAGCCGCGTGATCTCGAACCAGACCCCTTCCTCGTGGAGGATTTGCAGGGCGCGCAAAACCGGCTCGAGCTTCGCCCCGGTGATCTGCCGGTAGAACCGGTCCGTGAATCCTTTCAGGTCGACATTGGCGGCGTCGATCACCTGGCACAATTTGCGCAAGGGCCGTTCCTCGATGTACCCGGCGGTGACCATGACGTTCTTGATCCCTGCCTGGCGCGCCCGCACTGCGGCGTCATGGACGTATTCATAAAAGATAATGGGTTCGGAGTAAGTATAGGCGATGGCGGGAATCCCCCTGGCCTGGACGGTCTCGACCAGGCGCTCCGGCAGCAGGTCGATGTTTTCGGTGTCGTCCGGGCGGGCCTGTGAAATCTCCCAGTTCTGGCAGTTCTTGCAGCGCAGGTTGCAGCCGGCAGTGGCGACCGAGAAAATCTCGGAGCCCGGCAGGAAATGGAAGAGTGGTTTCTTCTCGATGGGGTCCACGTGGATACTGCATGGATTGCCGTAGGTGAGCGTATGCAGTTTCTGATCCTTCACGACCCGCGCCCGACAGTAGCCGCGGTCGTTCTCGCCGAGAATACACAGTTGCGGGCACAGTTCGCAGCGTACCAGCTCGCCGGTACTCACGTACCACGACGCTTCACGCGACCATTGATCGAGGGTCTCGGGCGCGTCGTCCTGGAAGCCGGTGCGCAGGTCGGTGCTCGGGCCGGTGGTGATCATCTGATGGACCGCCAAACCACCACACGCCAGGCCGCCGGCACCGACAGCACAGCAGCGGATGAATTGACGCCTGCTGGTCTCGCTTTCTTTCACGGGCTTGGCCTATCTTCCAGGTTCGAATTGAACTGCCCCGGCTCCTCCGGCGCCGACGCCGGGGATGCCGGCCCGGGCTTGGCGCGGGCGTGCTGCTCCCGGCGCAAGAGGAATTCGGAAACCGTTCCGACCGGACAGATGAGATCGCAGAAGGCGCGCACCCAGAGAAATCCCAGGATCAGCACCAGCACCGAAATCGCCACCACGGATGCGGTCACGCTGTAGCTGTTCTTGAACAAGGCCTCGTACCAGTTATCCGTTATCGGCCCGGAATAAAAATCATCCCGCACCCTGAAGTACACGTACACGATCAGCGCCAGCACGGCCAGGGAAAACAGCCCGCGTAGAAATCCCAGCGACCGCCACCTTTGCCGGCTGACACGTGCCTCACAGTCCAGCACCGCACCGATCGGGCAACCGTGATAACACCAGTGGCGCTTGCGAATGTTCATCAGCAGCACACCCGGAATAATGAACGGGCGGATGACACCAAAAATGCATTTCCGCGGGCACACGTGACAGAACAGATACGGCACCTTAAAATAACAGCGGAATATCGGAAAGAACACCGCGACGGCGAAGACGACATAATTCAACCATTGAAAAACGGTCAGCCGCCCGAGCCGCCATGACGCCCAGTTGCGGTTCGGCAGACGTTTGAGGTCGAGGGCGCTGAACACCCCCCAAAAGAGCAGAAACAGGAGCATCCCCTGGTAAACCGGGTGAAATGACATCGCGTAGGCCCACGGCTGGGTGCGCTCCCAGCCGAGCAATATGCCGGTAACCACAAAAACGACAACGATCACGCCGAAGGTCGCAAAAACCTGCCGCCGCCGGCCGCCGCCGCCCCCCGGCATCGCCGCCGGCGGGATCACCTCGGGCACCGTCGCCTTTGCCGGTTCGGTGAGCGCCGCGGGGGCGGCCCGAAGCAGCCACAGCGCCGTGACTCCCTTGACCGCGCCGAGCACGATGCACGTGGTGACCAGGCCGCCCAACGGAATCAGGTAGGTGCTGATGACGAGCGCCCCAAGACAGGCGCCGAGCATGTCGAGCAGAAACAACTGCGCCGCCGTGTTGCCGACACCCGTGAACACCAGCCTGGACGCGAGTACGAACTGGCACCCGACAACCCCTCCTGCCAGGGCCAGCAACAGCGGCACGATGACAACGGTCACCAGGGCCGCCGGCAGGGACGGCGCCGCCGCCGTCAGTGTGCAGAGCCCCAGTGCGATCAGCGCCAGACCGATGTCCAACCGGCGAAACACCGGGCCCGGCGCCGTCCGCAACCAACGGCCGCACGCCGCACCGGCGGCGGCACCGGCCATGAACACCGCGATCAACAGGCTGATATGATGATACACATACCCGGAATAACTCTGGAAAATGATCAGCAAGACCATCTTCAGCCCCATCGCCGCGAAGCCGGACGCGGCGACGGCGGCCGTGACCACACGCCGCTGCCGGTAAAGCAGCGTGATCAGCAGAATGGCGATGCCGGCTATCGCTGTCAACGGCAAGACCAGGTTCGACTGTGACTGGCGCAGCCAGTATTTCAGGTGCACATAGCAGGTGACCGGCTGGAAATCCCGGTTCAGCGGCGCCGGCATCGACACCGCCTCCTGTGCCTGGGACAGCCGGTCCGGCCTGGTCTTGGCGCGAAAGTAGTCGTCGCGCACGTATACCGTGGGGATACCGAGGGTGCGCAGGCGCTGTGGTATCCCGATGTCCAGCGGCCGCTGCGGGCCGGCCGCGACAAACACCTGGCGCCGGCCCGGGACGATCAGAACATCAGGGAACACACTGGTCAACGAGGCATAGACCGATGAGAGCAGCAGCCGTGTCTCCCTGCCCGCATAGTTTTCCAGCCCGGGAAACGTAAAGCTGAAGACGCCGTCATCACGCAGGGCCCGGCGGACTTCCTTGAAATACTCGACCGTGTAAAAGCGGTTCACATGCACCGTGCGCGGCTCTGACAGGTTGACCAGGATCGCGTCGTACCGGTTGTCGCCGTGGCGCAGGAAACGGCGCGGATCGCCGCTCACCAGCTGGACGCGGGGATCGCGCTCGAGGTCGATCACCCGGCTGGTGACGTCGAGCATGACCGGGTCCGGTTCCACATAATCGACGCGTTCGACCGGATACTTCAGAATCTCCGACACCGCACCGGTCAGGCCGCCGGAGACGAGCAGGACCTTCTTCGGCGCCGTGTGCTGGGCCAGGGCATAGTGCACGATCTCCTCGCCGGCAGCCGGGTCACCGGTGGCGCCTGTCGGTATGCCGTTTTCGTAGATGGTCACCTGTTCATCCGTCCCGGTGACGATGATGTGCCCGGAGAAGGAAGTGCGGTGGTAAAGGACCGGCTGCCCGTAAACCAGCGCCGACAATGTGCGGGCCTCCGGGTTGAAGCGGATGGTGCCGACGCTGAACGCCGCGATGACCAGCACGGCGGCGACGGCGGCAATTCGGTGCTGCCGCCACGTCTGCACGAGCACTATTGCCAGGCTGAGATACAGCAGGAAGGCCGCGGTTTGAAACGGCGTGCAAAAACGCACCAGCACAAAACTGAACAGCAACCCGCCGAGGATGCTGCCGACCGTGTCGAAGACGTAGGTGTGAGCGACCTGGCCGGCATCCTTCCGCGGCGACAGCAGCACTGCAGCCAGCGGGAATATCATCCCCGAGCACAGGCAATACGGTGCCAGCACCAGCGCCGCGCCGACACATATCACCGACAGGCTCGGCAATGTGCCCGGCACCAGCGCCCCCCTGAACAGGCGCAGCACAATCAGTTGCGCGGTGGGCATGAGGGCAATGCTGAAAAGCAGGCACACCAGCCACGCCCCCGGGGCCCGGCCGCCGGCCAACCGCTGGCCGAGGAGAGCGCCGATCCCGGTCCACAACAACCACACGCCCAGCAGTAGGCCGATGATCAGCTCGTTGCCGCCGAAGACGGCAAGCGCCTCGCGCAGCATCAGCAACTGCGTGACCACGGCCGAAATCCCGAGGCACATCGCGGCAAGAATTACAGGGCGTCTCATAATACCGGCGACGGGTTCACCCGACAGCAATGATTTTTCGGCCAGGCCGGCTGGCCCAGGCCGGGGACGGAAAACACGGACGATGCCAGGAACGGATTCCTGTTTACAGTGCGTTTTGGCGTGGGAATGATCCGCCAAATCTATACCGTGCGCGGGTTCGTCGCAAGCCGTGGGACGGTCGGCCAGGGCCGTCCCGATTCATGCCGGTCGGTTACCGGCAGCACCGCACTGTGCCGAGAGCGGCGCGCCACCGATTTCGGCATGATCGTCGTCGCGGATGTCCGAATTCGGAGTCGGTGAACCAGCGGCCGGTCATTACCGCCTGCCGCCGGCGCCCCAGCAGGGACAATCAACCAGAAAGTCAGCATCGACACAGTAGTGGCTGCCGGCGACCGCCGGCCGACTTTTTATTGGGAGAATTGGCATGTCACGACCCCGCCAGGCGCGATTGAAGCCATCCGCTTTCCTTCCCACACCTCCTCACCAGGCGGGCGGCGGCGGTGTCATCTCCGCCAGGGCACCAAGAAAATCGCCCATGTCCTTTTCGATCACGTCGCCGACCAGGCAGTCGATCAGGGCGGCCCGGTGCTCGGGGAATTTTACAACGAACTTACGGAAGCTGAACTCCGGGTCATAAAAGGCATGGATCAATCGGCGAATGACCTCAATGCCGTCGCCCAGCATCTCCGCGAAAGCACCAAGACTGTCTGCCGACAGGTCGTCCGTCGACAACCCCTGGTGAATACAGTTCGCCGCCAGCTCCGCCGAACCGAGTGCCAGAAACAGCCCGGATGAGTAAATCGGATCAAGGAAGGTGGCTGCGTCGCCGACCATCACCCAGCCGTTTCCGGCGGTCTGCTGATTGCGGTAGGCCAGCCGCCGGATGCCGCGGACAGCCTCGGTCCGGGTCGCTTCCGACAGCCGCTCCAGCAACGGTGCACAACGCTCGACTTCATGCTGAAAGACGGCTTCAAAATCTGTCGACTCCGCAAAAAGCAACTCCGGCGACCCCACAATGCCAACGCTGACAATGTCGTCCGGCAACGGGATGTACCAGAACCAGGCACCATCCGGCAACATGAAAATGGTCGTCTCGCCCGCGTCGATGCCGGTGAGTCGTTTGCCGCCCTGGTAATACGACCAGATGGACGCCTTGTTCAACCCCGGAACCGGCTGCTTCAGGCCGAGTTGTGAACCGATAACCGTCCGCGCCCCCGAGGCATCGACGACGACCTTTGAGCGAATCTCATACGGCGCCTCATCCCGCGGCTGGGCGCGCACACCGACACACCGGTCGCCCTCGAAAAGCACCTCCTCCACGGTGGTTGCCATGCGCACCTCGACGCCGCTGGCCCTGGCGTTGTCAACACATAACTGGTCGAACTCCGACCGTTTCACTTGCCAGGTCCGTGCCTCTTCGTCCGGCATGATCTCCGAGAAGTAGAACGGATCCGATTCCTCGCCGGACGGGGAAACAAACCTGACACTGTGCTTTTCCGGAAAACTCGATTCCCGCAGATTCGGCAAAAGCCCCAGCCGATCCAGGGTCCCGAACGTGTTGGGAATCAGCGATTCCCCGATGTGGTACCGTGGAAACGTCGTGCTTTCCAGGACCAGGCAGCGATACCCCTGGCGTTGCAGAAACGTCGCCACGGTCGCACCCGCCGGGCCGCCGCCCGCTGTAACGACGTCATAGGATTCAGTATTTGTGGTGTCCGTTGTCATGAGTGCGGCTCCGGAGGTTCGAGGTTTTCCATTACGAATATCGCCCGCCCTGACCTTGCGGGAAGTGGAAGGCCGGCAGCATCCGGTCGACACGCCGCAGCCCTTTTCTCGGCGGCACCACCTTGTTCTCCCGCCGCCGCCCGACCCGGCCGGGGACGGGAGAACGGCCGGCCGGCGGACACAAAGCAACAGCCCGCGAACGGTTCCCCTGGTTCTGAAGTCAACTTATAGTTTGCAGCGGGGATTGTCATCCTGAATTCGACGATCGGGTGACGGAACAATGTGGAAGGGGAGGGCAGGGAAACTCATTCTGCGCATTTCCAGTGCCAGTAAGGTGGATATATTACGAAACAGGCGGAACTGAAATGACTTATTGCCGAACAGGTGTCCGAATGCTGTGCACGGTCTCCCAATCATGCAACCGAAAACCATCCGAAGTCGGATGCACTCTTCCGGTGTCACGGGGTGTTTCGAGGTGGGCCGCAAGCGTCGTGTCCGGACAAACCGACACATCTCCGGGTTCGTCGGAAAAATCGGCGACCACGGCAACGGTGATCCCGAACACTCTGCCCCCGAAACTCTGAAACCGCGTCCTCTACCAAAACCCGAAACCGCGAAACCTCGGACCAATGGAAAAACTACGAAACATCGTCGAGAACACCGGGCACCGGCCGTTCATGGTCGGTGTCGAGCTCGTCACTACGCGCGGCTCGACCGAACAACCGGACAGCCAGAAAATCACCGCCCTCGGCGAGGCGCTGGCCGAACACGACGGCACCGACTGGATAAGCATCACCGACAATGCCGGCGGCACGCCGATGATGGCACCGGGCCGTCTGGCCCGGCAGATTCACGCGCGCGGGACCAATGTCGCCGTCCATCTCACCTGCAAGGACCGCAACCGCAACGCGCTCGAAGCCGCCGCCTGGCAATACGACGCCGACGGCCTGGGCAACATCCTGTGCCTCACCGGCGACTACCCCATAGCCGGGTTCCAGGGCACCGCCGCCCCGGTCTTCGACCTCGATTCGACAACCCTCGTCAACCTGCTCTCGACGATGAACGCCGGCATGGAAGTGCCGGCCCGCAAGAAGGGGGTCACGAAAACACTCGGCACAACGGACTTCTTCCTCGGCTGCGCCGCCTCCCCCTTCAAGACCAACGAGGCGGAGCTTGTCTGCCAGTATCTGAAGCTCGAGTTGAAACTCAACCACGGCGCCCACTTCGTCATCCCGCAGCTCGGCTACGACATGCGCAAGAGCCACGAGCTGATGGCCTACCTCGAGAGGCACGATCTCAAGGTTCCGGTCTTCGGCAACATCTTTGTGCTGAGCAAGATGATTGCCAACGCGTTTCACAAGCAACGCTTCCCCGGCTGCCAGGTCTCCGATCGCCTGCTCAAGCTCTGCACAGACAATGCCGCGGGACCGGACAAGGGCAAGGCATTCTTCCTCGAGTTCGCCGCCAAGCAGTACGCCTGCATGAAGGGGCTCGGCTATCGTGGCGCCTACTTCGGCGGTATCAACAAGGCCGAGGATCTCGACCAGATCCTCACTATCGCCGACACCTTCGGGGCGGATGACTGGCACTCCTTCGCCCGCGACCTGGTCTACCCGATGACACCGGACTTCTACCTTTTCGCCGAGGACGAAAGCACCGGACTCGCCAACCCGCAATGCGCCAGCGACGAGATGCTCGCCGCCCGCGACGCCGCGACTCCGAAGGGCGTCGGCCGCCCCGCGTTCAGCCGCCTGATGCACGACATGGTGTTCGAAGAGGACGGCCTCCTGCACCGTCCGGTACGGCGGTTCTTCCACCGCGTCGAAAATTCACACCCGACAATAGGCGCAATGATCAAGAAGCCGGAACGCGCCTTCAAGGGCCTGCTCTTCGGTTGCCTGGACTGCGGCGATTGCGCCCTTGCCGAATGCCAGTTCCTCTGTCCGGGTGCCAACTGCCGCAAGGACCAGCGCAACGGCCCCTGCGGCGGCTCACGCGGGCCGCTGTGTGAAGCCGCCGAGATGCCGTGCCTCTGGTACCGCGCCTACCATCGCGCCAAGCAGACAGGCGGCCTCGATGCCTTCCTGCGCCGCGACCTCGTCACTACCGACCACGGGCTCACGGGCACCTCCTCGTGGGCCAACTATTTCCTCGGCCGCGATCATGTCCGCTGCAATGGTGCGGCCGACGCCGACAAGCCGTGAGATGACGGCTGAGAGGCTCCGTGATTTCCGCCTGACAGGGGCATGATTTCTCCATCCGCCGTGTCATGAGGTTATTCGAGCGACTGCACCCGTACCTTGAGCCCCGGCCGTCGTTGACCGGCGCTGTCACCATGCGGCATGGGTACTTTCACGCTGTCGGGAATGCTCCTGCGGATACTCGTTGACGACGAACCCGAGCCCGGACAGTGGCACTTCCTGCCGACAGTTGGTTTGCCCGGTGATGCTGCCTCTCCCATTGACGGGGCAGTTGCCGCCGG
>JASLZG010000004.1:0-12720 GCA_030754995.1 Lentisphaeria bacterium
ATGGAACGCGCGATTCCGTCGATCGGTTTGATCAATCTCGAGGACGCCGAAACCGGCGAGGCGATAATCTTTCCCGGCGGCGGCGCGAAGGCCAGGCTGGGCTACGAGGAATCAAGTCGCGAACTGCACGACAGCAACCGGGAAATCTGCCGCCGCGCCGGTGTCGACATGATCGATATCGTCAACGGCGAGGATTACATCCGGCCGCTGATGCAGTTTTTCAAGGAGCGCGAAAAACGTCGATGAGATGAAACGAGTCAAGATTACCATCATAATTGTCACCACCGCCGTGCTGCTGCTGTTGCTGGTCCTCGGCGGCACCTACTGGCGGGCCCGCAGTGGCGACGCCGATGCCGTCGTCGTCGCCACCACCGCAGCGCCCGGGGAGCTGCACATCGGTGACGAGATCCACGTCGATGTCACGGTCGAGCTGCCGTGGCATCGCCAACCGACAGGTCACAACACGATCGAGCTGCCGGAAGGACTGCAACTGCTCGACAGCGAGGCACAGGCGATGACGCGGATGGGCTTCGGCACCTGGCAATGGACCGTACGGCTGCAGCTGCAGGCTTACGATTTCGGGCCGTTCACCGACCTGCAGGCTGAGATCGAGGTAACTCCGAAGCGCGGCAATACCGACACCGTCGTCACCGCCGCCGTACCGCAACTGACCATCGTGCCGCGCCTCGATAAAGGCGACGAGGACGCCCGGCTGACGACCGGCGACGAACTCCCGGATGCCTTTCTCAAGGAAGCGCGAAACCCCTGGGTATGGGTCGCGGTGATCGCCGGGGTTGTGCTCATCCTGTTGGTGATTGTCGTGGCGATCGTGCGGCTGCTGAGGCGCCGGCCGGAGATCCTGGCGCCGCCGCCGAAACCCTGGGCCGTAGCGGAAAAGGCGATGGAGCGACTGGCGGAGCGGATCGAGCAGGGCATCGATGCCGAGAACTTCTTTGTCGAATTGACCGACATCGTGCGGACCTACATCGAGTCGGCCTTTGAGTTGCCCGCAACCGAGCAGACGACGCCGGAGTTTTTGCAGGCGCTCAATCGCAGCGACAAGCTCTCGGCTGAGCACCGCCTGTTGCTGATGGATTTCCTGAACGCGGCGGACATGGTCAAGTTCGCCAGGGCCGCGGCCGACCAGCAGCAGATCATGAATGCCTTGAAGAGCGCCCGTCAATTTGTCATCGACACGTCTGAATCACTGATGCGTGCGCCCGCTGAGGCGGCGCCCGCACAACCTGCGGAAGCCGAGGCATGATCGACTGGCTGCAATCGACTTCCGGCCTGCACATTTCCAGCCCCTGGTTTCTGCTGGTGCTGCCGATCGTGCTGCTGGTGCTGCTGGTCGGGCTGACCCGCAAGCGGCCGACGCTCACCGTCTCGACCCTGCAGACCTACAAGGCAGCGGTACGCCGGGTCAGCAAGCTGATGGCCCCCCTGCGCCTGCCGCTGTACCTCGAAGTTGTCGCTGCGATACTGATCATCGTGGCTTTGATGCGGCCGCAGTTCGGCGTTGAGGAGACGATTACCCGCACCCAGGGCATCGACATCATGCTGGCCATCGACGTGTCGGGGAGCATGGAGACCCACGATGTGCCCAGGCGCCTGGTCAAGAACCAGGGAAACATGACGCGCCGCGACCAGCAGCGGATCGGCGCCTACCTGGATTCGGCCGAGGCGCGGCCGCGCATCGAGGTTGCCAAGGAAGAGGTGCATACTTTCATTGAGCGCCGGCCGCACGACCGTATCGGGCTGGTGGCGTTCGGCAGCCACGCCTACACGGTCTGCCCGCCGACCCTGGATCACGATTTCCTCACCGGCCACCTGGGCCGGCTGCATGCCGGGATGCTGCACGACCGGCAGACCGGAATTGCCGAGCCGGTGGGCAACTCGACGGCGCGGCTCAAGGAGTCGGATGCCAAGCGCCGTGTCATGGTGCTGTTCACCGACGGCGCCAACAACGTCGAGGCCCAGGTGACGCCGGAGCAGGCCGCCTCGATCGCTGCGATGTTTGACATTACTCTGTACACCGTTGGCGTCGGCAGTGAGCTGGCCTACGCGCGCGGTTCTTTCAACCGCTGGCAGTCGCAGCCGGCGAGCTTCGATGCGGCGCTGCTCGAGCGCATGGCGAAGTCGACCGGCGGCCGCTATTTCCGGGCCGAAGACAGCAGCGGCCTGCAGGACGTAATGAAACAGATCGATGCCCTCGAAACGGTCGAGTTCGAGCAGCCGAAATTCATCGATTACAACGACCTCTACGACGGCTGGCTGTATGCCGGCCTGATCGTCATCCTGCTGGCGTTGGCGTTCGAAAACACGATCAGCCTGAAAGTGCCATGAACTTCGCGAACCCCAACATCTTCCTGCACATGTTCTGGATCCTGCCGGTATGCGTGTTGCTGATGTGGTTCGGTCATCGCCGGCGCCGCCGGCGTCTGGCGGTCTTTATCGGCGAGAGTGAGCTGGCGAAAAGCCTCACTTCGAACCAGTCGGTCGCGCGCCGGCGGTTGCGCGACGCACTCATGCTGGTTACCGTTTTCTTCGTACTGGTTGCTGCCGCGGGTCCCTACTGGGGCAGTGAGCTGGTGCCGCGGCCGGTACACAGCCGCGACCTGCTGGTCGTGCTCGACACCTCCCGCAGCATGCTGGCAAAGGACATCGCGCCGTCACGCCTGCAGCATGCAAAACAGTTTGTGCGCCAGCTCGCAATTGGCACCGCGGGCAGCCGCTACGGGCTGATCGCTTTCGCCGGTTCCGCCTTTCTCGAATGCCCGCTGACACAGAATATCGACGGCTTCCTGTCTTTTCTGGACGACGTCGGCACCGACTCCATACCGGTTGGCGGTACCAATATCGAACTGGCGCTGAGCGAAGCGCTCGATGCCTTCGAGGCGGCCGAAGGTGACCACCGGGCGATCATCATGATCACCGACGGCGACGAGCTGCAGGGCAATTCCGGACAGGCACTCGAGGCGTTCCGCGAGAAGAAAATCCCGATATTTGTCGTCGGCATCGGCAACCCCGACCTCGGTTCCTTCATTCAACTCGCGGACAACAGCTTCGTCACCGACGAGAAAGGCAACCGGGTACGGACTAAATTGAACCAGGAAGGCCTGCGCCGCCTGAGCGCCGCCACCGGCGGTATTTACGTGCATTCCACGGTCATCTATGACGGCCTGGAGGCGGTGTTGCGGCGGGTGCGCGGGCTGGTACCCGAAAAGAACGAGGATGCCACGATGAGTCGACCGATTCAGCGCTATCAAATTCCGCTGCTGCTTGGCCTTGTGTGTTTGCTTGTACGCATGAGCGTCGGCGAAAGGCGCAATGCCCGCCGCCCCGCACCGGCACTTATCCGGGCCCGTTCCACGGCGACGGTTTTGCTGCTGCTGGCGGCGATCGCGACAACTGCGCAGACGAACCCCGCCCCACCCGCACTGCCGCCGCTGCCCCCGGCCGCCGCCGCCGCCGCCGCGCCGCTGCCGGCCGGGGAGCCCGTCAGCGAATATCAACAACAACTCGAGCAGGTTATCGACGACCTGCTGGCAGACCTGGACGCGGCGAAGACCGATCGCGAGAGGGCCTACTACAACTACAATATCGGCGTCAACTATCAGCAGTTGGAACGAGCCGGGCTCGCCGAGTCGCATTACAACAAGGCTCTCGACTTCACCGACGACCCGGAGCTGCGGGCCCTGGCCAGTCAAAACCTCGGCGTCCTCAAACATGACCAGTCCACCGAAGCGATGATGCGCGACCCGGATGAAGCTCTCGAACAGTTGCAGGAGGCGGAGGATTTCTACCGCGAATCCATGCGGGCGCAGCCGACCGCCAAGGGCATTGGCGAGAACCAGGAACTGGCTTTGCTGCAACGCCAGCTGATCGAGCAGATCAAGGAAATGCAGGAAGCCCTGAAGAAACTGCAGGAGGACGCCCAGGAGAAGGCCGAGGAAGCAATGGAGCAGCAGCAGGAGGCCAACGAGGCGGCGCAATCCGGCGACCCGCAGCAGCAACAAAAGCAGCAGCAGGCACAGGAGAAGACGCAGGAGGCCCAGGAAGCCGTCCAGGAGCTGGCGGACGCCGCCCGCGGGATGGGGCAGGAGCAGGCGGCCGACATGCTGGATGAGATCGCTGAGCAATTAGACAAGGCGCAGGAGGAGCAGGAACGGGCCGGCGACGAGGACACCGGCGACGAGGAGCGTTTGCAGGCCGGCAACAAGGCCGAGGAGATGCTCGAGGACGCGGTCCGGAAACTCGGCGTCGAGGACCCGTCCGACGAAGAGCCGAAGGACGGTGAGCAGGAAACCGCGCAAGGCGCCGAGCAAAGCGAAGACGACGACGAGGGTGATGAAGAAGGCGACAGTGTCGCCGACGTCGAGGATCCGCAGAAGGGCGCCGAGTCGGAGAGCGAACAGCCGCCGTCCGGGGATGAGCAGGACGTCGACAAGAGCCAGGCTCTGCGGATTCTCGAGCAGATGCTCGAGCAGGAACAGGATTTGAAACAGCATTTGAAAGAAGTCGAGAAGCAACAAAGCAGGCACGCGCCTGTAGCCCGCGATTGGTAACTCTGTTTATGGCTCGAACAACACACATTCGGCTGAGCTGTCTGCTCCTGCTGGTCGCCGCTGCCGCCGTCGCCAAGGTTACGGTTTCCGGCGAGGGTACGGTTTTTGTGGGAGAGCAGGTGCAATTGAAGCTCTCCTCGGATGCCGGGCGTATCCAGGTTCGCAAGGTGCCGAACATCCCGGGAGTTCGCTGGCTTAACAACGGCAAACCGCATCACGAGCAGAACTCGATGACGATCATCAACGGCCGGAGAACGGTCGCGATCACGGCGGTGCTTACCTTCATCGCCACCCGTCCCGGCAAGATCACGATGCCGTCGATAACCGTCACGGACCCGAGTGGCACGGTGAAGACCAAGCCGCGCGTCATCGATGTGCGAAAGCGACAGCACCAGGTGCCGGACAGGGATTCGATGATCCAGATGAAGGTCACGTACAACGGCGATCTCAAGCCGTCCCCGGCGGTCTACCTCGGCCAGGACGTTGCCCTGGAAATCACGCTGCTCATTTACCAGAAAATAAATCTCGACACCCGGGTGTTTGAGACGACGCGGCATTTGTACCCGACGTTAAGCATCGACAATGCAGTGCAGCGCGAATTTACAGACAACAACGGCCAGAAAACCAAGATAAAGGCGATTGCCGACACGGTGCTGATTCCCGAGGACCCGAACCTGCCCGGGCATCGCTACCATCGAATCAGGTACAGCACCACGGTCGCGGCCCTGCAGACCGGGGTCATGGGCGGCGAGGTCAGCCACAAGATCCCGATCCTCGAAAGCAACAGCGATTGGTTCGCCCGCCAGCGCCAGTGGTATGGCATCTCGGCCGAGGTGCCGCCGGTCAAGGTCTTGGCGCTGCCGCCGGATACTGGCGACGCCGGCCGGGATATCGGCCTCATTGGCGACTGGGCGGTTGCCGCCGAGGTAACTCCGGAGGCGGTCACCGTCGGTGACGATGTCACCCTGCGCCTGCGGGTTGCCGGGCTTGGCAATATCGAGGGCCTGGTGGCGCCACGACTCGATGACAAGCTCGCCGGTTTCAAGGTCTACCCGCCGGAGATTGTGTCTCAGCCCCGGCGCCATGGCCACCGGTCGAGCGGGGTCATTCAGTGGGTGCTCGTCCCGGTCAATGCCAATGCCCGGCTGCCCGAACTGAAGTTCGCGACGTTCAATACGACGAGTGGCAAATGGGTCAGTGCCAGCCTGCAGCCGCAGTTGACGATCAAGCCGGGCGCCTATTCGGGCAACGGCGGCAGCCCGCTGGTCGACGACCATGACCGTGGGACGCCGGCCGCCGCTCTCGAGGACAAGCACAAGGCCACCGACATCCTGCACATCAAGCAGCAGCCCGGGGGCCACGTGCAACTGCCCCTGTGGCGTAACGTCCAGGCGCCGGTCACGGTCATGGCGGTCGCGGCGCCGCTGGTTTATCTGCTGGTCCTGCTGCTGGCGGCACAGCGCGAGAAACTCGCCGGCAGCACGACCTTCCGTCGCCGGCGCGAGGCGCAGAAACGACGCGGCCAGGTTTTCCGGAAAGTCGCGAAAGCGTCAGCGAGCGACCTGCCTGAAGTCATCCGTACCGAGTTGGTGCCGTACCTCCTGGCCATGCTCGACCTGCCGCCGGGCACGACGATCACCGAGCTCAAAGGCAAACTGAACGATCCCGAGCTCGCCATGATGATCGAGTGCGCCGAAGTCGGCGGGTTCATGCCGGGCAGCGATGCCGAGATCGATCCGGGGGCGTTGCTGCAGCGCGTTCGCAAGCTGGCAGCGATCCTGCTTTTGCCGCTGCTGGTGATTACCGCCGGCGGCAGTGAGGCAACCGGCACCTTTGCCGAGGCGACCCGGGCCTATGAGCAGGACCGTGTCGCCGATGCCGAATCGATCTACCGTGACCTGCAACAGGCGCAGGCCGGCAATGCGGCGCTGCTGTACAACCTGGGCAATTGCGCCTTCCGCAAAGGCGAGTACGGACAGGCCATTGTTCTTTACGAACGCGCCCGCCGCCTGGCGCCGCGCGACAGCGACATCGTCGAGAATCTCAATTTCGTGCGGCAGCAGGTCAACCTGCCCAAGATCGGTACCAGTGACGACCCGCTGTCGCTGGTCGTCAATCTGCGCGACAAGCTGCGGCCGGACGAGTGGCTGCTTGCCGCCGGGGTGGTCTGGTGCCTGTGCTGGCTGGCGTTCGGTGTCAATCGCTGGCGCCACGGCGGTTTCCGGGTTGTGGCGATTGTTTTTGCCGTCCTTTGCCTGGTTGCCTTATGGGCTCACATGGCCCAGATTCAGAGTACCTATCGCACGGCGAACGGTGCCGGCGTCATCGTGATGCACAATACGCCGCTGCACCGGCAGCCGCGGATGAATTCGACGACGGCCGAGAGCACCCTCGACACCGGCACCTACATAACCATCGCCGAGCAACGTACCGAGTGGGTACGCATCCGTATCGACGAAGCGGAAGGCTGGGTGCGCCGCGCCGCCGTCGAACAAATCTGGGAGCGTTAGGACATGCCGCTTGCGCGCAAAGATGTCATTGACCTGCTCGAAGAGATCGCCATGTGGCTTGAGATCAAGGGCGAAAACAGTTTCAAGATCCGTGCCTATGCCAACGGCGCCCGCACCTTGCAGATGCTCGAAGGTGATGTCGAGGAACTGATCCTCTCCGGCGACATCGGCAAGGTCAAGGGCTTCGGCAAGGCGCTGGTCGAGAAGCTTACGGAATTCGCCACCACCGGCAAGCTCGACTATCTCGAGGCGCTGCGCGCCGAGTTTCCCGAATCGCTGCTCGAGGTCATGAAGGTTCCCAATGTCGGGCCGAAGAAAGTCCAGCGGTTCTACAAGGAGCTCGAGATCACATCGATCGACGAGCTCGTGGCGGCCTGCGAGGACGGGCGTATCGCGGCGATGTCCGGCATGGGCGCCAAGACGGCCGGGAAGATTATCGATTCGATCGAACGCATGCGCACCAATGCCGCGTTCTTCCTCTTCCCAGACGCCCGCGCCGCTGCCGAAGCGGTTGCCGAAGAGCTCCGCGCACTGCGGCAAGTCAAGCGCCTCGAGATTGCCGGGTCGCTGCGCCGCTACAAGACCCACACCAAGGACGCCGACCTCATCGCCTCGACCGACGACCCCGAAACGGTGATGGCGCACTTCGTCGGCCTGCCGCAGGTTGACATTGTGCAGGAACACGGCCAGACGAAGTCCTCGATCGTGGTGAAAGGCGGCATGCAGGTCGACCTGCGGCTGGTCGACGACGCCATGTATCCGTTTGCGCTGCATCATTTCACCGGCGGCAAGGAACACAACGTGGCGATGCGCTCACGCGCCCTCAAGATGGGCATGAAAGTCAGTGAATGGGGCCTGTTCAGGACGGACGGTGACGAGGAGACACTCATTCCGTGCACCGACGAAGCCTCACTGTACGAGGCGTTGGGGCTGCATTACATCCCGCCCGAGCTGCGCGAGAATCTCGGCGAGATCGAATTTGCGGAGTCCGCAGAATGCCCGCCGCTGGTGACCGAGGACGACTACCGCGGCATGCTGCATTGCCACACCCACGCCTCCGACGGCAGTGAGAGTATCGAGAATCTCGTAGCGCATGCCCACGGACTCGGGCACCGCTACCTGGGCATCACCGACCACAGCAAGTCCTCTTTCCAGGCCAATGGTCTCGACGAGGAGCGGTTGCTCGACCAGCTCGGCCAGATCGAGGCGGCGCGAAAATCGCTGCCGAAGGGGTTCACGCTGTTCGCCGGCGTCGAGTGTGATATCCGCGTCGACGGCGAACTCGACTATGAGGACGAGATTCTCGCGCAGCTCGACTTCGTGATAGTGTCGGTCCACAGCGCCTTCACCCAGAGCCGCGAAGACATGACGAAGCGCGTCATCAAGGCGCTCGAACACCCCAGCGCCTGTATGCTGGCGCACCCGACCGGCCGGGTCCTGCTGCAGCGCGACGCCTATGCCATCGACCTGCATGCGGTGATCGACGCGGCCGCCGCCAACAACGTCGCCATCGAGTTCAACTGCAACCCGCTGCGGCTCGACATGGACTGGACGTTCTGGCACAAGGCCCGTGACAAGGGCGTGGTGTGCAGCATCAATCCGGACGCCCACAGGCTGAGCAACTTCGACTTCATCGAGCTCGGTATCGGTTTCTGCCGCAAGGGCTGGCTGGCGGCCGAAGACATTCTCAACTGCTGGGATGCGAAAAAGGTCGCGAAGTTCTTCAAGGCGAGGAAGCAGCCCCCGAAGCCTTCAGCCGCAAAATAAAGTCAAGACCGGCTGGATTCCATTCCGCGGTATCGCGGCACCCGGTATGCCGCGGAATATAATCACGCTGCTTCTGCGTCCGGTATCCCTCTCCTTATGCGGCATCACTTTTTTTGCTTTTCATAAATATCTTTCTTAATGGCAATCATCTTGGCTCTGGCGTCCTCGGCCGACATGTTGCCTGCTTTGACTTCTGCCTGAAGCGCATCCCAGGTCTGGCGTAACCAGGCGTCCGTTTTGGTGTTCGCGGCAGGAGCGTCGCGGCGGCGTGAACCGCTGTTTTCAAAGCTGGCGCTCCGCCACTAGTGACTCTCACAGATTCGGCATGAGCGGGCGCGTCCGGCGCGCCCTTCCAGGCGCTCGAACCTGGTGAGCGGCATTGCGCGGCCGCACTTTGTGCAGACCTGCGTCGGGGCTTCATGCAGATCGGCCAGTTCCTGGTCACTCACCAGGTCTTCAGACAGCTGGAGGCCGCTGAGGTAGGCCTTGAATGCAGGGTCCTCGGCGGCCCAGCGCTTCAGTTCGAAACGCAGCCACGCCTGCAGCTCCGGTTCCATGCTGCCGGTGTCGAGCAGGAAGCTCAGCACCCGGGTACGGTAATAATCGAACGGGCGCAGGCCTCGACGCTTGTTGTCGCGGTCTTTCTTGATGATCTGCATATAGGTTTCGTAGACCCGCCCGGCGTGCGCCGCGAAACCGGCAGCCTCGTTTTGCTGCCCGAGCGCCAGCGAGGTAAAGGAGCGGGTCAGGAAACTCTGAACGATCGTCTCGGCCTGGTCCTGGGTGGCTTCATCGACGTCGCCCTGCAGTTCGGTGAAGGCGAACTGTTCAAGTGTCTGGTGGTAGCGCGGGCTTGTTGCGTACCATTCGCTGCCGCGCATCCACAGCAGGAACTCGGCGGCCTTTTCGCGCTGGCCGCGGACATAGAGCGTGACAATCGCGTCGACCATGAAGTTCTCGAACCCGGACTTGACGGAGCGGTTGTCGGGATGATTCTCGGCGGCGTCGAGGTAGGCGTTGCGGGCGCTGTCGACCAGTGCGGTGTTGTTGGTGGTGTAGTAGACCCACCACTTCTTGGGGTCCGGGCTGAGGTGCAGCAGGAAGCCGTTGAAATACGCATCGTTGAGGCTCTGGAAGATCATCCGTTCGCAGTCGATGCTGGCATTGTCCTCGGCGTGTTCCAGGCCTTTGCGCGCCCAGTAGACGGCATGCGCTTCCGGCAGGCGGAAATCGAGGTAGCCGTATTCGCTGATGAGCATGGCGATGTATTCGGGGTCGAGATTGAGCTCCTCCTGCAGCCAGCGCCGCTGCAGGTGGCTCCGGACCTTGTCATGCCAGTCAAGCCCTTCGAGGGCCAGCGCGATGTCTTCCGGCAGTTGTTTCTGTCTGCGGAACTCGAGCTCGAGCTGCGGATGGTTCAGCTTGAAGGATGCGAGGATTCCGTTGAAACGTTCCGCCGCGGCGCCGCGGACCGCGCCCAGCAGGGCTTTCGGCCCGTCGGGCAAGGAGTCGAGCGCCCGGGTGAGGACCACGGTGACGGCGGCTTCTTCCGGCGCCTGGCCGAGGCGCACAGGCAGCTGGCCGGTGTCGGTGTAGGTGGCAATGACCTGGCCCATGGACAGCCCGTGACTGTCGATGAGCGTCGTGACGCTGTCGACGGCGATCTCGCCGAGCGCCGCGTGCAGGCCGACTTCATCGAACGGTGCCGCACCGAGCGCTTCCCAGTCATAGTGCCGGTCATTGCCGAGGATGGTGATAAAGTCGTTCGCCATCTGGTACTTGTAGTAGCGGTTCGCGTCGTCAAGGTTCTGGCCGAGCTTGTGCTGATAAAACCAGCCGAGCTCCCGGTACAGCAGCGGGTCATCGGGGTTGTAGAAGAGTGCCTCGTCGCGGATCAGTTCGATGCCGCGCTGCACCCAGCGCCAGCGATCGGCGTACTCCTGCTGGGTCACAGAAATGTTGTAGGCCATGTTCCAGGCGAGAAACGCCGTGGCACCGGTGAAGCGCGGCTGCAGCTTGACGACCCAGGAGCTCAATTGCACCAGCTCGAAATAGTTCTCGGCCTCCTGCATCTTCTGGGCGCGCAGGAACAGCAGGTCCGCCACGACGCCGCGGAAGGCGCCGCCGGCCACCTGGACAAAGGCGACGAGCGGCGGCGCATCGACCGTCAACTCGTCGGTCGTGAGGTTGGCGACCCTGCTGATCTTTTCCATCCGATCCTGCAGGAAATGGAGGGCCGCCAGGCACAGGATCATGCCGATGAAGATTCCGAAAACATGTCGTTTTTTCAGGGAATTCATCGTTTGGTCACCAGTCCAAGTTCCTTGATGTGCAATGCCCATATCCCCAGCGCGGCGATCGGGATGCCGCGTAAAAGAAATAGTTTCAAGGCGATCGCGGTCATCTGGCTGAACTCGACCAGCTCGCCCTTGGCGAGTTTGCCGACTTCGTTGAACTCATTGATCGAGATGATCAGCAGATCGGCCGCCTCCCGCACGTAATAAGCGCCCCGCAACAGCACTTTGCTCGGGATGACGAGGTCTTCGGGGTTGATCGGTTTCATGGCGGTCACGGCAGCGCCAAGAACGAGATATGAGGCGGACAGAAAAATCGCCACGGGTATGGAAAGCCCGGCACCTGCAGTGCAGCCGATGACCGCAACAAACATGACCTGCAGGATCAGCAGCACCACGACGCGCAGATAGTTGTTGATGAAACTGGAGGCGGGCACCAGCAGTTGCGGCCCATCGACGAGCTGGAAAATCACCGAGACTCGCTCCGGGTCGAAGTTCTGGTATTGGATGGTCAGTTCGCCGTCCGGCGAAATGAACCTGGCGGGAATCTGCAACTCGTGGTAAACCCCGCCCATCAGTTTCATCGGTGCGGGAACCGCCTTGTCGTCGCCTGGATTGCGCAACGCCCAGACGCCGGTTGTTTCGCGCTGGTCCTTGGATTTGGCGGAGTCGACGTAGACGCGGTAGCGGAGCTGGACGAATTGTTCCTTATTGAACTCGGGAAGTCCGCGGAAGGTCCAGACCCTGAAGTCGGCTGGCTGCAGCTCGGCCATGGCGCCCTTGAGCTTTCGGCGGATTTGCTGCCGGGCAGAGCGTTCCGACACGACCGGGCTGTTGACGACGCGTCCTGCGTCGACGCGCTGCTGGTATTCCTCGCGCACCTGTCTTTCGATGTCTTCGGGGCCGGTGTAGACGAACTGGCGACCGCGCATCTCGTTGTAGTCGTACGTCCGCCGGCCGACCATCACTTCATGGCGCAGCTTTTCCATTTCCGCTTCGGGGAAGTTGCTTGTGTGGAATCGCCAGTAAATGATCGCCAGGATTGTCGCCGCTGCCAGCACCAGCAAGGCCACCTGCATGATCACGATGCCGAACCACTTCCCCATCCAGTACATGGCGCGCGGCACCGGCTTGCTGACGACCAGGTGGATCTGGTAGCCTTCGACGTCGTCGCCTATGCTGATGCAACCCAGCCACAGGGTCACGACCGCCAGCAGTCCGCCGACGATGCCGAGGCAGTAGTTCAGCGTAATGTGCAGTTGTCCGTAGGCGGTGCCGTCGCCGACGATGGTCATCGGCAGTGCGATGGCCGCGAGGGCGAGCAGGAACAGCAGGACCTTGACAACGTGCGAACGGATTGCCGAACGTATGGTTGTCAGTGCGATTGCAACAACTGGGCGCATGTCATATGACCGTCTGTGAATCGTCCACGCAAAGTGGCCGGAGATTTTTGTCGGCACAATATAGCCGTGGACGTCGTGATCCCAAAACATAACGGCGTTGTTATGCAGGGAGTCGGAATTGGTGCATATTACTGCCCCTTCACTTCAGATTCATTCTCACCCAGACATATTTTTCGTC
>JASLZG010000004.1:12730-36040 GCA_030754995.1 Lentisphaeria bacterium
GTCATCTTATGGGCAAGACAATTCTTGTTACCGGCGGCGGCGGCTTTCTCGGGTCGCATCTTTGCGAGCGTTTGCTCGAGGACGAGCACGACGTAATCTGCCTGGATAACTTCTTCACCGGGCGCAAGGAGAATATCCGACATCTGCTGCACAACCCCAGCTTCGAACTTGTGCGGCACGACGTCACCTTCCCGATATACCTTGAGGTCGACGAGATCTACAACCTCGCCTGTCCGGCCTCGCCGGTGCATTATCAACATGACGCCATCCAGACGGTCAAGACCTGCGTCCACGGCCTGATCAACATGCTCGGCCTGGCGAAACGGCTGGGGGTGCCGTTGCTGCAGGCTTCCACCTCCGAGGTCTACGGCGATCCCGACGTTCATCCACAGGTCGAGTCTTACTGGGGCAATGTCAACCCCATCGGGCCGCGGTCCTGCTACGACGAGGGCAAGCGCTGTGCCGAGACCCTCTGCTTCGACTACCACCGGCAACTGGGGCTGAGCATCAAGGTCGTGCGCATCTTCAACACCTACGGCCCGCGCATGCATCCGAACGACGGCCGGGTCGTCAGCAATTTCATCGTCCAGGCGTTGCGCGGCGAGGATATCACCGTATACGGCGACGGCGAGCAGACGCGGTCCTTCTGCTATGTCGATGACCTGATCACCGCCATGATCCGTATGATGAACACCGACCGGGCGGTAACCGGTCCGATCAATATTGGCAATGAGCAGGAGTTCACGATCCGTGCGCTGGCGGAAAAAGTCATCGCCATGACCGGCTCCAAGTCCAGGCTGATTTGTCTGCCGCTGCCGCAGGACGATCCGGTCCGGCGGCGCCCCGACATCGGTGTCGCTCGCGAGGTTCTCGATTGGCAGCCGACGATCGACCTGGCCACCGGGCTGGAGCGTACCATCGAATATTTCCGTTCGGAACAGACGTAGTCGGGCGGTTGTGATGAGCATGAAAGAGCAGATCAGGCCGGGCGTGATGTTGTCGGAGATGCTGTTCCCGTATCTTGGGCGACCGGGCATCTTCGCCGATGCGATCGAGAGAATCATCGAAATTGGCTTCTACGAGAACGTCGAAATCCTGCCTTTACCCGATGCCGGCGAGCGCCGCCGCGTCGGCGAGTTGATACGCCTGAGCGGCCTGAGCCTGAACTCGTGGATGTCACTCATCCAGATGGGAGAGGGCTTGGACCTCGGCTCGCTGGACGAGGGGCATCGCCGCAAGTCGGTCGCCCGCATCACCGAGTTCATGGAGCCGGCGGCCGAGGTGGGCGCGCGCTGTTTGGGCTTGCTGGTGGGACCGGATCCCGGTGCGGCACAGCGGGCCGCAGTGATCGATGCGCTGGCCATCAGCTTCTGCGAGCTGGGCGAGGCGATCTCTGCTTTCGCCCCAATGCACCTGTTGTTCGAACCGATGGATCGCGAGGCGCACAAGAAGGGGGTGATTGGCCCAACCTCCGAGTTCGTGCTGCTCACCGAGCGCGTGCGCAAGCACTATCCGCAGATGGGCGTTTGTTGGGATTCGTCGCACATCGCGCTGAATGGCGAAGACCTCTGTGACTCTCTCGAAGCGTCGTGGCACACCGTCGCCCAGATTCATTTTGCCAACCCCGTCCTCGACCTGCAGTCCCCTCTGTACGGCGACACCCATCAGCCGTTCGGCCCGCCCGGCATCATCGGGCCCGAGAAGATTGCCGACGTCATCATGAAGGCCGAAGCCATCGGCATGTGCGACAACGACCGGCCGTACATGTCCGTCGAAGTCCGCACCACGCCTGGCGGCGATCCATGGGAAACTGATGCCCACCAACGCGAGATACTGTCGCAGGCCTGGGCGTTGTGCGAAAAGGCGAAACGTTGATTATAGGTGATTTCGTCAGGACAAACGATCATCATGCACAGCCTGCCGTTGACCTTCGTTGCGCTCATGTTGTCGACCGGGGCCGCTGTGGCAGAAAAGCGCCTGTCCGTGGCCCCGGCGTCCACGCCTCCCGCAATTGACGGCAAGTTTTCCGATCAGTGCTGGCGCGATGTCCAACCGTTGTCAGACTTTGTCCGGGTGAACGGCAAGTCGCCCACCGAGCAGACCACAGCGCGCATTACCTACGATGCCGCCAATCTCTACGTTGCCTTTACGTGTCATGCGAGTGCGCCGGGTAGAGTCAGGGCCAACACGGAGCAGAACGATTCGAATGACATCTTCGGCGATGACAACGTGGAACTGTTTCTCGACACGAACTGTGACCGCACGACCTATTATCACTTCGTGATCAATCCCGCCGGCATGCACTACGAGGCGGTTTGCGATCTAAGCGAGTGGAGCCGGAAAGAAGATTGGAACCCCAATTGGCAACGAAAGACGACGATCAACGAGCGGAGTTGGGCGGCAGAGATCAAAATACCGTTTGCCTCACTCGGCGGTGGTGCCGCACCGGCGGATGCCGCCGTCTGGGGCGTCAACTTCTGCCGCTCATGGCGGCTGAAAGAGGTGGGTGAATTCTCTTCGTGGACGGGGGCTGAGGGATTCAACCGGCCGGAACAATTTGCCCTGGCGGTCTTTGGAGTCGCCGCTGATTCGGCCGAATTCGCGACGGCGGTCGAAAAGGCCAGGCTCGCTCCCGATGTCGATCCCAAGGTCGACCTTCACATGGACCGGTTCTATTACCCGGCGGATTTTGGCCGGATGCAAATCGAACTCGCCACGGAGACTGACACCGGATATGACCTGAAGCTGGAGATCCGGGATGCGCGGACCGAACTGGTTGCCGCCAGGGAGTTCGCTCTGTTTAAGGGCCAGAAAAAATACGAAATTGCCCTCGAAATTGCGGCCTGGCCCCTCGGCCGGTATGTGGTCTCGGCGGCGTTGCGCGATGAGCAGGGAAAAACGCTTCACGCCGCTCACCGGATCTTCATCAAGAGACAGCTGGATCCAGCCCCCGCGGCGCCGTCTGCATTGAATGCGACCATTCGTGCCGACGGGATCATCCTGCTGGACGGAAAGCCGTTTTGCCCGTTCGTTGCCGAGGGCTGGTCTCCCGCTTCCCCGTTTGCCAGGGACAGTTTCAATATTGCGACCTACGGGGATCTGGGCTCGCTGTCCATTGCCAAACCGCTCGGGTGGCCGCGACTTAATTTGCCGTGGGTGACGCGGACGGAAACCGAGACGTTCATCCTGATGCCCGAGGAAGAGAAGATGTACGCAGACATCCGCAAAGAAGTACTCGAGCGCAGATCCGACCCAACGCTGCTCTGCCGATTGCTCAAGTACGAAGCACACCTGCCGATGTACCGAGGCACCGTGGAGCATCGGACTGCTCTCGACAACGTGGCGGAGTGCCGTCGAATCAATGAGTTCGTCAAGCGCATCGATCCGCATCATCTCACTTCGATTCACGTCGATCGACCGAAGTACCTGCCGGACTACAAAGATGTTGCCGACATCGTCGAGATAGCATACTGGAGTTCGTCGTATGCACCGAGCCTGATCCCGAACCTGACAAGGGACCTGGAGAAAGTCCGGAGCATCATCGGACCAGGCCGAGCCTTCAAATTCTGGATCGGCAACTCCGTCCCCAGCCCAGACAGGCGGACGGCGGAGGAGATTCGCTGTGCCTGCTACCTGGCGCTCATGCGCGGGGCGGCGGGTATCGGATTCAACACCGGCCATGGCGGTCTCGCCCCATCTTACACCCGCCATTGGTCGGTTTACCCCGGCCTGTACCGTGAGTTAATGGAGCTGTTTTCGATATTGACGACGTTGCAACAGGCGCCTCTGCCCGAGATCATTGTCGAACCGGAGGAGATCGACTACAGCCTGCGCAGAAGAGACGGCAAGCTCTATCTGATTGCCGTTAATACGTCGAAACATTTGATCGATGCAAAGGTGTCAGTTGCGGATCGTTCGCTCATGGCCAAGGACATTAAAGTGCTGTTTGAGGAAAGGATGATCGAATCGAAGGAATTCGGATTTACAGACCTGTTCACGGCTTATGAGCCTCATGTATACGAGTTCTTGAACCCATAGCGCGAATGATTCAGCCCCGCTTGCCCGCAGTGTAGACCGCGGTGCCGCGGCGCCGCTGGATAGGCCCGACAACCTGCGGGTCGTGGAGAACTGAAGTGACCCAGCCAAGTCCGCCGTGGCTAATTGATTATGCCCCGGGGTTGGCGTCGACGTGTTGTCGGAGGTCTTTGCGGCGTTGATTTTTTTGCATCGGTACGGCTTGCGCCAGCACCACCGTGGTCTTAATGTAAACGTTTTGCTCGATTTCCATTTCAGCACGTGTCGCGGATTTGAACGCGCACACCGGCCGGCTGACGATGGAACTGCACATACCTGTTTTCGGAGACACTTCAATCATGGTACGTTTACGACTACGCCGCACCGGCACCCGCAACAAAGCCTGCTTTCGCGTCGTTGCCGCCGACTCACGCAGTCCGCGCGACGGCCGCTTCATCGAGGTGCTTGGCCTCTACGATCCCCGGCACGAAGACGAGAATCTCAATATGGACCGGGTTGACTACTGGCTCACCAATGGCGCCCAGCCGTCGAAGACGGTAGCGGCGATCATCGAACGGGTCCGCAATGGCGTGTCGATGAAGACGATCAAGCCGCCGCCGCCGCCGCCGCCGCCACCGGCTGCCGAGGAACCCGCTGCTGAAGAACCGGCTGCCGAGGAACCGGCTGCTGAAGAACCGGCTGCCGAGGAACCTGCTGCTGAAGAGCCTGCTGCCGAGGAACCCGCTGCTGAAGAGCCTGCTGCCGAGGAACCCGCTGCCGAAGAACCCGCTGCTGAAGAGCCTGCTGCCGAGGAGCCTGCTGCCGAGGAGCCTGCTGCCGAGGAGCCTGCTGCCGAGGAGCCCGCGGCCGAGGAGCCCGCGGCCGAGGAGCCCGCGGCTGAGGAGCCCGCGGCTGAAGCTGCCGAGGACGAGACGAAGGAATAACTGGAGGCCACCATGATCGGCAAATTGTTCAACAAGATTTTCGGTAGCGAAGGCAATGGCGGCATGCCCGCCCTGCCCGCGCCTGGGGATTCGGATCTTCCCGGTTTCGTCGAGTACGTCACCTGCGGACTCGTCGACAACCCCGATGAAGTAAGCGTCGATTCGCACGACTCCGATGCGGCGATCGAGATCAGCATTTACTGCGACAAGGACGACATCGGCAAGATCATCGGACGTAACGGCAAGACGATCGCCGCGATCCGTTCCCTTGTGCAAGGCGCCGCGATGCGCTCGAACAAGAAAGCATCGGTGGAAGTTGCGAATCAATGACCCGGCTGGATATCATTACGATCTTTCCAGCCATGTACAACGGACCGTTTGATGAGTCGATCGTCAAACGGGCCCGCGAAAAGGGACTTATAGAAATCAATCTTGTCGATTTGCGGGAATTTACCCACGATCGACATCGCAGTGTGGATGATCGGCCTTATGGTGGTGGTGCCGGCATGCTGATGAAGCCGGAGCCGATCTTCGAGGCGGTCGACACGTTGCGGACACCGCAGAGCCGAATCGTGCTGCTGTCGCCGCAAGGACAGCAATTCCAGCAGCCGCACGCCGAAGAGCTGGCGGCAGCGCCGCACCTGATTTTCATCTGCGGCCATTACGAAGGGGTCGATGAGCGTGTGCGCATTGGCCTGGCTGACGTGGAACTGTCAATCGGAGATTACATCCTTAGCAACGGCAACCTTGCAGCCATGGTCGTCGTTGATGCCATCGTGCGGCTGTTGCCCGGCACCCTTGGGTGCGAGGAGTCGGCGGTGAAAGAATCGTTCAGCGACGGACTGCTGGAGTATCCGCAGTATACGCGGCCGGAGGAATATCGCGGCATGCGGGTGCCGGAAATTCTGCTCTCCGGCAATCACGCGGCAATCGAGGCGTGGCGCTTGGAGATGGCGACCGAGCGGACCCGGACAAGGCGTCCCGACCTGCTCGTCTAGAGCCGACACAATTTTGGAATCCTGAAAACCTGACCGTACGCAATACTGACGAGAGGCCTCCCCATGAACGCCATCATCGATAAGATCAACAAAGAGCAGCTCAAGGAGCAGGTGCCCGAATTCGCAATCGGCGACACCGTCAAGGTTCACGTGACGATCCGCGAGGGCGACAAGGAGCGGGTACAGATGTTTACCGGCACGGTCATCGCCCGCAGCGGTCACGACATCAACGAGATGTTTACCGTCCGCCGCATGGCCTATGGCCTTGGCGTCGAACGCGTATTCCCGGTCCATTCACCGCGCATCGTCGATGTCGAAGTCATCCGCCGCGGTGATGTGTCCCGTGCCAAGCTCTATTATCTGCGCGACCGCCAGGGTAAGGACGCCCGCGTCAGGGAAAAGCTGCGCGGTGCCAAATAAGAGTTGGACTTTTTTTTCTTCTCTCGAGTTGCCTGAGTCACCCGCTTCTCTGTATGAGATCGAGGCGGTGGCCCACCGCCACGGTCTGCAGCGCATCGTCGGGGTCGACGAGGCGGGCCGCGGGCCGCTGGCCGGCCCGATCGTCGCGGCAGCTGTTGCCTTGCCTCCCGACTTCCGCCACGACGACCTCAACGACTCCAAGGTGATGACCGCACCCGACCGGGAGGCCGTGTTCGAGATGTTGCTGGCCGCCCCGGACATTGTCGCGACGGCGGCGGTGATCTCGGCTTCCGGGATTGACCGGCTCAATGTTCTGCGCGCCAACGACGTCGCCATGCGGCGGGCTGTGGCACAGTTCGACGGGATCGACCTGATCCTTGTCGACGGCTTGCCGGTGCCGGAGATGCCGGCGCCCTGCCGGAGCATCGTCAAGGGTGATCGGAAATGTGCCTGCATCGCTGCTGCCGGGGTCATTGCCAAAGTCCTGCGCGACCGACTCATGACGGCATACGGCGAACGTTTTCCCGGGTACGGCTTCGAGCAGCACAAGGGCTACGGTACGCTGGAGCATCTGACGGCGCTCACGGCGCTCGGCGTGAGCCCGATTCACCGCCGCTCCTTTGCTCCGGTGGCGTGGGTTGAGGCGGCGAAGTCCCAGCCGTCCTTCGACTTTCTTTGAGCGGGTCCCAAGCCGGGAGGCATTGGGGGGGGGGGTACCACGTAACGATTCCTTGCCGGGCCGGTCAGCTTCTATTTTCTGCAGGCAACCGGGCAGAGTTACTTCTTACGATACGTGATGCGGCCTTTCGTCAGGTCGTACGGCGACATTTCCAGCGTCACTCGGTCGCCAGGCAGGATGCGGATGAAATGCAGGCGCATTTTCCCGCTGATGTGGGCCAGCACTTCATGCCCGTTCTCGAGCACGACCCGGAACATTGTGTTGGGCAGCAACTCTTTGACTATTCCTTCTAGCTTGATACACTCTTCGGCCACGTGAGGATCTCCGGTTTGGATTCAGTTATCAGGATCATATGTTCGAAATGCGCTGACCAGCCACCGTCGATCGTGCGGACGGTCCAGCCGTCGTTGTCGATCTTGACGCGATGGTCACCAACGTTGACCATGGGCTCCAGTGCCAGCACCATTCCGGCGTACAGCGGTTCCCGTGATTTTGCCGTCGGATAATTCGGCACCTCCGGCGCTTCATGCAGTTTGACCCCGCAGCCGTGGCCGACAAAGTCGCGCACGACCTTGTAGCCCGAGGCGCTGACGACGTTCTCGATGGCGACGCCAATGTCCCAGACGGTGTTGCCGGTCCGGGCCACGTCGATGCCGGCCATCAGGCTTTTCTCGGTAACCGCCATCAGGTTGGCGGCCTGCCCGACAGCCGGTCCGACACTGACCGTTTTCGCGGTATCGCCAATGTACCCCCCGCAACGGGTGCCGCAGTCAACACTTACGATGTCGCCGAGCTGGATGATGCGGTCCCGGCAACTGATGCCGTGCACCACTTCGTCGTTGACCGAGATGCAAATCTCGCCCGGGAAGCCCAAGTACCCCTTGAACGCGCTGTCGACGCCGTGGTCGCGCATGACGCCGCCGGCCAGCAAGTCGAGGTCGTTCAGTGCGACTCCGGGCCGGATGCCTGCAAGGATGGTCTCGAGAATCCCCGCTGTCGTTGCTGCTGCCTGGCGAATGCCCTCGATCTCTTCAGCCGTGTGAATGACGCACTGCGACTTCCCGCCGTCGCGGCTGCTACGGGACTTTTTCGCTGAGTGCTGCAAAATTTGTCGCTTTGTCTGACGACGCATCGATCCGTATGATCCGGTTGAGATTGTCGTAAAAATCGATCAGCGGTGCCGTTTGATTCCGGTAAACCTCCAGCCGCCGCCGCACTGTTTCTTCCTGGTCGTCACCGCGCTGATACAACTCACCGCTGCATTTGTCACAAAGGCCTGCCTGCTGCGGCGGTCCAAAACTCAGGTGATACGTCGCCTTGCAACCACGGCAAATCCGCCTGCCGGTCAGGCGGTCCACCACAATTTGGTCCGAGGCCTCCAGAAGGATCGCTGCCACCAGTCGGAAGCCGATCGTCTCGGCCATCGCCTCGACCCGTTCAGCCTGTTCAATGGTGCGTGGGAAGCCGTCGAGAATGTAGCCAGTATCGCTGTCGCCGGTCAGAAAGTTTTCCATCAGGTCGAGGATGATGTCGTCCGGCACCAGCCCGCCGCTGCTGACAAACTCCTGGACCCGGCAGCCAAGCTCGGAACCCGCCTGGATCTCTGCCCGTAACAGGTCGCCCGTCGACACGTGTTGCATGCCGCGTGCGTTACAGAACTCCGCTGCTAATGTCCCCTTGCCAACGCCCGGGGGGCCGAGGAATGCATAGTTTGCCATGGTTAGAAACTTCCTCTTAAATTAAGCTACGCCGTCACAATATAGGGCGGCCCGCGGCGCATGCAAAAGCCCGGTGCCGACAACTCGCAGCCCCTCAACTCGGCGTTGCGCCGCCCTCAGCCTTGGAATTCGACCCATCGGGGCCCTCCCCCTCACCGTGACGACGCGAGAGAATCCAGAACACGCAGGCAATCGCGGTCCACGAGACGATCACCAGGCTGAGCCCCACCGCGACAATCGCCGCCTTGGCGCCATCGGCGCCCAGCTCGGTGAAAAACAGGCTGATCACCAGGTCGCGGCTGCCCAGGCCCGCCGGTGTCAGAGGAATCGAGGCGACACAGTTTGCCACCTGGACCGTCACGAAATACATCGCGACCGAAATGATCTCCTCGCCGAAGGCCTTGCCGATGCAGTACACGGTCATGGCGAACGCCGAATGGCCGATTACCGAGAACAGCAGCGCCAGCACCACGGCACGGGGTTTGGTGCGGTACAGGTCGAGCGCTTCCGACATGCGTTCGATGATGCCGGTGACCTTCTCGGGCAGAACCCGGGCGCCGAATTCGATCAGGTGCCGCACCCCGGGCAACCGCTGCAGCTGCTCGCGAAAGGCGATGGCAATCACACTGGCAAGGCCGCAGACGCTGCCGCCGGTGATGATGCCCACAGCCAGTTGCAGGTGGTCTGGCGCCGTGCGAATGAAATCGAGCGCCAACAGCACCGAGACGCTGGCAACGACGAACAGGCCCATCAGCCCGACGAGCCGGTCCAGCACGATCGTCAATACCGCCGCACTGGTTTTTTCGCCGGCGCGCCGGGCGACGTAGTACATTTTTACGAAATCCCCGGTAACGGTGCCGGGGATGACCCCGCTCCAGAAAATGCCGATCATGGTGAGCTGCACCAGGCTGATGGCGCGCAGGCGGATATCCTGGACGATGAGCAGGATATACCAGCGGACGATGGTCATGACGAGGAGAACGGCGTAGAACAGGAAGCCGAGGGCGATCAGGCCCCACTTGCACTGGCCGAATGCGCCGGCCAGATCGACCCCGGCATGGCGCAAAATGTAAACAATTGCGTAGGCGGCGAGGCCGATTCCGATGGCGACGCGGAGTATCGTGAAAAGAATTGAGCGACGTTTGGATGCAGCCATGGGCGCACTTTTTCAAAAAAAATGGGACATAACAATTGACAAACAACAGTGGATAGGATATATTCTTGATTTGGTGTTTTACTCTTTCTGAAAACCACCGATACCCAGTGTTTGCTCACGGTTGGAGCGGGGGGCTTCAACCGCGAACGGCGATCCGGAACAACTGCCGTGCAAGATTGGCGTTGTTGCGTTTTTCGGCGACACATCGAAGCCAACTTAGGGAACGTGAAAAGGGACTTGAATGTACCACAAGAATGATCCAATGAAAGCCTATATGCAGGATATAGGCGAAATCCCCTTGATCAGCAAGGAAGAGGAAGTCGAGTTGGCTGCCAAGATCAAGGCTGGGGATGAGATGGCACGGCAGAAGCTGATCAAGGCGAACCTGCGCCTGGTTGTCAAGATTGCCCATGATTTCAAGGGCTTCGGCCTGCCGCTTCTGGATCTCATTTCCGAGGGGAACATCGGGCTCATGCGCGCCGCCGAGAAATTTGATCCGGCGAAGGGCGCCAAGTTCAGCAGTTATTCGGCCTGGTGGATCAAGCAATCCATGCGCCGTGCCCTGTCCCAGAAAAGCCGCACCATTCGCGTTCCCGTCGCGTCCGCCGGTAAGATCAACAAAATCCGCACTGCCAAGATCCAGCTGACCGAGAAGCTCGGCCGCGCGCCGACCGACACCGAGATCGCCGAACACCTCGACTTCACCAAGCGTACCGTCCAGGGCCTCAAGCTCGCCGACCTCAAGACCTTCTCCCTGCACGATCCGATCCAGAAAGGCGAAGAAGGCAGCTTCGAAGACATCATTCCCGACTCTGCCGCCTGTACCCCCGATGAGATCATCGAGGACAGCGAGAGCATCCAGAGGCTCCGTGGCCTCATCCATAACCTCGACGAACGTGAAAAGACCATCCTGATCATGCGCTACGGTCTCGACGGCAGCCGCCCCAAGACCCTCGAGGAAGTCAGCCGCATTATCGGCCGCACCCGTGAGCGCGTCCGCCAGATCCAGATGCAGTCGCTCAAGAAACTGCGCGCGATGATCGAGGACGAGACCTACGACAACGACGGCAACCGCCAGGAAGAGGAAGAAGAAATCGTCGATCCGATGCCCATCCTGCCGTCGCTGAATGACGACAAGGCGGGTGCCGAGCGTGTTGCCCGGGGCCGTGGCGGCCCGCGCACCGGCGATCCGATCATCGATTTCAAGCTGCAGCGCGAGTACAACGGCAAGCTCGGCGCCTTGAGGTCCAGCCTCGACTCCCTCAAGATATCGACGCGCAGTCTCAATAGCCTGCGCTCCGCCGGCATCGAGACCGTCGCGGAACTGGCCATCAAGTCGCCGCAGGAGCTCCTGGGCATCAGATTCTTCGGCGAGAAATGCCTCAACGAAGTCCAGACGGCGCTGAACGAGTACTACAAGTAAAGCGTGTTGTGCAGTCCGCCACGCCGACGCATATTCCGGCTCCGGCAATCCTTGTGATTGCCGGAGCTTTTTTTATTCACCGGCAGCCGGGGCCAGGCTCTGCATGGAACTCAGCGTCGAACTCAGCGACATCATCGCGCCGGAACGGGTGCTGACACGCCCCATCGACCTCATCGCCTATGCCAGCGACGCCAGCGTCTACCGGCTGATTCCACAGGCGGTTGTGCAGCCGGACGGTGTCGAAGAAATCCGGGCGCTGTTCGAGCTCAGCCGCCGGCGCCGCGTCCCGCTCACCTTCCGTGCCGCCGGCACCAGCCTCTCCGGCCAGGCCGTCACCAGTGGTATTCTCGTTGATCTCTCGAAGTTCTGGCGTCGCATCACCGTCGAAGAAGGCGGCGCCAGAGTACACGTGCAGCCCGGCGTCGTCGGCGCCACGGTCAATCGAATCCTGCGTCCGTACAGCGCCAAGATCGGCCCCGACCCCGCCTCGATCAACGCCTGCATGATGGGCGGTATCCTTGCCAACAATGCCAGCGGCATGTGCTGCGGTGTGGCCCAGAATTCCTATCACACCCTCGAGGCCCTCACCTTTATGCTGCCCGATGGAACGTGCATCGACACTGCCGCCGGCGATGCCAACACCCGGTTTGTCGACAGCTGCCCGGGGATCGCCGACGGCCTGCTGGCACTTAAAAAGCGCCTCGAGGACAATCCCGGGCTGGTCGCCACCATCCGCCACAAGTACCGCACCAAGAACACGACCGGGTACGCCCTCAATGCCCTGCTCGACTACAGCAAGCCGGTCGAGATCATGCGGCACCTGCTGATCGGCTCCGAGGGGACGCTTGCCTTCATTGCCGAAGCGGTGCTCAACACCGTGCCCGACCTGCCCTGCAAATACACCGGCGTGCTGTTTTTCGCCAATATCCGCGACGCCTCCGATGCCATCGTGCCGCTGCGCGACTCCGGCGCCGTGGCGCTGGAGTTGATGGACCGTGCATCGCTGCGCTCCGTTGAAGACCAGAAAGGTGCCCTGGCGGAGATGAAGGGCTTGCCGGACACTGCCGCTGCCATCCTTGTCGAGTACCAGACCGCCACCAGCGGCGAGCTGGCCGGCCGCATCGTGGCTGCCGCCGACGTCTGTGAACGGCTGAGCCTCGTGCAGCCGCCGAATTTCACTGATAATCCTGAACGGCAGGCGGCGCTGTGGAAGATCCGCAAAGGCTTGTTTCCGTCCGTCGGCGCCGTGCGCCAGCTCGGAACATCGGTGATTATCGAGGACGTCGTCTTTCCCGTCGACCGCCTCGCCGATGCGGTTGTCGACCTGCAGTCGCTCTTTCGGCAGCACAAGTATCCCGACGGTATCATCTTCGGCCACGCCAAAGACGGCAACCTGCATTTTGTCATCACCCAGTCTTTCAATGACCAGCCGGCGATTGACAAGTACGACCGCTTCATGCGCGACATCGTTGCGCTGGTCGTGGACAAATACGGCGGTGCGGTCAAGGCGGAGCACGGTACCGGCCGCAACATGGCGCCCTTCGTTGAAGCCGAGTGGGGCGGCGAGGCCTATGCCGTCATGGCCGAGCTCAAGCAGCTGATCGATCCGCACAACCTGCTCAACCCGGGGGTCATTATCAATGACGACCCGAACGCCCACATCAAGAACCTCAAATCGCTGCCAACGATCGATCCGGAGTCGGATACCTGTATCGAGTGTGGCTTCTGCGAACCGAAATGCCCGAGCCGCGACCTCACGCTGACGCCGCGCCAGCGAATTGTCGTGCGCCGCGAAATGGCAAGGCTTCAGGCCGCTGGCGACGACGCAGCCACCCTGGCCAGCCTGCGCGACTCCTACCGTTACGACGGCCTCGACACCTGTGCCGCCGACGGCTTGTGCGCCACCGCCTGTCCGGTCGCGATCGATACCGGAAAACTCGTCAAACGCCTGCGTTGCGACGGCCACGGCCAGAAAGCACACACCCGGGCGGTGCGGTTTGCCGATCGCCTGGCGCGCCTCGAGTCCTTGGCCCGGCTCGGCCTGCGTCTCGGGCACTTGACCCAAAAGATTCTCGGTGCCGGTGTCGTCCGGTTCGGCGCCCGCCTTGCCGGCGCGGTGCTCGGGACGAAACTGCCGACGTGGTCGACCCACATGCCGAAGCCGGCTGCAGTGAATTTTCCAGGCAATCGTAGAGACGGCGCTGTCGCAGTTTACTTTCCGACCTGCGTGACCCGTACCATGGGCTCGCTGCCGGGGGAGGATGCCGTCGAGCCATTGTGGTCGGCCATGTTGTCGATCGCCGAACGCGCCGGCAAGCCGTTGTGGATTCCCGACAACTGTGCGGGGCAATGCTGCGGCACCCCGTTCTCTTCCAAGGGATTCACCGGGGCCTACGTCCAAACCGTCAACCTGCTGGTCGACCGCATGTGGACCTGGTCGGACGGCGGCAAGCTGCCGATCGTCCTCGACACCAGCCCGTGCACCCATACCATGACGACCTGTCGCGACGACCTCACGCCCGCCAACCGGGAGCGTTACGACAAGCTCGAAATCCTCGACAGCGTTGCATTCGTGCACGACCATCTGCTGCCCAGCCTCGAGCTGCAGCCGATCGCCGACGATGTCGTTCTGCATCCCGTCTGTTCCGTCACCAAGATGGGCCTGGACGGCAAGCTTACCGCCATCGCCAACGCCTGTGCCGAATCGTCGTCCGTGCCGGTACACGCCGGATGCTGCGGATTTGCCGGTGATCGTGGCCTGCTGTTTCCCGAGCTGGCGGCGGCGGCGACACGTGCCGAGGCCGCCGAGGTGACGGCTTCCGGCGGCGGCCGGTGTTACTCGAGCAGCCGCACCTGCGAGCTCGGCCTGTCGATTGCCACCGGCCGGATCTACCAGTCGTTCATCTACCTCGTCGAGCGCGCGTCACGGTAGATATTGCCCTGGCTATGGCTACAGCCCTTTGTTCCAGGCCGCCAGGTCGCCGGCCTGTCCAGGTTGGCTCAACGGCCTTCGCACGGGGCGCAACATGGAAACTCCCGGACGATCTACTTGACGAACTTCAGCGGATCCTCGTGGAGGATCCTGCCGGTATCGTCGATATAGGGGAACGGCACGTCAACGCCGACGATTGCGTACCAGGCGAGGCGCTTAAACACCTCGAGTTGTTCCGGGAATTCATCCGGTTCCTCCATCAACGGCATTGCCATTGATTTTTCGGCCCAGAACCGTGCGGGACCATCCAGTTGCGAGAGTTTTGGGTTGAGTTCATCGAGCGGGATCTTACTCTTGATGTGAACATACGGTGTAAGGTCGGGTATGTCGGTGAAACAGTCGGTCATCGGCGTGGCAAGCAGATCGAGCTGATTCATCATGGGCAGGCCATGAATCATCTCAATCGTCTTGACCAGGCCGGTAAGCGTGTACAGGTTGCTGATCACCTGTCCGCGCTTCGTATAGGGGCTGGCGATATAGCACAGAGACCGCGAGCCGGCGACATGGTCAGTGCCGTTCCACGGGTCGTCCTCGGTGCAGAAAATCACGGTTTTCGACCAGAATCGGCTGTGCGAGACGGCGTCAACGATCTGGCCCAGCGCCATATCGTTGTCGGCAATCTGGGCCGATGAAGACGGAAACCCCGGTCGAGAGCCGGACGTATGGTTGTTCGGCAGGAAGATCCAGACCAGGTTCGGCATCGTACCTTCACGTTCATACTTCTTCAGGTCGTCGATGAAGATTTTCGCCCGTTGAACATCGGTATACAGGTATCCGTATCCGGGGAAGTGCGGGTGGGTGTAGGGTTGGAGTGACGCAATGTTGGGTGTGGCAGTCACCTCTAATTCGCTGCCGCCGGTTTTGAAATCCTTCCACACGTCAATGAAAGAAATGTCGCCCTGGCGCTTCGGGTCAGCCCATTTGACGTCCCAGGACACGCCCTCGCCGTAATTGCGGAAGGTCAAGCCATGTCGCAGTACGTTGTCCCATATAAAGCCGGACGGCGCAAAGGCCAGCGCATCGCGGAGGTTGTAGGAATAATAGCGCGGCCAGCCGTCGAACGCCTTTTCCCAGTAACTGTTGGTGATCGCCTGTGAGATCCACTGGTGACCGGTAGGGCTTTGGACGCTGGGCAGATGATAGTTGTCGAGCAGGACAAACTGTCGGGCCAGGGCGTGGGCGTTGGGCGTGAGTTTCTCACCGGCGGAGCAGAGTCGCGGCTCGCCGTTGCCTTCGGGCATGTCGCCCAGGTCCTGGTCGTACGTGTGGTTCTCGCGGATGATGTAGATCACGTGCTCGAAGACGGAGCTTTCTCCATCATTGGCAGGCACCGGCACGAGCTTGTCTGCCGGCTTGCGCTGGCGCTGGCGCATCAGGGCGGTCATCTGGCGATTGTTCTCGGCGACCTGGCGGGTATAATCGGCAAGCTGCGCCTCGTCGGGCACGTCGATGATGCTCACCAGTCCGAGGAAATCACCGACATGGCGACCGGACCGCACCGGCTCGGCTTCGCCGCCCAGGCCGCGTACGTTCGCGACGAAAAGCTTGGTGCCGTCTTTGTTTGCCTGGATTGCGCCGGGGAACCAGCCGACAGGAATCATGCCCGCGAGGCGTTGATCCTTGATCACGGCAATGGCGTTGTTGGTCGCGTTGGCGACGTAGAGCGTTTCCCCGTCCGGGCTGCAGGTGAGCGCCACCGGTTGGCTGCCGTAAGGCAATCGATCGTCCGGCCGCACCGGGATGGTGTTGATGACCGTGTCCGTCGCGGTGTCGATCACCGTGATCGTGTCGTCGTTGGCGTCCGGCACGTACAGGCGCGACCGGTCGGGGCTGAGCAGCAGTTGACACGGGAATCGCCCCACGTCGATCGACTTGACCGCGTCCAGCGATCGTCCCTGTCCCTGAACCACGGTCACCGTGCCGCTGATGGGCACACTGGTCTTTGGATCGATCAGGACGCGCGCGCCATCAGTGCGCGCGCTCGGTTCTCCTTCTGTCGCGTGCCGCCCGCCCCAGTTGCTCACGTACAATTTGTTTCCCGGGCCATGTACTACGGAGTATGGCGCAACGCCCGTGGGAACGCTGGTCACTTCGGTGTCGAGCTCGGATGACAGGACCAACAGTCGATTCGACGGGCTGGCCGCGGCGTATGCGTACCTGCCGTCGAGGCTGAACGACATGCCGCACAGCGCCGAGTTCCAGGGCTTGCGGGGCTCATCGAGCTCCAGTTTTCCCCCATCGGCGATACGCAGCTTTTCTACCTGCCCATGATGTCCGGCGACGAACACCGTGCGGCTGTCAGGGGTGAACAGAATCCCGTGCAGGCTGTTGGCCCGCCCTTCGGGCAGGGGCAGCGTGTGCTTGAGGCCCTGTTCGACGTGAATCAGAATTATTTCATGCGATGTCGTCACCACGAGCCACCGGCCATCGGGGCTGAGTGCCATGTCGATCGGCCGCCCGGGGAAAGTGATCGACCGGCCGGCTGGCCGTAACGTCTGCGCCGTCGGCACTATTACGGAGCCGTCATCGCGATAGCCGACGGTCTGCACGCTCGGGTCTTTCCAGCCTTTCCCCACCCGCGTCGTCGCCGCAGGATTTATCAGGTCGGCGACCTGCGCCGTGGCACGATCGAAGCACAGCGCACCGAACGTGGTCGGATCATTGAAGCGGCTCGAAAGCTGTGACCAGAGATAAAGGCTTTGGCCGTCTCCCTGGCCCGAGGGCCTTTCGCGCCCAAAGTTCGCCAGCCAGGCGTCACCCGGTTTCGGCGTTTCCACCGTTAGCGACGTGAACGGTACGGCAAGCTCCAGCGTCCATTGCCCGGCGTCGCGATCGACATGGGAAGCAACCGTCCACGGCTCGTGCCAGGTCGGGTCCTGTGTTGCGCCGCCGCCAAAACCGGTCTGGTCGTCATACGACATCCCACCCATGGGCGACGCGGCGAGGTGGTAATAGCGCTGGCGCGTGCGGTCGGGGTCGAGGAACACTTCGACCACATCAGAACTCCAGATGTTGCTGGCGCGCTCGCTCTTGCCCGACGCCAGCTCGTCCAGTCTTGCCGGGTCCGCCTCGGCGCACGTAAAGGCGACATACAGATTCAGGTCGTCATAACCAACCCGCACCTGGGGGGACGTGCCTTGCGGCGGCGGCGGCAGGCCCGGAACGTCCGCCGCTGCCGCTGCCTGCCAGGCCGGATCGTCCAGCCTGCCATCTACAACCGGCGCGGTATCCATGCGCTTCGCAATCATGAACTCACGAAGCTTGTTCCATCCACCGGCCCAGTGATTGGCGATCTCCTGCGAGCTCAGGCAGCGCCGATAGCAGCGCACTTCGCCGATGAGTCCTTTGAAAAACGGCTGTGAACCGATGCCCTCCGAGCGCCCGATAAAGATCGGTACGTCCCTGACCAGCGGCAGGAACGGCTGGGCCGCGTGGTTGGTGTGCTGCAGTTCGCCGTCGTGATAAATCCTGATGTACTTGCCGTCAAACGATGCGGCCAGGTGCACCCATCGGCTTAAGGGCAGCGGTGGTGGCCTCGCCTTGAGCGATGAATTGCCGTCGGCGATCGCCGCGACCGTGCGTTGCTCGCCGTCGCGCTCATACATCGCAAGCACCAGGCGCTGGTCGGCCCACGACCCGCCGGTGTGCCGGCTGAATATGCCGCCGGCGCTTCTCTCCGCCAACACCCACGCTTCGACGGTGAACGGGCCCGAGGTGTCGAGCCCGGGCGCTGGTTCGCAGCGTATATGGTCATCGATGCCGTCGAACTTCAGGGCCGTCCCAAACCTGTCGGTTACCGATTGCGCTCCACCGTGAATCGTGCCGTGATGGCCATAGCCGCTGTGGTCGCGCACAACCGGGCTGTCGTTTCCTTCAAACGTGTAGTGCAAAACCAGGTCATTGTCGGCATAAGCACATGCCGTCAGGATCGCGATGACAATTCCGTTGCGAAACATCAATCTGATTTCCCTGCGGGGGGATTCGTTTTTGCCGCTGAAAGTATCCTGCGCATCCTTCTCAGGCGTACCGCACATGCACTTCGAGTTTCTCGATCGAGATAAACTCACGACTGTCGTGGGGGAGGCGCTTGACGATGTGAACGCTGACCTGGTTTTCGCCGACACGACACAACTCCGGCGGCACCGGAAAATCCTTTCGCAGCAGTCTCTGGTCCGGATCGATGTCAGGCAGGTCGGAGGAGCATGTGGCAGGCTGGGGGGCGGGTGAGAAGATCTGCCGATCCTGCCATTGGTAATCATCGACAGCCGGGCCGAGAACGACATCGTTGAGCCGGACCTCGAGTTGATCGCCCTCGCGGACACCGAGCAATACAATCCGCAAGGTCACGTCCTCGAGAGATTCGGCCAGCGCCCGCACGTTGTCGCAGAACCGGATCGTCAGGCATTCGGGCCGGCCATAATTCTTCAGGGTAACGGGCAGCGGCGCGGTATCGTTGCGGGCGAAGTATCCGCCGGACCACGGGAATCCGCCGCGGCGTTCGACGGCGAACAGCTTGTCCTTGGCGGCCATGGTCTCGGGGCTGCCCATTTCCCTGAGTGCCTGGAGGTCAACCCGGGTCCCCTCGTAGCGGTTCGGGAGATTGCCCTTCACCTCCTGGAGTGCGGCGGACCAGTTGAATGCCTGGATCGTGTCGGCGCCCTGCTGCCACCAGTTGCCGAACACGCCGCGATAGAAGTCGATCGGCGGCCACTTGTATCCTGCGGTGGCGTGGTGGGTATCGAGTGTCGGTTGCAGCTTGATGTTGCGACCGGCGGTGATGCGATGAAAAAAGTCGAAGTCCGGATCGATCGATCGACAGCCGATGGTGAAGATGTCGACAAGCGATTCCTGGGCCCATGTCTCGACGTCGAACCCGTCCGCCTGACAGCCTTCCTGGTTCCTCGGCACCTTGACGCCAAGCAGAAATGGCCGGCCGCGATTCTCTTCAACCTCGAGTGTCATCAGGCGCACCGAGCGCACGAAGTCGGTCATTGCATTGCGGTGTTCCCATTCTTCCCCCGGCGGCAGGATCGGCACGTGGCGTGACAAATCAATCTGGAATCCGTCGAAATCGTAATTCTGGGCGACCTCCCGCAACAACTCGAGATTCAACTCGCGGACCTCGGGTACGGCGTAATTCCAGTCACCGTACCAGTGGATATCCCGGATGACCCAGTCGGGGTGGGCGATCTTCGTCGGGTTGATCTCTTCGTCGGGGTCGCCGCCGGCGTTGTTGGGCAGGAAGTCCGCCTCACTGACCCGGTGGTTCCAGAATACTTCGAGCTGCCGCTCGCGGCATCCATCTATGAGTGCCTGGACGAGGTCGAGCCCCTTGTCCCACCATTTGACCAGGGACGCGTGCCGAAACGGCTCGAGCACTTTACTGGGGTAGGTCGCCATTCCGCTCGGCCCGCCCATGTCCCAGATGATGGCGTCGATCTGCGTATCCGGGTCATCCTCGTAGGCAAAGACGGATTGGCCGGTAAGCTCCGAGTGGCCCGCCATCTGAACGACCGCTTCTCCGTCGGCCGGGGCTTCGGACCGTTGTGTCAGGTCAAGGCCTATCTCAAGGTTGGGATCGTACTGCACGACAACCCGCCGCCGGCGGTTCACCGCAGCCTGGTGTTCCCGCGAAAGTTCGATCGCCTGTATTGGGTCTTTGGTATCCATCACAATTCGGGCTGTTGCCCCGGCAAGCTTTTTTTGGTAAAAGTCTCAGAGTAATACCGCTTGCCGGTACTGTCAAGGTTGTCAGTGACCGCAAACGCTGATAGCCTAACAACCGCCCCCTGTGCAGGTTCCTTTTTCGGGAGAGGAGGGGGATTGCGCGGAAAGAAAAAGACAACACCCCGGGCATTTGCCATGACAGATCAAAGCGACCACCAAAGCATCAGCGGCGAATCACTCGAGGACTTTGATCGCCCGGTTCCATGCCCGCTGAACTTTTCCGATGCCATTACCGTGGAGGCGTGGGTCGAGAGCGATGCCTACCAGCCCGAGTCGTTGCAGGCGCTTGTTTCAAAGTGGCGCATCACCGACTCATTCGATCGGTTCGACGGATACGATGCTGCCGATACAGACGGTCTCGATACACGCGGCTTTTTCGGTGCGGTGTTCGATGGGCGTTATGTCTACTTTGTACCCCAGAACTCGGGCATCGGGTCAGCCGGGCGGGCTACTGGCCACCATGGCAATGTGCTCCGTTATGACACCCAGGCCGAATTCAAGGCGACGACGAGCTGGAGCGCGTTCGATGCCTCAGGGACCTCAGGATTGCAGACGTGCGGCTACTACGGTGCCGTGTTTGACGGGCGGTATGTGTTTTTCATTCCCCGGACAGACGGTGTCGACCTGCACTCCCGCCTGCTGCGCTATGACACGCACGGCGAGTTCACGTCGCCCGGGAGCTGGCTGGCGCATGACGTCGGTCAGGCAATCAGCTGGCAGAGCGCCGCCTTCGACGGCCGCTACATCTACGGTTGCCCAGGCTACGAAGCGGATCGAAAGACCGACCACTGCGCTGTCATGCTTCGCTATGATACGCAAGGCCCGATGACCGATCCGGAAAGTTACGTTCTTCACGATGCCGCCGGCACGGGCGGGTTGAATTTGGGCTGTTTTGACGGGGCGGTTTTTGACGGCCGCTACACGTATTTCACACCGCTTGGCGGCGTCGGCCAGGCCCTCCGATATGACACAACAGGCAAGTTCACGGATAAATCGTGTTGGCAGGCCTTTGACGCCGGGGAAGTCTCCGGGCTGGCAATGGGTACCTGCGTTGGTGCGATATTTGATGGGCAGTACATCTATTATGTCCCGTACGCCAACACCGTCGCGGTCCGATTCGACACCAGCGGCGATTTCACCGATGCCGATGCGTGGTCGGCCTTCGACGCGGCAGGCACCAGCGGTCTTCCTGCCAGCGGTTACGACGGGGCCGTATTCGATGGCCGCTGCATCTACTTCATTCCCTTCTGGGAGGGAGCCGATCCGGGTTCCGGTTTTCACGGCAACGTGCTGCGGTACGACACCCGGGGCGAGTTCAGCGACACCAGCAGCTGGCGGGCCGTGGATGCCGGCAAGACATCCGGGTTGAACACGGTCGGCTTCAACGGTGGTGCCTTTGACGGTCGATTCATCTACATGGCGCCCTGGCGCTGCGGCACAACCGCGAGTGGCGGTCCGATCGCGCACGGTAACGTGCTGCGATACGACACGGTCGGCGGGAACGCGTCATTCAGCCTTCGCGCCGTTGACCTTGGACACAACGGCGGCTTGTGCGCCGCCGTTCCCGGGCCATCGTTTCTCGTCAACACTGGCAACGGCGTCCTGAACGTGCGTGCCAACCGTAGCCTTTCACCCGGTCGGCACCATCTCGTTGGCGTATACGACGGTCGCATGATGACCCTCTATATCGATGGCGTGCCCGTTGCCGAGCGATCTGGAACCGGCCGGATCCAAACGTGCGATGTCGATATCTCAATCGGCCGGATCCAGGATGGTCTTGGCCGCTTTGACGGTCGAATCCTGGAGGTCGGCATCTCGGCTGCAGCTCGCGACGCGGACTGGGTCGCGGGACGCTACCACAACCTCAGCGTGACCTAAGGAGTGATTTCATCATGGCCGATTCATCTGAAAGCGGTTGGCGTGCCGGCGTTGCGGCGGTTGACATCACCCCGGCGGAACCGATATGGCTGCATGGATGGGGTGCGCGTGATCACGAATCCGAGGGAATTCAGCAGCGCATTTTCGCCAAAGCCCTCGCGTTGGAGGATCCCGAGGGGCATCGCGTCCTCTGGGTGACCGCGGATCTGCTGGGGTTCAGCCGTGACATGGCCGATGCGCTGGCGGCGGCGGCCGGCGAACGCCATGGCATCGGCCGTGCAGATTTCATGCTCAACGCCTCCCACAATCATTGCGGGCCATGCGCCGGCGATATACTTCCGCTGTATTTCGACCTGCCACAGGACAAACAGGCCGTGATCGACCGGTATACGGAAGAGATGATGCAACGCGTGGTACAGGCGATGGACGAGGCGGTCGCCGGGTTCGAGCGGGTACGCCTGACGTTCGGTCAAGGAGTCGCGGGCTTCGGTGTCAACCGTCGCCGGGTTCGGCCGGACAGTCGTTCCCTGCCGACCGTCGTTGACCAGGATGTACCGGTACTCGCTGCCTGGGGCGGCGACGGCGGCCTGCGCGCCGTGACCTTCGGCTATGCCTGCCACGCGACCGCCTGCATTGGGTACAAAATCAACGGAGACTACCCGGGTTATGCCCAGGAAGCGCTGGAAAAAACGTATCCCGGCGCAGTTGCCCTGTTTGTCACCGGCTGCGGTGGCGACATCAATCCGCTGCCGCGTCATCGTTCGAACCTGGGTGAGCTGTACGGCGAGGTCCTGGCGGCGGCGGTTGGGGATGTTCTCGACGATGATATGCCGGCGGTCGGCGACCGTTTGCGAACAGCCCACGCCGTCGTCGATCTGCCATTGTCCGAACCGCCGACCCGGGCAGAGCTTCAGGCGCTGCTGCCGGACAGTGACGCGGCCGGTCGGCGCTACGTCGAGAATCTCCTCGACCTCATCGACCGCGACGGAGCGTTGGCTGCCTCTGTGCCTTGTTCCGTTCAGGTCTGGTCTTTTGGCGAGACGCCGAGCATCATCGCGCTGCCGGCGGAGCCGGTCGTTGACTATTCCCTTCGTTTCAAGGCACAGTACGGATGGGAAAACACCTGGGTCGCCGGATACACCCATGAATTTATTTCATATATTCCGTCAAAACGGGTTCTGTCGGAAGGCGGTTATGAAGGCGACACCGGCATGATGGAGTGCGGACTGCCCGGCCCGTATGCCGCCGCCGTGGAGGAGATTATTGCCGACCAGGTCGCGGCGCTGATGCGCCAGAAAGATTCATGACCGGGTGTTTATCCGGTTGGCCGCGGATGTGGATTCCAGTACCCCTGTGGATCG
>JASLZG010000004.1:36050-42257 GCA_030754995.1 Lentisphaeria bacterium
CACCGCCCAACGGTTGGCCTGCTCATGCGGCTGCACCCCGGCCGGGGCATAGGTCGCGGTGAATCCGGGCCGGAAACGATCCTTCGACCTGTTCGGCGGCGACGAATGCATCACGAGGTCGTTTAAGAACACGCCGTGGCCGGCCGGCACCTCGCACGGAACTTCCTGCCCGTACGCTGATGGATCGATGACATAATGATTCGTATCGCACTCGACGACACCCGTTTTGTGCGATCCCGGAATGAACCACATGCAGCCGTTCTCCACATCGACGTCCGCCAGGGCGATCCAGACGATTGCCGAACGGGCATCCATCGCGTTGAAAGTGGCGTCCTGATGAAAACTGCCGCCCTCTGTCTGGCCCGGCGGCTTGTTGATGAAGTCGCTGATGTGGCACACGAAGTCGGGCCCGATCAGATCCTGCAGATAACCGACCGTACGGGGATACGTGACGAGGTCATACAGTTCCGGTATGCGATTGTGCAACGAAATGAAGCCCTTCGCATCCGCCTTCATCTGTTTGATACGGGACTCGTTCTCGTGAAAGAAACGCTGCAGTTGCTCCAACGCATCACCGTCAAAGAGCGGAATCGGCTTGGTGAAGCCAAGGTCGTTGTATTGTTCGATCTCAGCCAGCGTGAAGGCGTGCGGATCGTCGTTGACGATGGCCTGGTACTGCAGGTTGAGCACGGCGTCCAGATGCGGGTATCGGGTCAGCATGACGTGTTCAGTGTCCGGTGTCCAGTGTTCAGGAAGCGTGGTGCCACTCTGCTTCAACCCGTTCCGCTTAATACTCTACAGCGACGATCGCGTACTGCCCGATGTCCCTGAGCGTCGTCGTCAGATAGGATCCGTCGATCGACACGTCCAGATCTTTGCCGGTGCGCACATCCCAGGCGCGCCGAGGTGTTTTGCTCTCGTTCAGCCGCCAGCCACTTGCCGGGAACCGAACGCGTTCCATCACGCGCGCCGTGAACACCAACTCGAGTTACAGGGGCCGGCACCACGACATACGGAAATATTCTGGGAGTGCCGACCAAGATCGAGGTCGAGTCAAATGTCGCGGTCCAGACATTGGGGCGTGGATTGCCGCGATGTGCTGGTTCAATCCACCTTGACCCGGTACACCCCCCGGTATGTCAACTCGTGGTCCGACTGTTCCGACATTTCCAGCATCGGTTCCGTCACCGGCAGATGTCGGTGGATTTGCGGATGACTCGAAATAAACCCCTCCGCGTACGGACACGCCCCGCCCATCATGCCCATCGCTCCGTCGCTCGTCTCAATCCGCTTCCGCGCGTACGCTCCCCCGTACCCCTGGCTGGCCATTGAATCCAGCGTCGCCAATTTTTTCTCCACCACGTCCGTGATGTCCACGAACACATCCATCGAGAAGCCGCCCGCCGCCCCCGCCAATCCCGACCGCAGATGCGCTGCGCCCTCACCAAAAAAGAAGACCTGCGCCACCCGGTGCGGCGGTCGTGAATCCTCCGGGTCGATCGAACCCGCCGTCGAGATCGCATGCATCACAATCTGCCCCGCCACGGCGTGTGCGTTGGTCTGCCCGTCACCCTCGCGCGGGAAATGAGTGATCACAATATGAGGCCGCAACTCGCGGATCAGTCGCGCCACGTTGCGAATCGACTCGCGGTCCACCAAGAGAATCTGGTCGTCCTCCCCCAGGAAATGTACATCCGTCACCCCCAGTATCGCGCACGCCTCCCGCACCTCATTCGCCTTCACGTCCGCCCGCTCCACCATCAACTCATCCAGTTCGTCCCCCTGTGGCACCACGTCACGGTGATACATCGAATTGCTGATGACCGCGTCATGCACCCGCGCCCCGTGCGTCAGCACCGCGCACGAGACCTGGTCGCCGCGCTCCACGTGATGCGCCAGTGTCCCCCCGCACTGGTCAAAGACGTCCGCCGGATGTGCCCCGATACTCAATAAACGCAGTGGTCCAGCCATGGCAATCGTCTCCTGTCAGTTTGATACGGGACTCGTTTTTGTGAAAGAAACGCTGCGGTTGCTCCAGCGCAACGATGATTCCAAGGATAGATCGTGTCGCCGTTCCGCTTAATACTCTACAGCGACGATGGCGTACTGTCCGATGTCCTTGAGCGTCGTCGTCAGGTAGGATCCGTCGATCGACACGTCCAGGTCTTTGCCGGTGCACACATCCCAGACGCGCCGAGGTGTTTTGCTCTCGTTCAGCCGCCAGCGGATGGGGGCCTGGCTGACAGGCGACACGTGGTCGATCTGCTTGCTCAACTGCGGCCAGATCTTCGCCAGTTCTTCCATGCGCTCGCCGGTGTGGTTGACCAGAAACAGTACCTGCGCACCCGGCTTCTCATTTGGGATCGCCAGTAACTGGTCCGGGCTGTCCATTACAATCGGCCGCCCCTCGGGGCACAGCCAGTCGATGACCGCCCCGATGAGATCGCGGATCATGCTCATCCGGTACTCCCGGTGCAATTGCTCGACTGCCGTTGCGAGATAGACGACGCGCCCGTTGCCGAATTTCCGGCTGGTCACCGCGGGACACAGCGGCTCGTCTTCCCGGCCGCCGAACACGACATTGGCAATGACTTCTGTTTCCGGGCGTGCCTTCACGAATTCGAAGCGATTTATCGGCCAGACCGGCTCGGTAAAAGTCTCCGCCAGCCACTTGCCGGGGACCGAACGGGCGTACATGTCGAAGGTGCCGGAACACCAGAGGTGATCCTGGTAATCCTTCAGGTGCTGCGGCTCACAGTCCAGCCGATCGATCCCCAGGAGATCGGCCAGCGCAAAATTTTCCAGCAGCTCTTCGGGCTCCGGCCCGTACAGGCTTGTTCGATAGCTTGCCAGCAACCGGCCGCCGGCGCCAACGTAATCGGTCACGCATTCGATCTCCGCCTCGGTCAGGTACCCGATGTTCGGCAGATAGAGCAGGGGAAAGCGGGCGAGCTTTTCGGGATTGGAAAGCGTTTCCTGGGGCACCAGCTGAGCCGGTAAATGATTGACCGTGACCGCGGAGAAGGCACCCTGGATCGAGACCTTTTGTGACGGAATACTAAAGGGATAGCCGAGCATCGTTTCGTTGGGGCGTTCCCGAATTACCAGCGGCTCGGCGCGAAACCGATGCGTCTCCAGCCGCTCGTAGAAGCGCATCGGCAGAATGAACGGGATCGCCGCGAACGGCGTTGGGTGGAGCTTGTCGAACAGCGGCTCGTTTTCCTCGAGCGTCCCAAACAGCGTCGCCAGCTCGTGATGAAATTTTTCCGGATAGCCGTGCATCAGATTGGTGCCGCAGGCGGCGATGATGGCGCCGCCACAGGCAAAGCTGGCCGCCGCCTCCTCGACCAGTTCCTGCGAGAACCATTGCAGCCGCGACCACGGCGTCAGGCCGCCCACGTACTGCCACATCGCCAAGCCCGAGGTTTCGCCGAGGCTCGCCGCCTCGAGGCGGTGGAAGAACTCCCCGCCCGCTTCATAGAGGATGCCGTCGGCGGTGTTCATAAACCGGAACTCGGGCCAGCTGGCCATTGCACAGCCGTGAGTCAGGACAGGGATGTCGCGGGTTTCACGGGCGAACTCGGCGCCTTCGATGAGCATGTCCGCCATCCCGCGCCCGGTTTCCAGGCTGAATTTCTCGAGCATCTCCCGCTGTTCAAGGGGCAGCGTGCTCGGGTCATCCGCATACGGCATCTGGCAATCGAATTCCCGGCGAAATTTTTCCAGGCAGTAGTCACAGTAACACAGGCTCGCTTCGTGGCCGCCATGGGAATGATACGGCACGCCGGAGTCGGTGTAGATGCCGTCGATTTCGTGGTCCGAGATGAGTTGTTTGACAAACCCCATGTAGGCGTCGCGGTACGGGGTGTTCACGCACGGCGGCGAATGCGGCCCGCCGCCATGATGAAAGAGAATCTTCGGCTCGGCGCCCGGCGCCGAGCGGTAGAGCCACTCCGGATTGTGCTTCAGGATGTTGCCATGCGGAATAATGTGCCCGGTCGGGATATAGACGACCACCCGAATGCCGTGGGCGTGCGCCTCTTCCACAACCTCGGTGACTATATCCCTGCCGTTGAGCTCCGGATGGCTCGGCCAGAATTCATTCGGGAAGACCGACCATTTGCCGGCGCTGCCGAAGCGGATGGCGTTTGCGTGGTATTTGCGGGCAACCTCCACCAGCTTCTTCGCATCAAACGACAACTCCGGCCAGAACGGCGGATGGTAGTTGTCCATCATAAAGATTCGCGCGCGGCGAATCCATTCGTGATTTTGTTTCATGATATCACTACGCTGTTTGCAGCAGTTGCGGGGCGTTCTCAATCCGTGGGGAGAAAACTCCGAGGCGCCCGGTTGCCCTATGCCTCATACTTCCCAGCCAGCATCTGCTCACGGGCGATTCGTGCCCGATCGAGATAATCCGGCATTGTTTCCAGTTCGAACTCCTCGATCAATTCGTCGGTCGAGATATCCGGCATCAGGGAGTCGATCAGGATCAGGCACTCGCCCTGCATCCACTCCGCGAAAATACTGGTGCTGCCATACTTTTTGCAGAGATCCCTGATTTTCGGAACGTTTAAATCGTGACAGAACAACCGCCGCCCGAGCTCGAGGGTCGCGGTCGTCAACGGGTTGACCGCGCCCTGGGTCGAATCGTGGAGATTGCGTCGCGTCATGATGATCTCACGCCCGGCCACATCGACGAAGGCGCAACGATTCGAGCACACCGCGGCAATGTGAAAACCAAATTCCATCGGCCACCGGCCCGGCCATCGCCCGCCGGGCGGCATACTCGACCACACCACCAGCTCCGCCCGGTTGGCCGAGAGGCCGCGCCACACTTCGCCAAAGAACATGTCAAAACAGATACACATCCCGACCCGCCCGAAGTCGGTTTCAAAAACCGGCGTCTCCGTGCCGGGCATGATGCCCGCATTGAGCTCTTCGAAAGTCAGAAAATTCTTGTGGTAGATCCCCTGGACCCCGCCGTCGCGTCCGATCAATACGGAACTGTTGTAGTGTACCCCATCGTGATCAGTCACCAGCGGACAGATGACATGGATGCCATGCGCCTTCGCCTTTTTCGCGATTGCCGTCACGGTCGGCCCATCCAGCGGCTCGGCCTCGAGAGAGGTCGGACCGGAATGCAGATAATTGCAGGTCTCCGGGAAGGCGACGAGCTCGCTCCTGGATTGTGCCGCCTCGTCGACGCAGGTTGCCATTTTCGCAAGGGTCTTTTCGAAGCGATCCGGTTCGTCCGGCGGCAAGGTGGGAAAGCTGACCAGCGATACGGTTGATGATCGGGACATAATGGATGTCTGCGCTTGTGCTCGAAGTGAGAGTTGACGTACCCGGACCAATCTCATCGGCCGCCCGGATCGTGTCAAGTGTCGCAGGGAGCGATTTCTTCAATCGCGGCCGGAGGAGAAGCCTTAACCCCGGCAACCTTTCACCGGGGCGGCCGCCGACACCCATGTTCCACAACGCCGAGTCCACTCGGACAACACGACCCCCAGGGAGGTCCCGGTCACTGGACCATTGCTGTATCTGGCCATAGTGTCCGTCTGCGAAAGGATCGCTGGGTCCCGGCTTTAGGGCGGTACGGCGGCTCACTCCACAAAAGCACTCATGGCGTCCAGAGACACTTAACATATTTACAGACAAGAAGTTGTGATGTTTCAGCATGGCGTCCGGGAAAATAACATCGATTTTATTTCGGAAAGGTCTTGCAATCGATCAACGAATTTCCTATACCATTCATGATAACTTTGTTTGACCAAAGGCAAAAACCAAAAGAAGGAAACAGCAAGTAAACAGGCTTGATGGCAACCAACTTCGGCGGTTGTTCTCTACAAAACCAACACTGAAATCGAAAACAAGAGAGGAACGAGACGATGAAAAAGACATTAATGGCTGGATTTCTGGGAGTGGCATTTCTCATCTGCGGCATGACCGCACAGGCTGAGAACATTGCAGCGAATGCCACGGTGCGTGCAGAGAGTGGCTTCTATGACCACTGCGCGGACAACGTCGCTGATGGCGACCCGGCGACTGAATGCAGCATCGGAACCGGATGGGGCACTATGGCCTTCTTTTTCAGTTGGGACAACTGGGTCAACATAGGTGAGATCAACGTTGACTTGAGCTCTGGCAACGCCACTCATTTTTCGGTGGACGCTTACAAGGATGATGGGTCTTATGATAAGTGGC
>JASLZG010000500.1 GCA_030754995.1 Lentisphaeria bacterium
AGTTGCCGGAGACGTCGGGGGATTCGTACCTGAGTTGGGGTTCCCGGCTGATCGTGGGGCCCGACACGCAGTTGACGGTTACAGTCACTAACGGGACGGAATTCAACAATGACGCCGGTGGTAACGTAAACTACCTGAAGTTTGTCAACGTGGACCTCTTCGGCACCTCGTACGGCGGCGATCATAAGGGGGGTACTTCCGTCACCCACAACGACGGGGTCAACGGCTGCGCCTACTGCAAGACCCAGGCGATCTCCTTTGATATCGAGGATCTGGGCGGCACCCTGGCGGACGGGACGTACTTCCTGAGGGTCGAATACCGTGTTATCTACGTCGATCCAGATGGCGTCCAATCCCCGGGTATACCGAGTTCGGAACGGTACATTGCCATCGAGCTCCTCAACGATCCGGCAGACCTCCAGCAGGAGCAGCTGGACACATGTGCGGCGGCGTTGACGGCGTGCCTGGACAACCTGGCGGAGGTGGTCACAACTAATACCCATAATTCCACCAGCTCGGGCGTGGAAACGGTGACCAGCGCGAAAGTGACGGGTGACGGGACTGCGGTTGAGTTGCCGGAGACGTCGGGGGATTCGTACCTGAGTTGGGGTTCCCGCCTGAGGGTGGGGCCCGATACGCAGTTGACG
>JASLZG010000501.1 GCA_030754995.1 Lentisphaeria bacterium
TGGCGGGCCCATTGCGCAATGATCTTCCAGCAGTTCAATTTGGTTCCCCGCCTCGACGTTGTTACCAACGTGCTGATGGGGCGCATCGGTTACAATGGCACAATGAGGTGCCTGCTCAAGCTGTTTACACCCGCCGAGCGGGCTTTCGCCATCCGCGCCCTTGACCGCCTAGACGTCAGTATGCAAGCGCTACAGCGCGCTGACACCTTGTCCGGCGGCCAGCAGCAGCGCGTGGCGATCGCCCGGGCACTGGTCCAGGAGCCAAAGCTGCTGCTCGCCGACGAGCCCATCTCATCGCTCGATCCAAGGAACGCCAGCATCGTCATGGATGCCTTGCAAACGATCAATCGCGAGGACGGCATCACGGTGATCTGCAACCTCCACACCCTGGACACCGCCAAGGTTTACTGCGAGCGCATCATCGGCATGAAACAAGGCACCTTCATTTTCGATGGCCCGCCCTCAGCTTTGACTCTGGCAACGTTGCGCGACATTTACGGCGTCGGCGTAGACGAAGACGACGAAGAATTTTCAACCGCCATCACCTCGACTTCCATTGAGGTGGCGACCGAGGACGATGAGAAGGAGTCTACCGAGGCCGTTAATCAATGATTATTTTGTGTGTGGTGGTTGAGCA
>JASLZG010000502.1 GCA_030754995.1 Lentisphaeria bacterium
AAAATGAATTAATCGGATGTAATCTTATCCAGTTTTTTCTCTGCTTCTTCTAATATTTTCTCTTTACTTTTTCCTATCAGTTCCTGTCCAACTTTTTTCCCCGCTTGAAGCCCTTCTTCCACTTTTCCCTTAACTTTAGAAGACACATCTTCATAGGAAACAGGAACGTCCTTTCCTGTCCACGTCAGGTAAGCTATATATAGAACAAACACAGCCGCCACTACAATCGCAAGCTTGACCAGCTTTTTAATGAAACTGAACAAAATAGCAATCGCAAGAATGACAGCAACTATTAAATAAACAGGCTGATCAGAAAAATAATCTATAATTAGTTCCAAAAACTATCCCTCCTTTTGAGCCACCGAGAGGACTTGAACCTCCGACCCGTTCATTACGAATGAACTGCTCTACCAACTGAGCTACGGTGGCAATAATTAATTAGGATTTATGTGCCCAATATATAGCATTGACATAAAATACATAAATTAAGATTAGGTACGTTTATTCATAGAATTATTTATTTACAAACTCTTATTACTCAATTATTATCACTCCATCCCCAACACTCTTTAACCAATATCCTTTCCCGGGATAGAGGGTCTCTATCTGATTATAGCTTTCCT
>JASLZG010000503.1 GCA_030754995.1 Lentisphaeria bacterium
GCCGGCGTGGCCGGTTTTGCCGGCTCGGCAGGCTTCGCTGGCACAGCCAACCCGGACGGCGCAGCCAACTGTGCAGCGGGGAGATGGTCTGAACCAGTTCCGGTCCGTCCTGATTCATGTCCGACCTGAAACCTGAAACCTGAAAACTGATTCCCGTCCTGAACCTGAACCGAACTGAAAGATTTCTCGCGCAAACCGGCCGGACCTGAAATCTGAAACCTGGAAACTGGAACCTGAAACCTGAAACTGGAAACTGAAACCTGAAATCTGAACCTGAAACCTGAAACCTGAACCTGAAACCTGAACCTGGAAACTGAACCTGAAACCTGAAATGGACCTGGAATGGACCTTTCCATATCTGGAGGACGCTTTCCAGGGGTAGAACTTCGACCCGAATCCATTGGTGATAGCCATTTGGCTTGGGGATGCCATATTTGGAAGGATTTTTGCTGGTATGTTCAAAAATCAACAATCGGAAGCAGTTTTCGATAACATATTCATTTTTTTTGAAAAAGTGCTACCGGCAAATTGGAGGTATTAAGGTCTAGTTTCCATATATGGTGTCATAATCCCCATATCTACCATATAAAAAATAATTTATCATGATTTGGAGAATTGGGCAG
>JASLZG010000504.1 GCA_030754995.1 Lentisphaeria bacterium
CGGTGTTGTTGCCGCAGTCGTCGGTGGCGGTCCAGGTGCGGGTGATCACTTTTTCATCGGCGCAGCTGCCGGCGGCGCTGCTGTCGCTCTCGGTGAACGTCACGTTGCTGTCGCAGTTGTCGGTGGCGCTGGCGCTGCCGGTGCCGGTCGAGCTGCTGTCATCCTCGCAGTTGACCGTCACACTGGCCGGGCAGGTGATCGCCGGCGCCTCGTCGTCGACCACCGTGATGGCCTGGTCGCAGTCGCTGCTGTTGCCGCAGTCGTCGGTGGCGGTCCAGGTGCGCGTGATTTCCTTTTCCTGCGGGCAGCTGCCAGCAGCGACGCTGTCGCTGAAGTCGATCGCGGGAGTCCCGCAGTTGTCGGTCGCCGTGGCGCTGCCGGTCACACCAAGGCCGGTGGACGCCGCGATGGTCGCCAGGCCGCCGAGGCAGTCGGCGGTGCCGGCCGAAGGCATGCATTCGACAGTCGAATTGGCCGGGCAGGTGATCGCCGGCGCCTCGTCGTCAACCACGGTGACGACCTGGTCGCAGCTTGAGGCGTTGCCGCAGTCGTCGGTGGCGGTCCAGGTGCGCGTGATCACTTCTTCCTGCGGGCAGCTGCCCGACGC
>JASLZG010000505.1 GCA_030754995.1 Lentisphaeria bacterium
AGAAGAGCCGCTGGGCACTGTGTGGCTCTCCGGAGCCAAATTCCGAAGCAAAGCAATACAGTCTGCCGCAGCCGTCGGGCAGCGGCACATAGCGGGGGCCGCCGACGCTGCCGAAGCGCTGCAGCCGGATGCCTGCTTCGTGCTCCCAGTTAAACATGTCAGACGAGACGGCGCTGCAGATTACCGTCGGTTGATCGGCTGAGCCTCGCGACTCAAAGTACATACGCCAGCGGCCGTCGGCGCATTGGCGGACCGTCGGTCCGATCACCCGCAGACACATGTGCGGGAAGGCAGGCTGTGGCGCGAGCCGAATGCCGGACTCCGTGTGGAAGACCAGTCCGTCGTCGGAGACCGCGCTCAGGATGTAGCCCTGGCACGTGCGGTATGGTTTCGCCGGCCCAACAGCGGTGTAGAAAAGCCGGAAGCCGCCGGAGGGTGTGGCAACGACCCCCGGTGCCTGCAACTTGGAGCTGTCGAGGTCCCGGGACCCTTGGAGTCGCCAGTCGGCCTCTTTCCGCCACCTATGCGTTATGCCCATTCTGGTCCTTTCGTCAGGGTGATTTCACTCTGTTTTGGAGAATCGAGCCATGATTATCCAAGGGGGAT
>JASLZG010000506.1:0-316 GCA_030754995.1 Lentisphaeria bacterium
GATGGGCAAAGGACCATCGAATCCCGGTTGGCCCAGGCCGTGGATCGGGCGCCGGATCGCTGGCCGCTTATGCGCTCGGTATAACGGAGCTGGATCCGATCGAATACGATTTATTGTTCGAGCGCTTCCTCAACCCGGAACGAGTGTCTATGCCGGATTTCGACGTTGATTTCTGTATGGATAGACGCGACGAAGTTATCGATTATGTCGCCGGGCGCTACGGCAGAGATAAGGTCGCACAAATCATCACCTACGGCACGATGGCCGCCAAGGCTGTCGTTCGGGACGTCGGTCGGGTATTGAGTTTCCCGTACGG
>JASLZG010000506.1:326-603 GCA_030754995.1 Lentisphaeria bacterium
GATCCGAATATGACCTTGTCTCGAGCATTGGAGGAGGAACCGATGCTCAAACAACGGTACGACGATGAGGACGACGTTCGCGCAATTATCGATCTCGCCCGAATGCTGGAGGGTCTTGCACGAAATGCCGGTAAGCACGCTGGCGGAGTGGTCATCGCTCCGTCAGCGCTGACGGACTTCATGCCACTTTACTGCGAGCAGGGCGGCCAAACGACCGTTACCCAATTCGACATGGGTGATGTCGAAACGGTCGGGTTGGTGAAATTCGATTTCCTCG
>JASLZG010000507.1 GCA_030754995.1 Lentisphaeria bacterium
CGATGTCGCCTGCGAATATGCCGAAGTATTAAACCCGCTTAATATGAATATCCTGGCGGGTTGGCCGTCCATGGACGAATTCGCGCGGGAAGAATGCCTGGGTGTCTTGGTCGGCAATGCCCGTTATGCCGCCGGCGCCCTGCAGGAGTCCGGTGTCACAGCGCTGGTGGAAGCGGTCAATACCCGTGACCGGGCGGGCTACTTGATTCACACCACGGATCAGGCGCTCGATATTATCGCGCGCGCCGATCACCCGAATCTGGCAATCGAATACGACATCTATCACATGCAGATCATGGAAGGTGATTTGGCGCCGACCATCGAAAAGCACCTGGACAATATCGGTCATATCCAATTTGCCGATACGCCGGGCCGGCATGAACCGGGGACTGGTGAAATCAATTTCCCCTTTCTTTTCGAAGCTATCGATAAGATGGGCTACACCGGCTGGCTGGCCGCCGAGTATTCTCCCCAGGGAAAAACGGAAAATGGGCTCGGTTGGTTGCAGCCTTATTTGAAATAGCAGTCCATTTTTTGGTTCACAGAAGACCTCGAATCCTGTAGTTCACGTCTTTCCGATTTTAAACAGAAAGTGGCAAAAA
>JASLZG010000508.1 GCA_030754995.1 Lentisphaeria bacterium
TACCTCCATCACGGACGACCACCGGCATCGAAGCATCGATGATGACGTTGTTCGGCAGATGAAGATTGGTAATCCCTTTATCCGAATCGACCATCGCCAGTTCAGGGCGTTTCTGATAAATGGAATCAATATCCTGCTTGATCTGGTTCTGCTGGTCTTGAGGAAGGTTTTCGATTTTAGAAGAAACATCTCCTAAACCGTTGTTGGGGTTGATTCCTATCTGTTCAAAAAGTTCCCTGTGTTTTTCGAACAACTCGCTGTAAAAAATCGAAACCGCATGTCCGAAAAGCACCGGGTCGGAAACCTTCATCATCGTTGCCTTGAGATGAAGTGAAAGCAACATCCCGTCTTTGTGTGACTCTTCGATCTGCGTGGAGTAAAAATCACGGAGTTTTCGGACATTCATCACTGAGGAATCGATCACTTCTCCTCGAGTGATTGCAACTTTGTCTTTGAGAATGGTGACGGATCCATCTTCTGCAGCGTATTCGATGCAAACGTTTCCGTCGTTTTCAATCACAGCTGACTTTTCACTTCCAAAAAAATCACCATCTGCCATGTGCGCCACCCTGGTTTTGGAGCCTGGGGCCCATGCCTTTA
>JASLZG010000509.1 GCA_030754995.1 Lentisphaeria bacterium
TAGGTCCGCTATCCGGCAGGCCGTCGCGACCCGACCTCGCCTGGAAGAGCACCGAGCCCAACACGTTCGGGATCGACGAGTTCATCCTGTGGTGCCGGAAGCTGGGTACGGAGCCGATGGTCGCCGTCAATCAGGGCACCCTCGGGCCGAGGGAGGCGTTGGACCTGGTCGAGTACTGCAACCTGGCCAGCGGGACCTACTGGTCGGACATGCGCCGCGAGAACGGCGCCTCCGAGCCCCACGCGGTGAAGCTCTGGTGCCTGGGCAACGAGATGGACGGGCCATGGCAGGCGGGACACGTCCCGGCGGCCCAGTACGCGGCGGGCGCCCAGCAAACGGCCCGGCTCATGCGCGGGCTCGACCCGTCCATCGAGCTGGTGCTGGCCGGCTCCTCCGGCAGGCAGATGGGCACCTACCTCGAGTGGGACCGGACCGTCCTGGAGTACTGCTGGGACGACGTGGACTACATCTCCGCCCACCGCTACAGCCGCAACCTCGACGGGGACAGTGCCTGGTTCCTGGCGGAGGGTGTGGAGATCGACCGCATCCTGGAAGACTACGCCGGCCTTCTGGCCTACGTCCGGGGCGTCAAGAGAAGCG
>JASLZG010000050.1 GCA_030754995.1 Lentisphaeria bacterium
GTCCGGTTGCACATTGGCCCTACTCACAATAGATTCCAGAACTGTATGAACACCCCTTCCGAAAACCTGTCCGTCATCCTCTGCCAGACTTGTGGCAATGACCAGCCCGAACAGAATGTCGCCGGCATCCGCGGGTTGCTCGACAACACCGATACCGCCGGCACCGACCTTGTCGTGGTGCCCGAAAACGCCATCTATCGCGGCGATTTCATGGTGGCCGGATACGATCCGCCGACGCTCGGGCAGCATCTCGACACCCTCGGCAGCGTCACCCGCGACATTGGTATCTGCACGGTATGGGGCAGCGTCCAGGTCGCGCGCGACAACGCTATCTACAACACCACCCTGGTCATCGGCGCCGACGGCGAGCTCGTCACCACCTACGAAAAGATCCATTTGTTCCAGTTGTTCACCGACACCAGCTCAGTCGACGAAACATCGCGTTTCGCCCACGGTGCGAACCCCGCAACCTTCACCTTGAACGGTTGGACGATCGCCCTGACGATCTGTTACGACCTGCGGTTCCCGGAGCTCTACCGTGTGTATGCCGGCGCCGATCTCATGCTGTGCCCTGCCGAGTTCACCCACATGACCGGCAAAGCTCACTGGGAAATCCTCCTGCGCGCCCGCGCCATTGAGAACCAATGCTACGTTGCCGGTGTCAATCAGTGTGGCATGAACGAACCGATGCAGGTGCTGGCCTACGGCCATTCGATGATGGTCGCGCCGTGGGGCGAAGTTCTGGCCGTCGCCGACGAAGACGAAGTCTGCCTGTGCAGCGAACTGTCGCACCAGGCGATCACCGACGCGCGCCAGCGTGTGCCCTCGCTGCAGTCGATGCAGCAAGCCGTGACATGGTCAAACTCGCACTGATCGTTTACAATCTGTTCTTTCCCTTCGCTTTCCTTCTGTATTTTCCAGTCTACCTGTGCAAACTCGTCAAGCGCGGCAACTTCGTCGACGGCTTTGGCGAACGCTTCGGCCTCATCTCCAGCGCCAAGAAGTCGCAATTGCGCGCTCTCAAGGATCCCATCTGGATCCATGCGGTCAGCGTCGGTGAGGCGCAACTGGCATTGCCGTTCATCAAATACTGGCTTGCCCGGGAACCCGGCCGGCAATTTGTCGTTTCCACAACCACTGCCACCGGCCAGGCCATCGTGCGCGCCAACGCCCCAGACGGCGTCGTTCCCATCTATTGCCCGCTCGACTTCTATCCATGCATCGCTTCAACGCTGCGCGCCGTGCGGCCAGCCGCCCTGTTGATCGTCGAAGTCGAGATCTGGCCGACCCTGGTCAGCACCGTTGCCGGCCGCGACATCTTCGTCGGCCTGATCAACGGCCGGGTCTCCGACTCGTCCGCCGCCGGCTATCTCAAGCACCAATGGCTGTTCCGCGACATCTTCTCGAAGTTCTCGATGATCGCCGTGCAAACCCCCGAAGATGTCGACAGGATCGCCGCCGTCGCCGGCGAGCTGCCGGGGCTGGGCACCTGTGGCACGATGAAGTTCGATATCGTCCCGGACAGCGCCCCGCAACTCGACGGCAAGCTGCTCGGGCAGGTCTTCGGCGGCGGTGAGCATGTTTGCCTGACCGCCGCCAGCACGCACCCGGGCGAAGACGAGATCGTCGGGCGCATTTACCGGGACCTGGTCGCCGATTTCCCGAACCTCCGGCTGCTCATTATTCCGCGTCACGCCGAACGCGGCACCGACATCCAACGGACGCTGCAGGAACTCGGTCTCACCGCCCATCTCGTGACCAACATCCGAAATCCCGAATCCCGAATCCCGAATCCCGAATCCCCCCCGTTCTCATCGGCAACACCACTGGTGAGATGATGGCCTTTCTCGCCGTTTCCGACATCGTTTTTGTCGGCAAGAGTCTGGCCGGTAACGACGGCGGCCACAACATCATCGAGCCGGCAATGCTGGGCAAAGCGGTCATCTTCGGGGCGGGCATGAGCAACTTCCGTGACGTCGCCCGCATCTTCCGGGACGCCGATGCCGCGGTCGAAGTCAACGACGAAACGGAACTTCTGGCTACGGTGCGGGACCTGCTCACCAACCCCGGCGCCCGCGAAAAGCTGGGCGCCAACGCCCGTCGTGCCGTCGTCGACAACCGCGGCGCCATGGCGAAAACGATCGAGGTCTTCAACGCTTTGTGAAGCTGCGGCCTGTCTCCTCTGCCGTGGCTCGTCATCGGTGACACGGCCGGCTCGGGCAGCTGTCCGTCAACCGTCCAGCACCAATAATATCTTGCGTTGCTGCAGCCTTCCCACTTGCCACTTGGCGCCACGTCAGATATTGTGTCGCTCACTCGGATCTAGCGTCAAATCGTTCCATCACACAACAGGACCCCGGTATGAACGCACTGGTCATTGGCGGCGGCGGCCGCGAACATTCCCTCGCCTGGAAACTCAATCAGAGCCCGTCCGTCGATCGCGTCTACTGCGCGCCCGGCAACGCCGGCATGCACGGCATCGAATGCATCGACACGCCGGCTGCGGAGCTCGCAGATTTCTGCGAAGCCAACGGAGTCGGCCTGGTCGTCGTCGGACCGGAAGCCCCGCTCTGTGACGGCATCGTCAGCGAATTCCGCGATCGCGGCCTGGCCATTTTCGGGCCCGACAGCACGGCCGCCCAGCTCGAAGGCAGCAAGGCGTTCGCTAAAGAGTTCATGAACCGCCACGGCATACCGACTGCCGACTCACAATCATTCACCAACGCCCCCGATGCGATCGCCTGTATCCGCGACCATGGCGCCCCGATCGTCATCAAGGCTGATGGGCTCGCCGCCGGCAAGGGCGTCACCGTGGCCGAGACCGAAGCGGCCGCGATCGCCGCTGTCGAAGACTGTTTCAGCGGCGCTTTCGGCGCGGCCGGCGAGTCGGTGCTGATCGAGGAGTGCATGGTCGGCGAGGAAGCCTCGATCTTCGCCTTCGTCGATCATGACACCATCAAGCCGCTGGCCTCGTCGCAGGATCACAAGCGCGTCGGCGACGGCGACACGGGCCCGAACACCGGCGGCATGGGCGCCTACTCACCGGCGCCAGTGGTCGATGACGCGTTGTGGGCGCAAATCCACGAACGCATCCTCAACCCGTTCCTGGCCGGGTGTCAGGCCGACGGGCTCGACTATCGCGGCGTCATCTACGTCGGCATCATGGCGACGGCGACCGGCCCGCGGGTGGTCGAGTTCAACGTACGTTTCGGCGATCCGGAGTGTCAGCCGATCTGCATGCGCATGAAAAGCGACCTGGCCGAAGCGATGCTGGCCACCGTCGAGAACCGCCTGGCGGAGTTCGAGTTCGGGTGGAATCCAGAGCCCGCCGTGTGCATCGTGATCGCCTCCGGCGGCTATCCCGGCAGCTACGAAAAAGGCAAAGTCATCTCCGGCCTCGAAGCCGCCGAAACCAACGGCGCGACCGTCTTCCACGCCGGCACACAACGCCGCGGCGACGACATTGTCACCGCCGGCGGCCGCGTCCTCGGCGTGACCGCGACCGGCACCGACGTCAAGGCCGCGGCAGCCACGGCGTACGCCGCGGCGCAACAGATTTCCTGGGACGGCGCCTTCTACCGCAAAGACATTGCCCATCGCGCCATTGCGCGTTTGGCGTGACATGCAGGCCCTGTTCATCGACACGTCGCCGTTCACCGGGGGGGCGCAGCGCAGCCTCTTCGGCCTGTTGTCCGAACTCAAACGCGACAGCGCCTACGGCATCGACCCCCACCTCTTGACCGCCGACGATTCCGCTGCAGGCCTGGCCACGCAGGCGCGCCGCATCGGCATCGACACCGGCATGATCCCCACCCGCAACTGGCCGCGGACCTGGCTCGGCCTGCTGGCCGCCTGGGCGGACGTCCGCAACACCAGGCCGATCCTCGGCGACTGGCTCGACAGCCGCGATGTCGACCTGGTCTACGCCAACGGCATTCGCTCCGGCCTGCTGTGCACGCTGGGGTTGCCGAACAAACTGCCGCTGATCTTTCACCACCGCGATTTGCGGAGTCCGCAAAAGGTGTTGAAGCAGGTGGTCGCGCGCGCCGTGCAGACGATCACGATTTCGAATTTTCAACGCGCCCAATGTGCCGCCGAGCTGCAGGCGAAAATGAGTACGGTCCACAACGGTTTCGACTGGCCGGACATTCGCGTGCAGGCGGAAGCGTTCGACGCCGGCCGCGAGTTCGACCTGCCAGACGGCCCGCGCGTCGTGCTGGTTGCCGACATGGTCGAGTGGAAACGACACGCGATGTTTCTCGAAGCGGCCGCCGGGCAGCAGTTCACCGCGCTGGTTGTCGGCGGTGCCAGGGACGATGACGGTCGGCGCTACGAGGAGCAGCTGCGGCAACAGGCGCCTGACAACGTGCGATTCCTCGGCTTTCAAACGAACCCGTACCCGATCATCCGCGATGCGGACGTTCTGGTGTCGGCCGCTGACGGCGAACCGTTCGGACGCACTGCCGTTGAAGCGTTCGGGCTCGGTACGCCGGTCGTCATCGCCGGGGGCGGCGGCCCGCAGGAGACCGTGGGCGGTCGAGCCGGTGCGGCGATTGTCGAGGCGCAGCCGGCGGCGATCGCTGCCGCCATCGGACAGACGCTCGCCGAGCCGCCTGAGATGACCGAAGCGATGGCGTACGCCGAGACATTTTCACTGCCGCGGCACGCCGCGGAGATCAGCGCTGTTCTCACCAGTCAGCCCGTTTGCCAATGACATGGAACGCCTCGACGGCATCTTCGGCGATCGGGTTGTGCCCCGGATCCGACCGGTAGTATCAGTCCTGCTGTTCTCATGCGCGTGGGCGAACCTACATGTGGATTGTCCATCATGCCTCTTTTCGACGATGCGATTCTCTTGATCGATACCGCCAATTCCGCTGACCCGCGGATCGACAATGCCGACGGCGATGCCGTGCCGCGGGAGTTGCTGTACTCGCAGCGGATGACGGCCTGGCTCGACCGCCTGGAACCGGCCGCGGGCGAGGCGCTGAAGCTCGCGGTGCGGGCCCAGCATCTGCGACGCTGGGAGATCCGCCGCGACGCCTATCCTGTGGGCCGGGCCGGCTACCACGCCTGGCGCCGCGAGCTCGCGGCGTTCCACGCCGACAAGGCCGGGGAGTTGCTGGCCGAAGCCGGTTATGACGTCCCCGTGATCGCGCGCGCGCAATCATTGATCCGCAAGGAAAACCTGCGCTCGGACCCCGAGGCGCAAACCCTCGAGGACGTCGCCTGCCTGGTCTTCCTGGAACATTACCTCGAGCAGTTCCTGCCGCAGCACGATGCCGCCAAAGTCGTCGAGGTCGTGCGCAAGACCTGGCGCAAAATGTCACCGCGCGGCCGGGCAGCAGCGCTGGAGCTGGCGCTGGCGCCGGAGGCGCAGGAGTTGGTGGAGAAGGCGCTGGGCGAAGAGTAGGCGGGGAAATTTCATGTCGAGCGGCACCCCGGGAATGGCCGCGCCGAAAATTGCCGCTAATTCAGGCCGAACCGCCCGGCGGCTGTTCAGTGATCACGTACTCTGCCACCGGCAAGCCGCCGATCAGGTGTTCCTGGATGATGCGGTCGAGCACGGCGGGTGTACACGAATGATACCAGGTGCCTTCGGGATAGACGAGGGCGATCGGCCCCTGCTCGCAGAGGCGCAAACAGTTCGCCTTGGTGCGGTAAACGCCCCCGGCACGGTCAAGCCCGAGCTCCGTAAGCCGCGACTTGAGATGCTCCCATGACGCCAGGCCGCACACTTTGTCACAGCATTTCGGCTTGGTCTGATCGCAGCACAGGAAGATGTGACGCTGGATCTTGTCGATGCCGAAGGCACCGGCCTTGCGTTGCAGGACGGCGGCAGCCTGCGCCATGCCGTCTTGAAAATAGTGCTGCGCTTCGTCCAGTAACTGTCGACTCTCCTCGAAACTGATGCGCTGGCGTGCCTGCGCATGTGACAACCAGGCATAGTCGCTGATTTCCGACGCCTGTACGGTCACTTCCAGGCTGTGCACGACGGCCGGGAAATAGACGATGGTCTTCTCCCTCGCCGCCCCCTTCTTATCAAACACATAAGACTCACTGAAGCAGACGCTCTCGTCAATCTGGTAATCCAGGATGCCGGTCTCCTCCTCGAACTCGCGGCGGGCGGCTTCGAACGGCGTCTCCTCGCCTTCGGCGTGGCCTTTTGGAAAGCCCCAGTGTCCGGCCTGATGCTGGATCAACAGGTACTCGAAACTTTCGGGCGTGCGCCGTACCGGGACGACGCCGAAGGCGTGTGAAGTCGGCATGAGTCAGTTGTCCTTGGCGATGTTCAGGCCACGGGCGATCTGGGATGCAATCAGGGACATTGTCTTTTCGTGCGCTTTTCGTGGATTATCCGGAGGGGCAAGTTACAGGAAACTGTCGCCATCTGTCAAGTGGCTGTAAGGAAACGAACATTCTTGAAAGCAGCGGCAGTGGGCCTATCGTGCTGTCGATCGCAATGCCCGACGCACCACTTTCACACCCAGGGACGGACCAACGGATGTCGAAATCAACAGTTGAACACCGCGACGACTATTCCCATTTCCTCGTGATACCCACGCGCTGGAAGGATGTCGACATGTACCGTCACGTCAACAACGTCATCTATTACTCCTATTTCGACACGGTGATCTGCGAATATCTCATCGGCGAAGGCGACCTTGACCCGGCCCATGATGACGTGATCGGCATTTGCGCCGAGAGCATGTGCCGGTACCTGCACGAGCTGACCTTTCCCGAGCACATCGACGCCGGGCTGCGCGTCGCCAAGCTCGGGCGCTCGAGTGTGCGCTACGAAATCGGCCTGTTCCGTCAAGGCAGCGAGAACCCCGCGGCGGCCGGCTATTTCGTACATGTCTTCGTCAACCGCGCAACGAAGCAGTCGACCGCGATACCGACACGGATCCGGACAGCCCTGCAACGGATCGCGGTACCAGGCGCCTAGGCACTGGGGGGTGAGCGAAGATGCCGGGGAGCGTGGTGCCGGCACTGCCACCCCTGTCAGTTATTCTGCAACCTGACCCCTGGCCCTCTTCCCTCCCCCCTTGAAACCTTGGAATTCACACCATCACCGTGCCGCCGCAAACGTTGATCGACTGGCCGTTGATCGCACAGGCTTGATCCTCTGCGAGGAACACGGCGAGGGCTGCGATTTCATCGGGAACCAGCCGGCGCTGCAGCGGCGAAGCTTTGGCTTCCAGTGCCTCGACCGTTGTTCCCAGACGCTGCGCGTCGTATTCCAGTCGCTTGTTGTTCATAAACGATTCGGTGGTTCCGGGACAGACAGCGTTGACGGTGATGCCCTGCGCCGCAACTTCCACTGCTGTCGCCTTGGTCAGTCCGGTAACCGCGTGTTTGCTGGCCGTGTAGGCGGAAGTGTGCATCCCTGCAGCCTTCGCATTGATCGATGAGATATTGATGATACGCCCCCATTGCTTTTCGATCATCGCGGGCAGTACCAGCTTGGTCAGCAGATAGGGCGCAGTGACGTTGACAGCCATTGTCAGGTGCCAGAAATCGTCGTCGAAATCGACCACTGGTTTCGGATTCTGGCTGCTGCCGACCCCGGCGTTGTTGACGAGCACTTCGACCGCGCCCCACTGTTCGATTGTGGCGGCATGAATGCGAGCCGGCGCTGCGGAGTCCGCAAGATCATCGACGACAGTGAACGCCTGGCCACCGGCATCGGTAATCTCGGCGGCAACACTGTCGAGCTGGTCCTGGCTGCGGGCCGTGCCAACAACCCGCGCGCCGGCGGCGGCCATGGCCACGGCAATTGCCCGGCCGATCCCCCTGCCGGCTCCGGTAACGAGCGTAACGCGGTTCTTCATCTGAGTCTCCTGGTCAGGATTACGAGTGGGTACCGCTGCCAACAATCGCGGCGGCGGCGAGCAAATCGTTTGCCCGGTAATCGGCGGCTGTCTCGGTACCGATGCAAATTGTTCGGCAGCCGGCAGCCCGGCCGGCCTCGATGTCTGCGGGGGTGTCTCCGATCATGAATGACGCGGCCAGATCCAGTTTCAATTCCTGCCCGGCCTCGATCAGCATCAGCGGTTTCGGTTTGCGACATTCGCAGCCGTCGTCGGGCAGGTGCGGGCAGATCTTGATCGCTGCGAACTGCACACCGTACGGAGCCAGCAATTCCCGCAGCCGAACGTGTTGTGCCGCGACCATGTCCATGTCGAGGCAACCGCGGCCGACACCTGACTGATTGGTGACCAGGACCAGGCGGAACCCGAGGTCCTGGATTGCCCGCAACCCGTCGCCGGAATTCGCCAGCAGCTCGACCCCATCGATGTCCGCCAGATAATGTTTGTCGACGATGATCGTACCGTCGCGATCGACAAAGACAGCGGCAGCCATTACTCCTCCAGCAGGGTTCGCAGCGGCCCATCGACGTCGAGTTCCTCCGCGTCCGGATACAGGGTGCCCGGTTCAAGCTTGTCCAGAAGAGTCTGGTACATCGACAGGTCCTCGAAAATTTCGTCGTTCTGTCGCCAGTTCAGATACTTGCCGTGATTGCGGAGGTACTGTGCCACGTCATCGAGCTCCTGTGAAACGAGGGCGACCGTCATCTCCTCGCGGGAGTCGGCGTCACTGGTGAATTTCCAGCGACGGATGCGGCTGCGCTGTTGGTCGAGCAGGCGGATCGTTCGCTGCCGGGCGACCTCGATGCCCCAGACCTCCTGCGCGGCCATTGTTTTCGGCAGCCACAGCATCACCGCCACTTCGCAACTGATGATCACGAAGACCAATATCCACGCCGTGCGTCCCATCAGGCCGGTACTGCGATTTTGACACCCTTTCAAAGGTCTCTTTCCCGGGTAGGCGCCGATTCGATCCGCGCCGGTGAATGCATCGAAGAATGTTCCGTGTCCAGGTTCCAGGCGCCGGAGAAGCCCACTCGTCCCCTCACTTTCTGATGGCCGGCGATCGCTCTTGCCCATGCCATCGCTAGTCGACCTCATCCTTGCCGTTGCGGATTTCGCCTGCCTTCGCTTTCACGATCGCGGCAGCGATCGATTCGGCATCGACGAAAAACGCATAGTCGTCGAATACGTACAATTCATTGGCGTTGCGTTCCGATCCGAAATCGTCGGTACCGGATCCCAGGTCGAGAAAGTACGCGGCGCTGGTGCCGTCGTGATAATGGTTGCCGTTGACCTTCGCCGGCGGGCTGCCGACGTATCGGTCGGAACCGTCGCTGTCCACGAAGATGGTGAACCCGTTCTGCGCTGAATGACAGTGTGCGAAACCGGGACCGTCGTAGCGGTCGTCGCCCTGCCCGTCGATGAACAGCGTTGTACACTCGTCCCACGCCATGCCCGACGCTACATAGTGCGTCGTGAGATAGTCGTCGTTGCCACGCTCATCGACAAAGATGCCCACCGCCTGGTGCGCCGTGAAACCCATGTTGTAGCGCGTGCCGCGGTAGCGGTCGTCGCCGCCCCTGTCGTTGACGATGCCGAGCCCATAGTAATAGCCGCCGCCGATGCTGAACGTGCCGCCGGCGTATTGATCGTTGCCGCCGTTGTCGACGATCATGCCGATGCCGCCGGAAAAGTACGGCCGATGCCCGATGCCAACGCCCTGGCCCCAGCCCGAAAACGAGGCATCGTCGGCGTAGCCACTCATGTGTTGGCCCTTGTTGTAGTAGGTGTCGTTGCCATTTTCCCCGGCGCTGTAAACTATCCCGAGCCCACCGGTGAACCCGACACCCTGGCACGACAGATGGCCCTCGAAGCGATTGTCGCCGTCCCGGTCTATGAGCAGTCCCGCACCGAGCTGACCAACGCCCTGCCCGTAGTCGATACTGCGGTAGGTGTCATTGCCCTGCCAATCCGCCAGCACGCCGATGCCGGCGAACCCCGTCCCCTGCGAGCCGCGTATGCCTATATACGTATCGTTGCCGCCATGATCGGCGATCAGGCCGACGCCCATGAACCCGCAGCCCTGGCGCATGTGTCGCCAGTTCTCGTAAAAATCGTCGCCGCCCAGGTCGATCAGCACGGCGGAGACGATGGTGCCGGGGACGCTGCTGCCGGTGTTGTTGCCATAGAAATCGTCACCGCCAAGGTCGATCAGCACGGCGGCATCGTGCCCCGACAGGTAGCGGTCGTTCCCGCGACCGCCGATCAGCACCCGGCCGGCGCCGCCGGTGTGGTCGACAAGGATTCCCTCGTCCTGCGCCCGGTCGCCGAGGGCGTTGGTGATCGACACAATGAACGCCTCGTCAAGCAACAGCGCCGTCGTCCGGAACTGCGCGATCAGCGCATCCATGTCCAGCCGCCGCAGCAGCATTCCGAGCCTGACGTTACCCGTCTGCCGCTCGAGGTCCGGATCGAACCACATCATGTGTGCCTCGGCAAACCCCTGCAGCAGTCCCGGCATCTGCCCGGCGATGAACGTCCGCTCGTCGTCGGTGAACGCCGCGAAAGCGTCGCGATTGAACTCCGCGGCAGCCGCCAGCACGCCGTCGATGTAGGCGAGATGCCCGTCGAGGCCGGCACCGCGATAGTCCGGCAGTGCCGGTGCCGGCGGCGGGGTTGCCAGGTAGATCGAATTCAGCCACGTCGTGTCCTGCAGCGCCGCGCCACTGGTCAGGGGCAGCACGACACCGACGCAATGCTGCTTCACGGGCAGCGTCGCGAACGGCCGGGTGTGCGCCGCGACCATTGGCCACAGTCGCCCGACGTCGGAGATGATGTGTGCTTCCGACAGGCGCCGCAACAAATCGGCATTGGCATCGGCACTGTCGGTGGCGGTCGCCAGAATATCGAGCAGCTCCTCCTCCGGCGACGGCAGATCACCGGCAATGTCGTCGATGGCTTGGCGGAATTCGGCGCTGATCGGGCGGTCGTAGGTCGGGAATTCGGGCAGCGGCATATCCACCTTGTGCAGGACACCGTCGCGCAGGTATTGCAGGGGCATGACGTCGTGTGGCAGGTAGCGCGCGGCGGCGCCGCGCGCCAGCGGCAGGATGCCGTCAAACACCGGGTCATCGTAACCCCATGGGGCGACGCTGACAACGACGTCGCCGGGCTGCAGGCCGACGTTCGCGGCAGCGCTCATGGCACCGATCGCACTGATGCGCAAGCCACGGATCTGCGGGCGGCCGGGGAGATCCGCCTTGGTCGGGTCCCCGTAGATGCCAAGCCAGAATCCGGGCTTGCCGGTGCGCAGCGCGGCGGGCAGCCGGCCGGGGGCGACGACACCGGCTCCCGCGGCGATGCGCCGGCCGGGAAACCGAAATTCGCGTTCGCCGGCAGGCGGCCCGGAGGCCTCTTCCTTCAGCCAGTCGTAGCGCTCCAGGATTTGCAAGGTGCCGGGCTGGAGAATCAACGTCATGCGGCTGGCAGCGTCGCGGTTACCGCTCTCGATCCAGTTCGCCCAGTCCGCCTGCAAATCAGTCGTCCGTGCAACAATGACGTCAACGCGGCCTTCCGCGGCCCGCCGGACATAGCAGGCGGTATAGGCGTCGGCGTCGTGTCGCACTTCCCACATCCCACGCACGGGCGCGCCCAGGATATCGGCGGTCCGGGGTCCGGGCGCCGTGTGCCGGCAGCCGGCAAAAACGACTGCGGCAAGGAGGGGTAGCCATGGGTTGTGAAAACGCATGCCCCTAACCTATCTGGGTGTCACGGCCGTTCAAGGGAGGGAGTTCATCAGGGACCAGGCCTCCCCGGCCCAGGCAGTGTGCACCGCGCATGTTGTGATTCGCGAGATCATCGACCTGAACCGTGCCGGCCGGCAGGATAACCGGTGAAGATTTCCCTGGTTTGATATACCGGCCATGGGAGTTTACCTTGGCTCAGAGATTGGCCCGGCAGATCTGCAGGCCTGCCGGGACGCCGTTTGAAACGGGTCGTTTTTTTGCCGCCGGCGCAGGGTAAACGAATAGCGAAGACCGACCAAGCCCTCTGAAGCAATCGAAAATTATTTGAAAGCTATTTATAAAGTGCAGCAGGCCGAAAGCAAGGTGTCCACGTCGCTGCTGGCCAAGCTGATGGAAGTGTCGCCGGCGTCGATTACGGCGATGGTGAAAAAGCTTGCGCGGCGGAACCTCGTGACCTACCGCCCGTATCACGGCGTCAAGCTCACGGAACCAGGCCACAAGATCGCCCTTGAGGTCATTCGCCATCATCGCCTGGTGGAGCTCTATCTGAAGGAGGCGCTTGGCGTGCCCTGGGACCAGGTGCACAAAGAGGCGGACAAATGGGAGCACGTGCTGTCGGAGGACCTCGAGAACAGGATCGACACGATCCTTGGGCATCCGCACTTTGATCCCCACGGCGCCCCCATTCCGAGCGCCGCCGGTGAACTTTCGACGACGCCGAAGATGACATTGCTGGAGCTCGCTCCCGGGAACAGCTCCACCGTCGTCGAGGTCAACGATCACGACCCCGAGATGCTGCGCCACCTCAGCGGCCTCGGCATCGGCCTGAACACTGAAGTGACGGTGGAACAAATAGAGCCTTTCGACGGTCCGCTGACCCTGAACGTCGCCAACCGGCAGCACAGCATCAGCCGGCTCGTCGCGCGCAACATTTTTGTGGCCGACAACAGCGCCGCGTAAGAAAGCGTTTCCGGTTCGATCCCGTGCCGCATCTCAATCGGCCGCCAGAAACACCTCGATCTCATTCTCGCCGCGCCATTTCACGTCGATGCTCGCAATACGAGCCCCGGCATCCCAGTCAAAAGGCACGGTCCGGCGGCAGACGCGTATTTGTTCGGGGCGGCCGGCCAGGAAAAAGATGGTCATGCGTGAACGGCCGCTGCCTTGCGCCCTGATCCGGACAGGCCCATCGGGGTCGCCGTCGATTGCCGTAACATAAATCATCGGGTCCTCGGCGGTCACCGCAACTTTACCATGCCAGGCAACCGACCGGATCGTCGCCGGCGGCACGCGCAATGGGAACCCGTTTCCGTCGAGCCAAACGGTGATGTCCAGTTCGCTTGCCGCCATTTCCCACCATCGTGTGTCGGTGAAAAAGATGGTGGTGAAATCACGGCCGGGCTCGCCATCGGCAGTCACAAAGACGCCGTGATTCACATAGTCGGTCGGCTCGATGCGCACTGGAGGCGTGACCTCGGCAGCGATCGAATCGATCAGGTCGCGATACAGATCTTCAAACGCCTCTTCGCCGGGAAAATTCCAGGCGGTCAGGAGAATCGCTCGACCCCGCCCCAGCTTTCGCTCCACCAGGAGCGGCGTATGGTCATTCGTCCGTGCCAGGACAACCGCGTCGTCGGTCAACCGGATTCGCGGCGCCCGCAACGGGTTTCGCCAATGATTGTTGAGCGCGTACCCCCGCCGCTTGAGCAGCGCCGCCCCTTGCCGGGTCCGTACGGCCCGGGTGCCGAGGGCTTTCGTTTTGCCGGAAACCCGTACCCCGAACAGGTCACTCCAGTTGCCCCGCTTCACCAGCGGCGACGTGACGCCGTGCACTACGGAGGTCGTCAGCTGCGGGGTTGTCATCAACAGGATGCCACCATTCTCGACATAGGTGCGCAGGGCATCGTATTGTTCATCTGTCGCACTGTTCCAGCCAAGGAAAATCAAGGCGCGATAGGCCTGCCATTTCCCGGTGTCAACCAGGTCGCCGGGTACCAGGTCGACCTTGCCGTACGGCGTCCCGCAGAACCAGTGCCGGTCGCTTTGCGGATGTTCCGCGGGGTAGCTCGTGCCAAACCCGATGCGCGGCATGACCACGTCCAGGTAGCGCCAACCGGCCTCGGCGATGCCGTATGGCCAATATGACGTTCGCCGATCGAGCACTTCCGTGCGGGTTGAACGCCAGAGATTGCGGCCGGGTTCGTAGAAGCCCTGCTGGTAGCCGTTCTCGTCGGGGCCGGGTTGCCAGTCGGCAAAGCCGTCCCAGCCATCGAGGCGGCCTTGAACGATGCCAAGCGGCGCCAACGGCAGCCCGGGACAGGATCGCGTGCGAATGAAGTCGTAGAAGTTCATCTCGATCTCGAACCGGGCCCGGTTCACCGGGTCCGCCAGGTAACCGCCGTGGCCCGGCAGCGTGCGGCCCCGCATGTACCGGCCACTGATTTCCGGCATCAGCCAGGTGCAGCCCGAGAAGTAGGCGATCCAGTTGTGGAGCGAGGCGATTCGGAGCGCCCGTTCGTCGTCCCAGTACAACACCGCACAATCATCGCAGTTGGAGACGCCCATGGGCAGCTCGTATGCCCGGGCGGCCCCGCGCATGCTGCCCTGTTGCCACTCGAAATTGCAGTACCCTTCCTGTACCCAGATGACAGAGGCACCGGCGGCGGCGCTGTAGCGGGACCAGGCCTGGCTGGGATGACCGGCATATCCCGGATGGTTCCCGTAGAAATCCAGCAGATACGCCAGGTATGCGTTGTGCAGCTCCAACAGGTTGGCGTACCGGGCAATCGGCGGTTCCTCACGGGCCGAGCCGGTTGCGGCTATGTGCCGGCCGCCCCAGCGCTGCACGTCCGCCACCGTGTATTTGTTGGCAGGCCCCTCCAGGAAGGGCCCCCAGGACCAGGAGAGATACAAGTCGGCATCGCGATGCAGGCGGATCAACTCACGCATGGTCGCGGCCGGGGCGGCGGCCGGCATGCGGTTGCGGAAATGCACCGTATTGCCCAATTCATCGCGCTTGATGGCGGTGATCATTCGCGCATGTCCGTCGAGGTCATCCGCCGGTGCGTCCAGCGCCGTGATCACGATGAAGTTCATCGCATTCGGGTCCACCCCGTCGACGATGCGCGGCATCCGGACCTTTAGAGTCCGGTTGCTGAAGCGGATCGTCGCGTGGCCTGATGCTGCCGGTCTCGTCGCATTGAATTGCAGGGTTGACTCGCCTGGTCCGACAGCGGCAGGGATTTTGTTGAGACAAACCAATCCGGCCGGCAACGCCATTGAAATCAAGCGATCACCCTCGGGCATGTCGATGCCGACTTCGAATGGCCGATCGACATGCGCCACCCGCGGCACGCCGGGCACGATCGGCCGCGGGCGCCAGCGAACAACGACTTCCTCGATAAACGGCCGACCGACGGCGATCGATCCGGGTTGCCACGGCACTTGTCCTGATCCGGAAGCGAACACCGAAGCACCGGTGGGGTCGATCACCCGGATCAATAATTCATTCAAACCCGCACGCACCGCCTCGGCGGGAACCGGCAGTATCAGCCCGGCGTAAATACCCTGCTGGACATTCAGTGCCGGCCGCCGGACGGCGTTGACGCGCACGCCGTTTATTTCGATTGCGTATGGCGACGGCAAGTCGGAGTGCCCGTCCCGCGGGTCGTTGCCGATCCATGGCCAGCAATACTGCAACGGCCGCAGCTCGAGGGTAAATTCGAGGGGCGTTCTTCGATTGAGCCGCGGCAGCCTGAACCACGCCCGGATCTCACCGGATGCGGGGATCTCTGCCAAATATTTCGCGCTGACGAAACAGTGCCCGCCAACCTGCGGCCAGTCGCCGTTGTCCGGTTTCCAGCGCGGCCGCGCGACGGAGCCGAAGCGTTCACCGGCAAAGCGCACGGCCGACCATCCCGCGTGTGAATCCAGCGCTTCCGCGGCCAGCACGGCAACGCTTCGAAAGGCAAGCCAGGCGCCGCAGCCGTGGCCGCTGATGCTGAGTTGGACAGTGTTGGCGCCATCGCGCAGGGCGCCGGTGGGCAGGACAACGTGAGAGCGCAGGAAAATGCGATGACCGAACGCCTTTTTCGGCACCCCGGCGGGCAGCTGCGGCGGCGTTCCCTCCCAGATTGCCCGGTCATTGATAATGATGCTCAAGACGGCGTTGGAATTCAGCGCCTCGAAAACCAGAAGTGTCTTGCCCGGGACACCGCCCGCCAGGTCAAAAGTGGCAGCGGCCGTCTCGCCGTCTTTCAGCAACCGTGAGTGCGCCGACGACAACAGTCCGGAGAAGCCCGCCGCCGGGCGGCTGCCGCCCCGAAACGAGCTGACCGGTATCGGCCGCCAGTCTCCCGGTATCGGGGCATCGTGCAGGACCCTGCAACCGGGCCCCGATTGCAGCGACCCGGGCGCGGGCTGATAGGTTGGCTGCCGCAGCAATTCGATCCGCGGCTTCAGCGGCACCCGGTGCTCATCCGTCAGGCGCGCCATCAATTCACAGCCGCCGCGATTGCTGCGCATCCGCAGCAGGATCAGGTTCCGGCCGCGCCGCCACTTGATCTTGTAGACGTTCTGATCCGGGGCGGTGACCCGGTTCATCAGCTGGATGTCGTGCAGCTCGCGACCGTTCACGTACAGGCGGTAGCCGTCGCTGGTGCCGAGCCACAGCAAGCCGGTACAGGCCTTGTCGAACACCACGTAGGTTGCGGCGAACATGATCAGGTGGCGGCCGAGAAACGGGCCCGGCCCCAGTTCCTGGGTGATGTTCATTCTGATGGCCGCGCTGTGCCGGGCTTCCCAGCGCCAGGTGCCCTCCGCCGTCGTCACCGTGTCGCCGGCCAGCGGCCGCACATTGCCTTCGCCCTCGGGATGCTGGAGATAGTCGTCATCGTGCGGCAGCGTTCCGTCCGCCGGACGATCGCTGTAACCGTAATAAAACGGGCCGCACAACAACCAGTCCGCGATGAATCCGCCACCCCAGCCGGGGTCGTCAATTAAGGTCATTGGCTGCATTTGTCCTTTGCTCAGTATTCCATGCCGCGTCACATTATCGCTCCTATCCACAACCGTTGCAAACCCAACCTACAAACTTGGCACAGGCGGCAGCGCCGGCGTAAAGCAACCGCCGTCCCGATACCGTGCCCGGCGTTGTTCCAGGAGAACGCCATCGTGAATGACACGGAGATCACCGATGCGCGGGGTCCGCACCTGCAGGCCTGGGCAGAATTTGTTGGTGGGGCGTTTGCAATTCCGTCGGCAACTCGGCATTTTGCGACGAGGTATTGCGATTCATGAAAATCGTTCTCATCGGCTACCGCGCCAGCGGCAAGTCAACGCTCGGCCCGGCGTTGTCGGAACAACTGGGCTGGCCACTGTACGACGTCGACGGCGACATTCAGGAGCGCTACGGGTGTTCCCTCACGGAGGCCTTCAGCAGCGACAAGGAGGCGTACCGCGATGTCGAAACAGACGTTGTCGAGACCCTGTGCCGCCATGACCGATGCGTCATCGCGTTCGGCGCCGGCAGCATCCTGCGGCCGCAGAATCAGGTTGCGGCCGGCCGCGATTCACTGGTCGTCTACCTGAAGCTCGACGCGGCGGAATTGTGGCGCCGGGCCGAGGCGGACCCGATCAGCGCCGACACACGCCCGAACTTTCGCGGCGGCGGCCTGCAGGAAGTCGAGGAAATGCTGCAGGAACGGGGGCCGGTTTACCAGGCCTGCGCCAACCTGACGCTGGACGCGACCGCACCGCCCGAGGCACTGGCCCGCCAGGTTGTCGAGGCGCTCGAAGAGCGGATGATGGATCAAACGTGAAGCCGGGTTTTTGAAGACATTCCGGCTGCACCCGGTTCGGCATATCCGTAAACTCCGGTTACAGTACCTGATCGTTTCAATTCGCAAAAAAGTGTTGCATATGCGTGCCGTGCTGATCATTACGGGGCTGCTGCTGGCCGGCGGCGTTGTCGCGCAGTTGCAGTTCGAGTCGACCGAACTGGAGTTGCGCGGACTGCCGAACGACACGACGCTCAGCGGTGCCTACCGGTTCACCAATATAGGCGAGACCGAGATCACGGTGAAAACCGTCAAGACCTCCTGCGGCTGCACCACGACAGGGCTGGACAAGAAGACCTACGCGCCGGGCGAGAGTGGTGAGATTTCGGCGACTATCAAGGTGCGTGAAGGGGTCAGTGAAAAGAAGATCACCGTCACGACGGATGAACCGTCGAAGGAGACCACGACCCTCATCATCCGGGGCATCGTTCCGAGATATGTCGACATCGATCCGCCTTACGTGAAATGGCAGGTGGGTGACAGTGCCAAGCGCAAGAAAATACGCCTCAAGTTCCTCACCGACGCCGACATCAACATTACCAGTGTAACCGCCAACAAGGACGCCTTCGAGTACGAGCTGCTGACCCTCAAGGCCGGTCGCCACTACGAGCTGCTGGTGACACCGGTAAGCACGAAGAAGTCGAGCAGCGTCCAGTTCAGTTTTGTCACCGATTATCCGCCGGACGTACCCCAGACCTTTCATGCCAGTGCACGAGTCGTCCCGGTGACCCAAGGCCCGAACAGCCTCTGGGACCGTTTCCAGGCGACCGCCCTCGATTGGATCGCGAGATAGCCATGCCCACCATCCTCATTCCGACCAAACTTGACACGGCAGCTGCCGAGATCCTCCGGGACAACGGCTTCGATGTTGTGCAGGATGCCGAAAAACCGCTCGCTGAACTGGTCCGCGCCCACGCCGACGCGACCGGCCTGATCGTCCGCAGTGAAAAGATCACCGCCGCGGTCATCGACGCCCTGCCGAGCCTCAAGGTGGTGGTGCGCGCCGGTGCCGGCTACGACAACATCGACACCAAGCACGCGCGGCGCCAGGGCATCGACGTGATGAACACGCCCGGCGCCAACGCCAACGCCGTCGCCGAGGAAGTCATCGCGCTGGTGCTGGCGGCGTACCGCCACGTGATCCCCGCCGACGCCTCGACGCGCACCGGGGCCTGGGAGAAAAAAAGGTTCATGGGCCGCGAGTTGTCGAAGAAGACCGTCGGCATCGTCGGGCTCGGCAATATCGGCCAGCTCGTTGCGCAACGCCTGGCGGGCTTCGACAACCGTATCATTGTGTACGACCCCGTTGTCTCCGCCGACAAGGCGGAGGAGCTGGGCGCGGAGTTGTGCTCGCTGCAGGAGCTGTTTGCCGCTGCCGACATCATCACCCTGCACCTCCCGGAGACCGACGAGACACAGGGAATGATCAACCGCGACCTGCTGAACGTGACCAAGCCCGGCGCCATTTTGATCAACTGCGCCCGGGCCGGCATCGTCAACGAAGAGGACGTCCGCGCCGTTAAGGCCGATAAAGACCTGATTTTCTGCACCGACGTCTATGCCGCGGACGCGCCCGGAGAGAAGAGCGTTGCGGACATCGCCGACATTATGCTGCCACATCTCGGGGCCAACACCAGCGAAGCGAATCGCAACGCCGCCTGCCGTGCCGCCGAGCAACTGGTGGCGTATGTGCAGCGCGGTGTCGGCACCAATATCGTCAATCGCGCCGTGCCTGAAGGTCTCGACGAGGGTCACGTCGAGCTGGCCTTTTATCTGGCGAAGGTGGCGCGCCATTATCTCGGGGCCGAGACACCGCCGCGCCGTGTCGAGGCGAGTTTTTACGGTGGCCTGAACGAATATTCCAATTGGCTGCTGGCACCGATCGTCTCGGGGCTGTCGTCCCATTTCGACTCCCTTTTCGACTACCACGACGCCGCGGAGTACTTGGAAGAGAAAGGGATAGTCTACGTCAAGCGCGACGGCGACGACGGCAAGAAGTACGGCCGTTCGATGACCATCGACCTGTTCGAGGGCAGCGGCACGACGTTTTCGAAAGTCAGTGTCCGTGGCACCTTGACGGAATCGAATCCGATGGTGTCACGCATCGACGGTTTCGACAAGTTGTACTTCGATCCGCAAGGCCACAGCGTTATGGTCGTCTATGAGGACCGGCCGGGGGTGTTGGCGAAGATCACCGGGGTGATGGCCAGGCACGAGATCAACATCGACGACATGCGGGCGCCGCACGATGCGAGGACCGGCGAGTCGATGGCGGTGCTCAAAGTGAACCGCCCGGTCTCACCGGTGATGCTCGACGAGATTACCGAAGCCACCGACGCACGCCGGGCAGTGTACATCGGGATCCGCTAATGGCGGGGCCCGGCCGTTTTCCTTCGTGCATTGCGGCGGAAGCCGAAAACATCGGCCTGTTTGAAATCGTTCGACTCACCGCAGGCCGAGGCGGCGGCGAACGTACCAGTCGGGTATTATGGCCAGCAGCAGGACGATCAGCCAGAGCCAGTATTTCAGCCATTCGTGCATTTCCTCGATATAGCTGACCGTGCGGGTGATCGGCAATTCGTCGATGCTGTCCGCGTCGCGGTAATTCCAGTACTCGCCGCCGGTTACCCGGGCGAGACTCTGCAGGCGCATTTCGGCAATCGGCTGCGGCTGCACCTCCGGGCTGAGATTGACGGCGAGATAGTCCACGACCTTCTCCATCTTCTCGCCGGTGTGCAAGGCCGTTGCGAAACGGAAGCGGTACTCGCCGACCCCGCGCGGGATGAACTTGCCGGTGTAGCGCCCGTCGATCTTCGGGTTGAGAAACAGGCGCATGGCCTCCTCATCGCCGCCCGGGGTTGAGATCGTCGCAACAATTTCTGCCCGGTTGTCGGGGACGTACTCGGCATCGAGGATGTCGACGGAGAACTCCTGCTCGTGAGCCATGTCGAGCCGCGACGTGTTGGGATTGACCGTCATGCGCTTCTTCGACGACGACGAGATCCACGACACCAACTGCCCCCAGAACACGCCGAAATAACGGTCGCCGTCGTCATAGTGCATGACCCATTTCCAGGTATCCTCGATGTTGAGGAACGCAACCTTCCCGGCACCGTAGTTCTGCGCTGCCAGAACCACCAGCGGCAACTCTTTGACGGTGGCCACAATCAAGGCGCCGG
>JASLZG010000510.1:0-353 GCA_030754995.1 Lentisphaeria bacterium
AGATGAACTTTCGAATTGGAGAGGTGCCGGAGTGGCTTATCGGGACGGTCTCGAAAACCGTTGTACGCTTGTCGTACCGGGGGTTCGAATCCCCCCCTCTCCGTTGGGTTCTTGTCGATGTCATTCGTAGACAACTGGTCATTCTCGTTGTCTAACTTACCTCTTTCCTTACAGTTACGATTCTCGCCGATTTGCAGGGCGTTGCCTTGTACAACACCTTCCCCATTGCCAATCGCAGACGACTGATTACATCCAGAGAAAGCCGTAGGTGTCAAAAAAGGTGTCAAATTTGGTGTCAAATTTTCCTGACCATTTTGACCACCTCCAACCGACCTGTCATCAGTGCCGGTCTT
>JASLZG010000510.1:363-594 GCA_030754995.1 Lentisphaeria bacterium
TTCATTTGTATGATCTGCCCTATGTAATTCCGGTAACCTCTCCACAGCCTGTCTTTCGTCACTCAGGCCAATATGACTGTAAGTGTCCAGAGTCAGTGTCACCGTGCTGTGCCTGGCCAGGCTCTGTGTCTCCTTGATACTTGCGGTCTTACCAACAAGACTGATAAAGCAATGCCTTAGGGCATGAAAATCTACATATCGCCCAGCCGCATCCTGGTAATCGATTCCGGC
>JASLZG010000511.1 GCA_030754995.1 Lentisphaeria bacterium
AATGTGGCAAACGCTTCAGGAAATTATTGACAAAGATGTTTTTTACCTTTATACTAGACCGGTGCTTGAGCTTTGGGGATGAGATTTTCGCATTTATGGCAGGTGTAATTATCTTACGAGAATGTTTCAAGTTTACAGTCTTTAATGAGGAGGTGATGGCTTCAAATTTAAAAATGTTTAGGTAGAATTAAGAATCAATTAGGAATTACCAAGGAGGTAATAAGTGAAAAAGAAGTTTCTATTTATCGTTGTTCCACTAATGGCAGCAATTGCTTTGCTAGTTGCGTGTGCTGCACCGGCACCGGCACCGGCACCGGCACCGGCACCGGCACCGAAACCAGCACCAGCACCCGCACCCGCACCGGCACCGAAACCAGCACCCGCACCGACTCCGGCTCCGTCTCCAGCTCCGGCTCCAGCACAGCCAGCGAAGGTTATCAAGTGGCGGATGCACGGAATCCACCCGCCTGGAAATCCATCTCTGGGTTGGACCGTCGAGTATATGGCTGATCGGGTAGGAGAGATGTCCAATGGCCGACTTGAGATCGAGACTTTTGGCTCCGGAGAGGTAGTTGAAGGTGTTGAGGT
>JASLZG010000512.1 GCA_030754995.1 Lentisphaeria bacterium
TCAGGAAATATGACATTCCATCAGTAATCACGATTTGTGCAACCAAAATGCAACCAGACACAAAAAAGCCGCCCCGGAGGGCGGCTAAGTCATTGATTTTGTTGGTTGCGGGGGTTGGATTTGAACCAACGACCTTCAGGTTATGAGCATGTTTTGCCCCCAAAACGGCGGTCGTGGTAAGTCATTGTGATTTGCGGGATTTTCTCGATACAGCGCAGATTGCAGCCGTTTTCGTTGGCCGTGGGTGGCCGTGGGTGGCCGTGGGTGGCCGTGGGTGGTCGTGGGTGGTTGCAACCATTTTGCAACCAAGGCAGAAATTGCCTGAAGGTCATTGCCGGAATATTCGGCGATTTTCGGAATATCAGGTCATTGCCGGAATATTCGGCGATTTTCAGAATATTGGCTGCGCCGCCACCATTCTTGATTTCAACACCGCCGCCAAAAAATCGGCTGTCGTCTCGCCGCAAACCAGCCAGGGGTCAGCGATTTCCGCCGCGCGCGCCTCGCATTCGGCTTGGCTGGGAAAGTCCCATTCGCTGATTTCGATGCGCGTGTCACCGCCAGCTGTGATGATGATCGAGAAC
>JASLZG010000513.1 GCA_030754995.1 Lentisphaeria bacterium
TCTGCGGACTATAAAGGCTACAACAGCGGATTTGATATGCACTGGAGCAATCAAGTTCCTGCCGGACTGTACGCACATGGATGTTACGAGGAGGCGCACCGGCAATTATTCAAACTGTTCCGGCGCCTCGGGGAAAATGGCGGGTTGGGCCCGCGCTATCGCGGAGAGGTTTACCACGCCGACACCGGCGAGATCCTGCCCCAGCGTTTCGTATGCTATGGCTGCATCCTTTCGGCACTGACTTCGATAACCGAAGGGGTCTTCGGCATCCGCTGGACCAGGGACGCCTTGACGGTGCACGTCAACTCTCCGTGGCCGTGGGCGAAGCTTTCCAATTTGAAAATCCGCAAGTCGCTGCTGGACCTGGAACTGACGGCGGACGGGAGCCTGGTCGCGATGATTGACGGTAACGAGGCGGCGCGTGACAGTGATGGGAAAGTGGAACTTGCTTGGGAACTGTTTGGTTGATCGCCAAAGATGCTGCCGCAGATGTCACTAAGACAGGGCAGAACGCCATAGAGGTTCCACAGAAATATGTGCATCCCAGGTAAAACCAGAGGTCATCGAGGGTATTGAC
>JASLZG010000514.1 GCA_030754995.1 Lentisphaeria bacterium
TCCGGTTGCCCCATCCAGCCTCTGACGAGGGAAGACAGGGTCACCTCGGTGTCTTTCAGCGGGTAACTGTGGACCAGCAGATCCAGAGCGCCGTTGTTGTCCACATCCCAAAACCAAGTCGAGAAGCTGCTCACCGGGCCGGTAGCACCGGCGACTTCCGCCACATCCGTAAACGTACCGTCTCGGTTGTTCCGGTATAGGCGATTGGCGCTGCCCAGATTCGAAACGTAAAGATCAGTAAAGGAGTCGCCGTCGAGATCCCCCGCTGCAACGCCCTTGGCAAAGCTGAGATTCTCCACCCCGGCCGCCGCAGCGATGTCAACAAATCGTCCGTTTCCTTCGTTGCGGAACAGCTGCGACGGGCTTTCCTGATCCGGCGTGGATTCGTTGCCGACAAACAGGTCGAGGTCGCCATCGTTGTCGAAGTCGGCCCAAGTTGCAGCCTGGGTCGGGTAGAACGGCTCGGCGAGTCCAGCGTCAAAGGTAACATCCGTGAATGTGAGATCTCCGTTGTTGCGCAACAGCGAATTGGGTATCCGGCCGCGGCTGCCCGACCATGCCCCGCG
>JASLZG010000515.1 GCA_030754995.1 Lentisphaeria bacterium
GGTCGACATGACCGGTACCGATGAGGCCGCGCATCACCCCGGCTGTCCGCAAGACGCGGGTCAGCGCCCGGGTGTCGACACCGGTGATTGCCACCACGCCATGCTCGGTCAGATAGTCGCGCAGCGTCCCGTTCGACCGCCAGTTGCTGGCAATCGAAGAGGCCTCGCGGACGACGAACCCCGCGACCTGCGGACCGCGCGACTCCGTGTCCTCGGCGGCCACACCGTAGTTCCCGATCTGGGGACAGGTCATGGTGACGATCTGTCCCGCGTAGGAGGGGTCGGTCAGGACCTCCTGATAGCCGGTCATGCTGGTATTGAAGACGACCTCGCCCCGCGCGACACCGGTCGCACCGGCCGCCGTACCGCAATACCAGTTTCCGTTTTCGAGAGCGAGGACGGCGTTCATCAGGGGACGTGGTCGAGTGACGCGGTCACGCGAGCCTGCACGGAGGGACCCACCTGCACGGTGGTCGCCCAGTCGCGATAGCCGTCGTATCTGAACTCGACCTCGTGGGCGCCCGCGGAGACGTCGGGTATCAGCATCGGGGTGTCGCCTACCAGCC
>JASLZG010000516.1 GCA_030754995.1 Lentisphaeria bacterium
AATCCGTTCAAGTCGCCGAATTCTTTGATTTCACTGGAAGTGACTTTGTCCCAATCGACGAGGGCCTTCTTAGGCAGCCCGGGAGCGATCTCTTCTATCTTCTTCTTAACGTTCTTGATGGCTGCAAGCGGATTGTCACCGTAGCGGACCACGACCACTCCACCGACCGCCTCCGCGCCTCCCCTATCGAGCGCGCCGCGCCGCAATGCCGGGCCAATCGAGACATGGGCGACGTTTTTGACATAAACCGGGACGTTGTCTCGCGATTTGATGACAGTGTTTTCAATGTCTTTGAGGTTCTTGATGAAGCCGAGGCCGCGAATGACGTATTCGACGCGGTTCACTTCGATGGTGCGCGCCCCCACATCGACGTTGGACATCTTCACCGCGCTGAAGACCTCCTGGAGCGAGACACCAAACGCTCGCATGGCATCGGGGTCGACGTCGATCTGGTATTCCTTGACAAAGCCGCCAACGGAAGCCACTTCGCTTACGCCATCTGCGCCCAGCAAGGCATTACGAACATACCAATCCTGGGCCGTGCGAAGCTCATCCAAATCCCAG
>JASLZG010000517.1 GCA_030754995.1 Lentisphaeria bacterium
GGGATACCTCAGGTCTTCATGGTAATCCGTTAGATTTGATGCCAAACTTTGACCGAATTGCACAGCGTGGAACCCATGTGCGGTATTCGTTCACATGTCAACCTGTATGTGGTCCAGCAAGATCGTGTCTGCAAACGGGCATGTATGCTACAACAACTGGTTGCTTTCGAAATGGCATTCCCCTTCCAACCGAATCGAAGACACTGGCACACTATTTTAAAGATTCCGGGTATCAGACGGGTTACATCGGCAAATGGCACTTGGCGACAGAAGAACCGGTAACTGAAGCTAATCGTGGTGGTTATGACTTCTGGCTAGCATCCAATGTCTTGGAATTTACTTCGGATGCCTACCATATGGAGGTATATGATAATGATAATAATCCGGTGAAGTTGCCAGGATATCGAGTTGATGCGCTTACTGATGCGGCTATTCGTTATGTAAACGATCATCAAACTGATCCGTTTTTCCTGTTTTTATCGTATATTGAGCCGCATCATCAAAATCATCTGGATGATTATCCTCCACCGGACGGTTATCGGGAACGGTATGCGGGAAAGTG
>JASLZG010000518.1 GCA_030754995.1 Lentisphaeria bacterium
GACCGCTACCCGAGCGACCATTCCATTGCCTACGATCGCCTCTTCGTTGCGGTTGGCAGCCCACTAATGGGCCATGCGCCGACCTGGAACATGCTCTATGTCGATGGTCACGTGACCAGTGTTACCAGTACAAGCGTCGAGAATCAACTCATAGCCCGCAACGGCGTCCTCAACACCTGGCTCAACCCGACTGCCGACACGACCTGCGGGGGGGGCACGGCCAACACGGGCCAGTTGGAACCAATGCGTGAGGAGCTGGAAGGCAATCCGTATCCGTGAGCAGCTGGAAGGCAATTGACCATCGCCGGTGCCCTTTGCTCTCGCCGCCGCACGGTATAATGCGGGGTCGGGCCCGGGTCGGGCCCAGCAGTGAACCGTTAGCGCCAATTTCTAGTCTCGATAAATGGGGTTAAACTTGTCATGCTCCTCAAGCTGCTTGCCGGTGCCTGCCTGAGACCTCCGCGATATTCGCGGCCGTGCCGCCACGGTTTAGCCTGGGAATGATCCCGCGTTCGAGATGGGCCAGGTCGAACCGATTCTCCTCATCGACTTCCGCCGGAT
>JASLZG010000519.1 GCA_030754995.1 Lentisphaeria bacterium
ACTGAATCGCTGCACGGCAACGCCGAACTTGCCCGAAACATCAGCTTTGAGCGCCAGGTGAACCACGAGACATACCGCCAGGCGATCGACGGCGTGCACCGGCAGGGACGAAAGATCTTTACCTACACCACGCTGCGCGCCCCCCTGCCGCAGTGGCACCGCCGCCAGGAAGGCCTGGGCTTGTGGCGCATGGGATTTGACGGTGTGATGAACTGGGCGTATTGCCACATCAACGGCGACGGAGCGAGCCAGGCCATGTATTTCGCCATGGTCTTTCGTACCGAAGGCGGCGTGGTCGACACGCTGCACTGGGAAGGCTTTCGCGAGGGCGTCGACGACGTGCGCTATCTTACGACCCTTGGTGCGATGTTGCATCAGACGCTCGGGCGTTTCCCCGACGATCCGCTCATCGCACAAACGCACGAGTGGCTAAAGAACATCGACACAGCGCAGGGCGACCTGGACGCGATCCGCCGCGAGATGGCGCAGCGTATCATCGCGCTGCAGGATCTTGGCCACAAGGACCTGCCGCCGGAGGAAGCGATCGCCAACCTTG
>JASLZG010000051.1:0-11500 GCA_030754995.1 Lentisphaeria bacterium
ATTCCGCCAGCACGGTGCTGGGATTTTCCCAGGCCTTGACCGATTACGGGCCGGAAGACGAGGCGCGCGAGGTGATGGTCGAGATGCGGGCCGGTGACGCAGTGGCGCACCATGGCGACACGGTTCATCGGGCCGATCCCAATCGGTCGACGACACGTCATCGCCCGGCTTTCGGGCTGGTCGTCAGCGGCGTCAGTGCGGAGAAGAGCGCCGAGGCCCAGGCCTTGTACGAGGCGAACAAGGCGCGGCACCGGGAAATATTGGCCGGCTGAATGATGCCGTGCCGGCGCTTCAGCTGCAACGTCGGCAGCGGATGGTGGCGAAGATCTCGTCCCAGTCACCGTCGTCGGCGGCATAGTCCAGCAGGACGCGCATGGCCTTTGAGGTGTCCGGCAGCTCGTACTTGTCGCGAATCTTTTTCAGCATTTCGTACATGTCCGGCTTGATCTCGAAGGTGACTTTGATATTGGGTGTTGCCATGGTGCCGTCCTACTCTGCGACGACCGCATCAGCATCGTGCGGCGGTGTACCGCTTGGAATAGCCGCCATTTGTTTGCTGATCACCTTCATCTGGTCGTCGTCCACCTCCTCTTCCTGCTGCAGGGAGTAAATGGAGACGTATCCATCCGACCAGTCAGGCGGCATTTCGCAGGGACGCGGATCGTGTCGCGCCCAGCGGGCCGCCTTGCCACGGACGATCTCACCCTCGAACCGGGTTTTCAGCGGGTTCGCTGTGTAGGGGCAGGCATCGGCCGCGGAATAGACGTTGAGCAGCAGCGGCCGCCCGGCGTCGGAATGGTTGACGGCAGAGCCATGAATGACCCGGCAGTTGTGGATGGTCACCGAGCCGGCGGGGCCGGTGAGAAATTTGGCCGCCGCCATGTCGAGGTTGGCCAGGTCCTCGTCGGCCAGGCAGCCAACCCATTGTCCCTTGTCATTGTATTGGCTGTACAGCTCACCCTTGTGGGAGCCGGGCACGACGCCGAGTGGGCCCTGGTCCGGACCGACGTCGCAGAAGTATGTGCCGATGGTCAATGGCGAATAGTTGGTGTGCGGCCAAAAGGAAATGTCGTGATGCCACTTGACCTCCTCGCCGCCCTCGGCCCACTTGAAGTTGAGTTTTGAGTGGTGGTATTTGACGTCCGGCCCGACGAGGTCGGCCGCCAGGTCCGCGATGATTGATTCTTTCGCGTAAGCCCAGTATTCCGGATGGTGTTCGGGCGGACTGCTGAGGCGGCGCAGTCGCGGATTCTCCGACGTGTGCCCGGGTTCCAGGTCGAAGACGGAGTCGGATTTATGCTGGCTGCGGCTGCGGTCGACGAATTCGTTTGTGACCGCGCTCATCCGGTCGAGCCATTCCTGCGGCACGATTTTTTCGACCACCAGGTAACCGTTCTCGAAATAGAATTCCCGTTGTTCCTGGGAAAGGATTGTTGCCGGCTGCGCGAGTATCTGTTTTTCTATTTCAGTCATGAGTTTCCTCCATTAGCCTTCGTCGCGTGGGATGTTTTCAACATACAATGTTGCAGGGTTACATGATGTTCAAGACATAAGGTGGCGGCAAGCGATTGCCGCGCCTTTTTTGCGGTGCCGGGGCGGGGTGGCCTTTTCCGGCGCCGGAATTGCCAGGCGGATTCATCATGTTGGCCGGTACGTTGACTGCAGCCCCGATTTACCAGTGGCGAAACTGAGGCTATCTTGTATACATGTCCCACGAGCCTGCGACCGATTACTCCATCATCATTCCGGCTTATAACGAGGCGGAGCTGCTACCCGCCACACTCGAGCGGGTGAATGCGGTGGTGGCGGAAATCTCGACCCATCGCGGCGAGATCGTAGTGACCGACAACGATTCGACGGACGGTACCGGCGGGATCGCCCGGCGCCATGGTGCCAAGGTTGTCGAGGAACCGATCCGGCAGATCGCCCGGTCGCGCAATACCGGCGGCCGGCACAGCCGCGGCAGATATTTGATCTTTGTGGACGCCGATACGCTGATTACCACCGAACTGTTGCGCCAGTCACTGGCGGCGCTGGATGGCGGTGACTGTGCTGGCGGCGGAACACTGATCGACTCCCGGTCGGACCGGGCGCACTCAGGCTGGGCCGTGGCGCTGAGTATCTCATCCTGGAACCTCCTGTCGATCTGCTGCAATTGGGCCTGCGGCGCCTACGTATTCTGCCGGCGCGATGCGTGGGAAGCGGTTGGCGGCTTTGACGAGACGTATTATGCCTCGGAGGAGATTCATTTTTCGAATGCCCTGAAGCGCTGGGGGAAGGCGAATGGCTGCAGGTTCAGGGTGCTGCGCGTACACATCACGACGTCGATGCGCAAACTTCACTGGTATTCACCGCTCCGCATCCTTGCCATGTGCCTGCGGCTGGTGCTGCAGCCTTCACGTATGAAATCACGCCAGGGCTGCGGGCTCTGGTACGAGCGTCCCGACTCCTGATCCGGGCAGACAAAAAAGGCGGTGCAGCCCAACGCGACAGCACCGCCTTGCAGAGTTCCGGGGAGCGTGGTTCAGAGCGCCATGCCCTCGTCGTCGAAGAGCCCTTCGAAGAGAGCAGTCGTGAGATAGCGCTCACCACCGTCCGGCAGGACAGTAACGATCATCTTGCCGGCATTCTCGGGGCGCCTGGCAAGCCTGTCGGCGACGGCCATGGCGGCGCCGCAACTGATGCCCGAGAGGATGCCCTCTTCCTTGGACAGGCGGCGGGCGTAGTCGATGGAAGTGGCGCTGTCGACCTGTTCGCAGACATCGACCACCGAGAGATCGAGGGTGCCGGGGATGAAGCCGGCACCGATGCCCTGGATCTTGTGCGGGCCGGGCTGCAGGTCGTCACCGTTCATGGTTTGCGTGATGACCGGGCTCTCGACCGGTTCGACGGCGACGCTGGTGATGGCTTTGCCCTGCTCATTCTTGATGTAGCGCGAGACGCCGGTAATGGTGCCGCCGGTGCCGACGCCCGAGACGAGAATGTCGATTTCGCCACCGGTCTGTTCCCAGATCTCCGGGCCGGTGGTTTTCTCGTGAATGATGGGGTTGGCCGGGTTCTCGAACTGCTGCGGCAGGAAGTAGTTGGGATCGGAATCGGCGATTTCCTGGGCTTTGGCACAGGCGCCCTTCATGCCCTTGGCCGCATCGGTGAGGACGATGCTGGCGCCGAGTGCGGTGAGCACTTTTCGGCGTTCCATACTCATCGACTCCGGCATGGTGATGGTCAGCTTGTAACCATGTGCGGCGCAGACATAGGCCAAGGCGATTCCGGTGTTGCCGCTGGTCGGCTCGACCACTTCCATGCCGGGCTTCAACTGACCGTCCTTCTGCGCTTCCCAGATCATGTTGGCGCCGATCCGGCACTTGACGGAATAGGCCGGGTTGCGGCCCTCGATCTTGGCGAGGACGGTGGCTTCGGCACCGGCGGTGATGTGGTTGATCCGGACCAGCGGCGTGTTGCCGATCGACAGCGAATTGTCGTTGAAGTAATTAGCCATGATGCTCCTTGCATGATTGAGATTGAGTACCGGACTCGGCCGGCATTTTTTCGGGGCACAGTTTCCCCCAGCCGGTGGTAATAACGTGGGAACATACCGATGAGATAAACGAATACAAGCGTTTAGCCGGCCCTCTTTACCCTGTCCCGGCAATTACTCGATAGGGGTGCCGATATCGACGGAATAAATCTTCAGTTCGCGTTCGAGGCCTTTGATGTTCCTGTCCCCGAGCGCCTCTGCCAGGCCGTTGAGTTCGCCAGCCTCGACCGTCGTGTCGATCGTGAGAAGCTCTCCGGCGTTGGCCAGCTCGACCAGGCCCGCGGCGATGTTGACGACGTCGCCGATAGCCGTGAATTCCCGCCTCTTCTCGGACCCGACCGGGCCGACAATGGCGGCGCCTGTGGCAATGCCGATGCCGACCGCCAGCGGCTCACCCTCGGGAGTGCGCAGCTGGCTGCAGCGGCGCAGGATCTCCTGGCCGGCGCGTACCGCACGCCGGGCATGATCGCTCTGTGGCACCGGGGTGCCGAACAAGGCCAGGACACCGTCACCGGTGAATTTGTCGACACAGCCCTCGACCTCGAAAATCGCTTCGGTCAACTCATGAAAATAACGATTCAACAGGTCAACGAGTTTGCCGGGGTCACTCGTTTCGGACAGTCTCGTAAATCCGCGGATATCAGTGAAGAGCACGCTGATTTCCTGGCGTGAATTCGACAGTTCCGACCGGGTTTCCGAGCGAATGTGCTCGGCCACGGCCGGCGAAAAGAAACGTGACAGGGCGGCCCGTTCCTCGGTCTCTCGACGCACTTCCTGGATCAGCATGGTGTTCTGAAAGGCGGTGCCGGCCAGGTTGGCCAGGACGACAAGCAGCCGCAAATCCTCCGAGTCAAAAGCGTTGGTCCGGTCGCGGTTCTCGACCACAACGGCCCCGATGACATGCTCGCGGCCCCACATCGGCGCCACCATGGCAGAGCGGATGGCACCCGCAACAACGGATTCGCTGCGGACCCGGGCGTCTTTGCCGGCGTCCGCGGTCACCAGGGCTTCGCCGTCGCTTATGGCGCGCTGCAGCAGACTTTTCGAGAACGGCAGCTTGTCCGGGTTTTCGATGCCCTTGGCCGCCATGACGAGCTGTGGACTCGTGTCTTCGCCGAGGAAAATGCCACAACGCTCGACGGCAAGGGTATTGATCAGGGTTTCCCCGATGCGCTGCAGCAACGGGCCGATCTCGCGTTCGCCCTGCAGCGTCAGTCCAATTTGCAGTACCGCCTCGAGCCGGGCCGATATATCCCTGTCGGTGACCGTTTTCTCGAAGTCGCGGACCGAGATCTCATGGATCGACGGTGCCTCAGTGGGCTGCACATAGATGATGTTGGTGGCATCGGGGTTGGGCACTGGCTGCTCGCAGCCGATCTTCATCGACACCGGCCCGATGGTGATGATGTCGTTGTTGTTGAGGGCGCGTTTGTTGCACGCTTCGCCGTTTACCCTGGTGCCGTGCGTGGACTCCAGATCCTCGATATAGACCACAAAGTCGGCCGCAAAAATGCGGGCGTGCCGGCGCGAAACAGCGGAGTGTGAGAGCACCAGGTCGTTGTCGAGCGACCGGCCGAGGATAATCTCCTCACCCAACGGTTTCTCGAGGCCCTGCTCACTGCCGTCGATGACAGTTAAGGTCCAGTGTTCCACACCTGCTCCGTTTCAATGTATGGCTTTCTGATACAACCAGGATGATTGGCCGGCCGCCGCGCCGGTTCGCATTGCCCGCTGGCCGACTTGCCGGATTCGCTGGCAGCCTCTGTTGTCAGGCAGTACAACATACGAAAAACTGGCTTGAATTGCAATCGGATTTCAGAAAGTGTGGGCCGCAGGTCGTTCAAGGCTGGGCGAGCATCGGACAGTGAAACCTCAATTGGAGGAAACGGGGCCGCCCTGGAATTTTTCAACCGACGTCGCTGATTTGCCGCAGCCTGGCGTGCAGGTCCTCCCCGGTCACGTCCGAGCGGCTGTGGTGACTGCGCAGGACATAGCAACTCTTGACGACCGGGTCCAGGCATAGATAGACGAGACAGCAGACGATGACTGCAAAGGTGCTCGAAGGCGCCCCGTCCCGCAGCAGCACTGAAGCAAGCGGCGACCCGCTGCCGGCCTGCGAGAGCAGCAGCAGGATGATCGCAAAGTTCGCGCCCATCAGCATGCCGACTGGACTGCCGAGCACCGCGATAACGATGAAGAGCATCGAGGTTGCCATTTGCAGCGCCACGGGCGTAGCCGGATTAATCAGCCGCATGAGCGGCGGCATGATCATTACCGCAGAGACCCCGACAACTGTCAGGGCCGGCGACATCAGCCAGGTCACGGCATGATTCTGCAGCGGCCACTGCACGGTCTGTTGGCGCAGTTCACGCAACAGCTTGCGGTCATCAGCTCTGCTGCTCAGTGCCGTGGCGTGTTGGTAAAAGGCGCAGGCCCAGCCGTAGGGCAGGGCGATTGCCAGGCAGATTGGCAGGGTCAGGATGCCCGTAGGGTGGATGGCTGTCTGGACGCAGGCACTGCGAAAGATGTCGAAAGTTTCACGGCGGCCGGTGAGATGCTGGCTGAGCCGGCAACAATAAAGATTCTGCCCGATCTTCATCCAGGCAAAGAGCACGCTTACAACGAGTGCCGCGGCGGCGGCGAACCATATGCTGTGGTTGCCGCGGCTCATGGCGGCCCAGAAGAAAACCAGTCCGGCGGCGAACGGTACAGCGGCAGCGAAATACAGGCACAGGACACCAGCGGGCGTCCGGCGCAGGAGTCGCCCGCTCTTGTCGATCAGCACGGCTGCCGGCAGGCCGGGTTGGGGTCTGGAAGTTTTCGTATTTACCATGGTACAAAGCGGTGAAAAACCGACGGTGCGTGTGCCAGGATCTGTCCGGTGGCAAGGAAGAACAGCCACAGCAGCAGGCACCCGGCCGCCGCGACGGCGGCGATCGCCGCGTTTCGGCGTTTGGATTCGGCTGCCACCGGCTGGCTGACGCCACGGAGGCAGTTCTCGCACAACATGCGATTGTTGTGCTCGGTAACGCATTCGCGGCAGAGTGCCTGCGTGCAATGCCGGCAGTGCGCCACGACCTTGCGGCCGGCGTGGTTGCGGCAGTCAAGGTGATCACTCATCGGCAACTCCCCGGTTCTGCCTGCTGTAGACTGTCAGAAGCACGATGCCGGCGATGCCGATGCCGATGCCGTACAAGGCGCCGGCGACCGAAACGGCCAGGTGCAGCGACGATGTCGTTGGCGGCGCCGCCAAAGCCTCCTGCAGGAGGCTCAGTGGCCGAGTCGGGATCGGGACGGATCCCGACTCGCCGAGTAACAGCGGCAATAGGGTTCTCCAGAAAAGTTCAGTTGCCACGGACCCGGCCCTTGAGAATTTCAGGATGACAGCGGCAACGAGAAGATGGATCCAGGGGAGCGCCTTCAAGACTGCCGGCAGGTTGCTGCGGCACTGGCGGATCAGGGCACCGATGGTGAGCAAAACGGAGGCGCCGAACAGCGCTACGGCGGCATGCCAGATGCCCGCAAGCGGCGCTGCGAAACGCGCTGCCATAACGGCGCCGAAAAGCAGCAGGACAACATGAAAGGCAAAGTTGACACCGGTTCGGCAGCGTCGAAAATACGGGGTGACTGGGGCAATCACGGCTGTCGGAGCCGGTGTCGGGGGCGGCGCTCCCTGGTGCGCCTCGATTTTCGGCCGCAGTTTGGCGACGATTGCTTTCGCCTGGCGCTGCGTATGAATCACCGGCAGTCGCAGGGTTTGCACGGCATTCTGCAGATGCAGTGAACAGGATACGCCGAACAATCTCAAGACGGCCGGGGAGCGCTGCATGATGATGGCGTGGATGTCGGTGAAGTGTACATGGATATATCGTTTGCCGGTTATGTTGTTTTCGACATGGATCAACTCGTCTTTCGTTAAAAAGACGTTGAATGCGATTTTCTCATAGACCCGCGTGTCGCCAGTCGGCAATACTTCCAGGTTGTGCTGTTGCCGGGCAAGGCACTGTGGGCAGAGGCCGTGCGGTCCGACCCGCAAAATGCACAGGTCACAGGTGAAGCGGCCGCATTGCCCGCAGACGTGGTCGGCGGCGGTGCCGTCGTGGAAGTAGCAGGTTGCAGTACCGTCCACGCCCGGCACGACGGCGGTTGGCGGCGGGGCGCCGACGGCGGGGAATATTTCGACATCCAGCTGCACGCTGCAGCGGGGACATTCCCGACCCGCGGCCTGGCCGATCGGCCAAGGCAGCGGATGGCGGCAATTGGGGCATTTTATAGCGGCAACGGCAGGCATGTTTCGGTCCGGCAGTTATTCGTTGCGGACGACGCGGGTGTCACAGATGAAATCGTGCAGGCTCCGGCACTGGCGGTCAATGGTGAGCAGCAGAAAGCCGGCGCCCATGGTCATTCCGGTGAGAACTTTTCCCCAGTAGCGGGCGAAGGCGCGTCGAAAGGTCAGCAGCGAACCGTCCGGCCGGACGATCTTCAGGCCGCAGGCCATCTTGCCGGGGGTGGCGCCATGGCGCCCGATGAACCAGGTTTCGTAAAGCATCTGGATAACTGCGGTTAGTATGCCGCCGGCCAGGGCCGTCACCAGCCAGGAAAGGATGACAGTTGCGAGGTCGCCCGAGTCCGGCGCCAGGCTTTCGAGGAGCACCAGCAGCGGTGTGGTGAATGCCAGGATAGTGACAGCGTCGACGAACCATGCCAGGGCACGGATCGTGAAGCCGGCGTAGATCGGTGGTTCGGCGAGGGATACCCCGTCTCGGATACATTGCAGAAAGGCGCTCTTGCACTGTCCGCAGATCGGCTGGTCGCAGTAGGTCAGCATCTCATTGTCCGGCCGGCTGCCGTGGCAGCGGCTGCAGGTGCGCGGTGGAACCTGCACGGTCTCGGAAGTCTTGAACGGCTGCCAGCCCGCCATGCCCTGGCGCCAGATCCTGGTCCCGGGGCGGACAATGGCGCCGTCGGCCAGGGCGAGCAGCCGGCTGCTGCTCACCGGCCCGTGCGCCCGACCATCGGCGATGTAATACCACTGCATGTCACCAACATACCGTGAGCGCGGCGGAATTTGTATTTTTGCCGGCGTATTGTCACCGGCCCGGCCCGGCGATGCTACCGCAAAGATTGCCGGTTACGTTCACGGCATTACGGTATATGGACGAGATGCAGCCTGCCTGCCGTCATTGTAATTCGACCGCAATACGCCATCTTCCAACCTGCACCTGGCAACCGGGACCGACGCCTTGATCGACCGACTCGAACGAAAATTCAATCGCTTTGCGATTCCCCGGCTGACCTATGCCTTGATTGCCGGGCAGGTGATCGTTTTTTTAATGTCCATGGTGGACGAGAGCCTGCCGGAACGCCTTCTTCTTGATCCCCGGCATGTGGCGGCCGGTGAGTACTGGCGGCTCGTGACATTCATTTTTCTGTCCGAGTCGGATTCCTGGGTGATGTTCCTGATATTCGTCTGGGTGAACCTGCTGTTCGGCCGGGCGCTGGAGCAGCAGTGGGGGGATTTCAAATTCAACCTGTACATGCTGCTTGGTTATTTGACCAGCGTTGCCACGGCGTTCCTGTTAGATGTCTCCCTCGGCAATTATTCCCTGATGTTGGCGATTTTTTTTGCTTTCGCCGTCGAATTTCCGGATTTCGAGTTGCTGCTCTTCTTCGTGCTGCCGGTCAAGGTGCGGATTCTGGCGATAGCTCTGTGGTGTGTGAGCCTGGCACCGCTTGTTTTTTCCCCCGGGCCCTCCGCACTGGCCAAGTTGACGGCGCTTGGCCACTTCTTTATTTTCTTCGGTCCAGGCATGGTTGCGCGGTTCAAGGCACGTCGGCGCCGGGAGGTTTTCGAGGCCCGGATGGAGCAATTGGAGGAGGTCTTCATGCACCGTTGCGAGGTGTGTGGCATGACCGAAGACGATGATTCGGAAATGATGTTCCGCGTCTGTTCGAACTGCAACGATGGCCAGGAGTATTGTGAGGCTCATATCCGCGATCACGAGCACGTGGGGTAAGCGGTACTGGCCGTAATCTTCGCATGTCGCGGCCCCGGGATATGCGACCGCCTTGACGGCAATCTGCCGGGCATTACTGTATCGCCCTTGTTTTTGTCGCACCCATGTTTTCCCCGGCGGTTGTACCATGACTCCAGCAGTTGCAGTTGAAGGGCTGACCTACTACTACGGCGACCGCCAGGCCCTGGCCGGCGTCGACCTGGAGATACCCGGCGGCGCGATGTTCGGGATTCTCGGGCCGAACGGCAGTGGCAAGACAACCCTGTTCCGGATCCTGGCCACGCTCGCCGTCCCGGCCAGCGGCCGCGTCGCGGTTGCCGGCCAGGACGTAGTGACCCGCCGCGGCGAGGTCAGGCGGGCTCTCGGGGTTGTCTTTCAAACATCCAGCCTCGATGACAAGCTCACGGTGGCCGAGAATCTTCGGCACCACGGTCATCTCTACGGTTGCTGCGGTGCCGGGCTGCGCCGGCAGATTGACGAGCTGCTGCAACAACTGCAGATCCAGGACCGTGCCGCGGATCGTGTCGAGACACTCTCGGGCGGCCTGCGGCGACGTGTTGAGCTGGCCCGTTGCCTGCTGCATCAGCCGGAGATTTTGCTGCTCGACGAGCCGACGACGGGAGTGGACCCCACGGCGCGCCTCGAATACTGGCGGCTGCTGGCGGAAATCCAGGCGCGGCAGAATGCCACCGTCATCTTCACGACACACTGGTTTGAGGAGGCAGAGCGTGCCAGCCTTTTGGCGATCATGGATTCCGGGCGGCTGGTTGCCTGCGATTCGCCGGCGACACTCAAGTCCACCATCAGCCGTGACGTCGTGACGATTCACGGTGACGACCCGGCGACGCTGGCTGCCGCCATCGCTGCCCGGTTCGATTGTGACGCGGCGTGTGTCGGCAATGCTGTGCGCATTGAGAGTGCGTCCGCCACTGACCTGCTGCCCGGGCTGCTGGAAGTTTTCGAGGGCCAGGTGCATTCGATCAGCGCCAGCAAGGCGACGCTGGAAGACGTCTACGTCCAGCGCACCGGCAAAGCGTTTGCTGCAGAGGCGCCTGGCCAATGAGTCTCAGTGTCTACACCCTGTTGCTGCGCGAAGTGATCCGGTTCTATCGCCAGCCCAACCGCGTCATCGGGGCGCTGCTGCAGCCGCTGATTTTCTGGCTGCTGATCGGCAGCGGCCTCAACGCCTCGTTCCAGGCCGGTGACGCCACCGATGTCACTTACCTGGAATATTTTTATCCCGGTGTGCTGCTGATGATCCTGTTGTTCACCTCGATTTTCTCGACGATCACGATTATCGAGGATCGGCGGGACGGTTTTTTGCAGGGCGTCCTCGTGGCACCTGTACCGCGGTCGGCCATCGTCATCGGCAAGGCGCTTGGCGGTATGCTGCTCGGTATCCTGCAATGCCTGGTGTTCATGCTGCTGATGCTGACGCCGATGGTTGATTTGCCGATAACGCCTTTGGGCTTTGCGTCGGCAGTGCTATGCCTGGCGGTCATCGGGTTCGGCCTGACTGCACTGGGTGTGCTGATGGCATGGCCGCTCAACTCATCACAGGAATATCACGCGCTGATGAGTGTGCTGCTGCTGCCGCTCTGGCTTTTTTCCGGGGCGGTATTTCCAGTCGACGGTACACCGGCCTGGCTGCATTGGCTGATGCAGGTGAACCCCTTGACCCACGCCCTGGCACTGCTGCGGCACTGTTTCCACATCGGTGTCGAGGGCGGTGTTGCGGGGCCGGCGCCACTGGCTGTTGGCTATGCCGCAGTCGCCGGGGTTGCGGCGTTCGTTGCGGCGCTGCTCATTGTTCGCCGCGGTTGAAGCGTCCGGAACGGTGCGCCTCAGCGGCAGGTCCAACCGCCATCGAGGACCAGGGATTGTCCGGTCATGTTGCGGGCCGCAGGACTGATCAGGTATTCTATTGCCGCGGCAACCTCCTCGA
>JASLZG010000051.1:11510-20427 GCA_030754995.1 Lentisphaeria bacterium
CGACCGTGATGAAGGCTTTCTTCGGCATTGGCTCGAGCATGATTTTCTCGACCACCTCAGCTTCCGGGATTCCGTGCTCCAGGGCCTGGTCGTGAATCTGCTTGTCCACCAGCGGCGTGCGGATATAGGCCGGGCACACGGTATTGATGGTGATGTCCACGTCGGCGGTCTCGAGGGCGACGACGCGCGAAAAGCCGAGCAATCCGGTTTTCGCCGCGGTGTACGCTGTCTTGAAGGGGGAAGCAACCAATGAGTGGATCGAGCCGATGTTGACGATCCGCCCGAAATTATGCTGGCGCATGCCGGGCAGCACCAACCGGGTCATGGCCGCCGAACCTTTCAGCATGACGTCGATCAGCTGGCCCCATTTCTCCGGCGGAAACTCTTCGAGCGGCGCGACGTGCTGCAGTCCGGCATTGTTGATCAGCACATCGACGTGACGCCCGTCCAGGCGGTCTCCGAACGCTGCGATGTGGGCCTGGCTCGAGACGTCGAGCTCGAGGCCGGTGACCTGCGCCCCCGCCTCGGCGGCGGTTGCTTTTGCGGACTCCGCACATTTGTCGGTTGCCAGCACCCGGTGGCCGGTGGCGGCGAAGTGGAGGGTGAGGCCGCGGCCGACGCCGCTTCCGGCGCCGGTGATCAGGATCGTATGGGTGTCAGGGACAGGCATGCCGGGGCTTGTTTCAGGGGCAAATGACTCAGCGGATCCAGCTTTCCAGTTCCGCCTGGTCCGTGATGTAAATCATGTGATCACGGTAGTCGATGGCGCCGCTGCGTTTGAATGTACTGATCAACTTGGTGACGCTTTCGCGGGCTGTGCCCAGCATGTTCGCCAGGTCCTGGTGAGTCAACTGGAGGTTGATGAACGGCACGTCCCCGTCGCCGGGAAACTTTTCAAGGAGCGACAGGATGACTTTGGTCAGGCGGCCGGCCAGGTCGTAGAACGTGAAGTTCCGGATTTCGTCGTTGGCATGGCGCAGCCGGCGGCACAGGGTGATCATGATCTTCAACTGCGTTGTGGGGTGCGACTTGATGAACTCGAGGAAGTCGGCACAGGTGAGCACCATGGTCTCGGTGTCCTCGTGCGCGGTGGCGGTTGCGGAACGGTATTCGGCATCGATCATCGCCATCTCGCCCAGGACGTCACCCGCATTGAGCATGTTGAGGATCTTGGTCTTGCGCGCCGGCTCGCTCGTGGTCACCCTGATGGCGCCGGCGATGATCAGGTAGACTTCCTCGCCGTAGGTGCCCTCGTTGAACAGGTGATCGCCTTTCGCGAAGCTCGCGTTCGTGGTGATTTCCAGGAGAGCTGCGAGCTCGTCGGTCGAAAGGTCGACAAGGATTGGAATGTTGCTCAGTGCCGTAATTTTGTCTTGGCGAGTCATCGACATAGTTGGCAGTCTCCAAGTCAGCCCGCAACGCAGCAGTTGGGTGGGGGACAGCTCGTCCCGACCATTGGCCTGTGCAAGAGAACCGGCCTAGTCTATATGTACTTGTGCCGATTGCCAGTAGACTATCCTGTTACGCCCCGACCTGCAGCTTGAGTGCAACATCGAAAAGGAAACGCCGATAATGAATGATGACACGACGACGATTGCCGCGCTGAAGGAACAGGTGCGGACCTTTGCCGTGGCCCGGGACTGGCTCCAGTTCCATACGCCGAAGAACCTGTCGATGGCGATCGCCGCCGAAGCCGCGGAGCTGATGGAGCATTTCCTGTGGTGCGACGGACCGGGCTCCGGGCAGCTGGCCGCCGATCCCGAAAAAGCCGTGGCGATCCGCGAGGAAGTCGCGGACATCGTCATCTACACGCTGGAGCTGGCCAATGTGATCGGCCTCGACCTTGCCGAAGCCATTGCGGCCAAGATGCAGATCAACGCCGACAAGTACCCGGTCGACAAGGCCAAAGGTTCCGCTGCCAAGTACACCGACCTGTGATCCTGTCCGCCGCACTGGAGGTTCGGTCCTTTACTTTCAAAGGCCGCGGCGGCATTGCGATTGACCGCTACCAGATGGTCATTGTTTCTTCGAACATCTGCGCCAGGTCTTCGGCCTCGGCGGGCCGCGGCGACAGCTTGGTGACGCGGTGCTGCGGCAGTGTTCCTTCGACCAGCGGCTGGATGTCGTCGCTGGTGAAGCCGATGGCCGACAGGCCGTTGGGCAGGCCGAGGGACTGCATCAGTTCGATGATCTTTTCGGTCAGCACAGTGCCGGCGTCGTCGGCCTTGACGTTGCTGGTGTCGACCCCGAGCCGGGCGGCGGCGCGCAGGTGCCGGTCCGGACAGGCGGTGGCGGTAAAACGGAAGACGGCCGGTGCGTTGAGCGTTACGGAGATGCCGTGCGGCACGATCGGATGGTCATCGGGATAGCCGCTCGGCTGGTAATCACGGACCATGCTGCTGATCGGATACGACATGCCGTGGCAGAGATGCACGCCGGCATTGCCGAAACCCATGCCGGCATAGGAGCTGGCCAGGATCATATTGGCCCGGGCCTCGTCGTCGCCGGCGTCCTTGTATACCCGCAGCAGGTATTCGGCGACCAGGCTGATGGCCTGCTCCGACCACATGTCGCTCACCGGGTTGCAGCCCTGATAGGCCGGGCGCATGTTCGGGCGCTCCGGCCTCGGCCGCTGATCGAAGGGCAGGGCGGTGTACGATTCGATGGCGTGACACAGCACGTCGAGCCCGACCGAGGCGGCAACCAGCGGCGGCAAGGTCCGGGTGTTCTCCGGATCGACGATGCCGAGCGTCGGTTTCATATGGCGATGGGCGATGCCGGTCTTGGCGTGAATCTCCGACATGTCGAAGATGGCGACGCCGGTGGTTTCACTGCCGGTGCCGGCGGTCGTCGGTATCGCCACCAGCGGCTTGAGCGGGCCGGGGACCGGCTTGCCTTCGCCGATCGGGGCGTTGATGTAGGTGAGAAAATCTGCCGGCCACGTGGTGTAGAGGTTGGCGGCCTTGGCGGTGTCGATCACCGAGCCGCCGCCGATCGCCAGGAAGGCGTCGTAACCGCCCTTGCGGGCCACGTCGATGGCGAGCTGAAACGACTGGTCGGTCGGCTCGACGCGGACGTCGTCGAAAACGTCGAAGTCGACGCCTTCATCATTCAAGGCGTTCTTCGCGGTCTCCACGGGCGCCAGTGCCGCAACCTTCTCGTCGGTCACCAGCAGCACCTTGCTGACGCCCATGTCGGCAAAGTCCATGCCGACTTCGGCGGTGGTGCCCGGTCCGAACCGCAAGTTGGAGGCGGCCATTTGAAAGGCGGTATCGTGTTGCATGTCACGCTCCAGTTTTTGAAATGCCTCAGGCGCCCAGGGCGTTGTTGCGCACGCCCATCGCGGTTGCCTGTACGGCGAGGATGCCGCCGTCGAGGATGATGTGCTGACCGGTCATGTAGCGGCCCTCGTCGCTGACCATGTACAGCACTGGATAGCCGCATTCGCGCGGGGTGCAGATCCGGCCGCAGGGGATCGCCTGTTCAATCGTCTGGCCGACTTCCTCACTCTCCAGCAGCTCCCGGAATAACGGCGTGTCGACGATGCCGGGACACAGGACGTTGACATTGATGTTGTCACGGAAGGTTTCGACGGCGAGGCTCTTCGACAGCATCATGATGGCGCCCTTCGACGTGTCGTAACAAACGGAGCCGGGTTCAGCCACCAGGCCGTTGACGGACGACAGGTTGACGATGCTGCCGCCGTGGCCGGCCCGGCGCATGTGATCGATTGCCAGGCGCGACATCGCCAGCATGGCGACGACGTTCACCTCGAGGGTGCGGCGGAGAGTCTCCTCGCTCATCGACTCCCAGCCGCGATCGAGGAAGCGGCCGGCGTTGTTTACCAGGATGTCGAGCCGGCCCGTTTTTTGCACCGTTTCGTCAATGAGCCGTTGTCGTTCAGGCCCATCAGTCACGTCCGCCTGGATGAAGATGGCCTGGCTGCCGCCCGCCGCGATTTCCGCCAGTTGCTTGTCGATGTCGTCCGGGCGATTCAGGTCGTTCATCACGACATTGGCGCCGGCCTCGGCAAGTACGCAGAGGATGCCCTTGCCGATGCCGCGTTCGGAGCCGGTAACCAATGCCGTCTTGCCAGTGAGTGAAAACACTTGTGTGCCGTGGCTATTCGGTGCCTTCACCGACGATCATTTTTTCGAGCTCACCGGACTGGTACAGTTCGATGGCCAGGTCGCAGCCGCCGACGAACTCGCCGTTGACATAAAGCTGGGGAAGCGTTGGCCAGTCCGAAAATGCCTTGATGCCGTCACGCAGTTCACTGTCCGCGTCAGCGTCGAGGACATTGGCACTGCCGTATTCGATGTCGAGGCGCTTGAGAATCTCAATGACGGTGCTGGAGAAGCCGCACATCGGCTGCTCGGGGGTGCCTTTCATGAACAGCATCACCTTGTTGTCGTCGACTAATTTCTGGATTCGTTCCTGAACGGCCATGATATTTTCTCCCACGGTTGGAATTAACAAATCACCAAATGCGGCTACCGGTTTGCCCATTTTTCCGGCGTGTAGGTTTTCAGCGCCAGGGCGTGCAGCGTGTCGTTGCCAAACGCTGACTTCAGCGGCGCCATGACCATCCTGTGCTGCTTGACCGGGGGCACACCTTCGAAGGCGGCACTGATGACGATGGCATTGAGGTGCACGCCATCGTTCATCTTGATGATGACAGTGGCGTCGGGTACGGCTTCCTGTATCAGGCGCTCGATATCTTCCTGCATCACAACTCCTCCGTTTCTAGCCCAGCGCCAGTAGAACCTCGAGTTGCTCGATACGTCTCGCACCGACCACGATGGAGCTCACGCCCGGCTGTTCCAGCAACCACTGGACGGCATACTGCACGGGGCTCAAGCCGGCGGCGGCGGCATCGCCGGCGAAGGCCTCGAGCTGATCGAAGATGTCGTCGGTGATTTCGTTGTTTTCCAGGTTCATCCATTCGGATTTTTCGGACAGGCGGGTGCCATCGGGGCTTGCTGCGCCCCGTTTGTACTTGCCTGAGAGCAGCCCGTTCGCCAGGGCACGGTAAGGTGTGACGGCGATGCCGGCTTCGGCCGAGAGCGCCAGTTGGTCGTTTGCGGCGTCGCGTATCAACCAGTTGTACCAGAACTGGTTGACGACCGGTTTCGGCCAGTCGTTGTCAGCGCAGATGGTCAACATTTCGCGGATCGTCTCCGCCTCGAAATTAGAGAAGCCCCAGTGCCTGATTTTTCCGGCCTTGACCAGTTCAGCCATGACCCCGACAGACTCCAGCAGCGGCGTTTCCGGATCTGGTTTGTGGAGCTCGAAGAAATCGACGTAATCGGTTCGCATACGCGTCAGGCTGCGGTCGATCTGGTGCATCATGTGGCCGCGCCCGAGCCCGGCGCCCTGGTAGTTGTCGTCACCGACGGCGTTGCCGACCTTGGTGGTGATTACGGCGCGATCCCGCCGCCCCTCGAGCGCCTCGCCAAGGATCGTTTCAACGACCCCGCCCGGTGAACCCATGGTGCGGTCGTAGCCCTCGTACATATCCGCCGTGTCGATGAATGTGATGCCGTTGTCGATGGCCCACTGGACCATCCGGATCGAGTCCGGCCGGGACACCGGATTGCCGAGGAGCATGGTTCCGAGACAGACGACAGGGACGTCGATATCTGCGATGCGTCGTTGTTTCATGACCGTTCCGGAGTGTAGTTTGATGTTATGGTGCACCGCGGTCAGCGACGGTGGCGTCGATTGCGGCGGTCCATAAGATCACGTTACTCGAACCAAATGCAAATACCGCTTTCGACCGGTTGGCGCGAACCGTGGAGGCGCATCCTTGCATTCAGCCGCCGGCACGTTCCAGTATGCCTTTCCCGTGGCCGATAATTCCGTTGCTGATCAAGGTAAGGAACGATGAATAGATTGTCCGGATACGCTCCGTTCCTGCTGCTGCTGCTGGTTTTCGGCGGTTGCGAGCGGCCGCAGAAGCAGTTGCAGAGGCAATTGCGTTTCGATCCCGATTTCACCACCGGGAAATTAGCCAACGGTATCAGCTATTACGTCCGCCGCAATGGCAAGCCGGCCAATCGCCTGGAGCTGCGTCTCGTGGTGCGGGCGGGATCGGTGCTGGAGGAAGACGACCAGCAGGGGCTGGCGCATTTTCTCGAGCACATGGCCTTCAACGGCACCGAACATTACGACAAGCAGGCCCTGGTCGATTATCTCGAGGGCATCGGCATGCGTTTCGGCCCGGATCTCAACGCCCACACCAGCTTCGACGAAACGGTCTACAAGCTGCAGCTGCCGACTGACAATACCGAGGCAATGGACGCCGGTTTCCGAATCCTGCGCGACTGGGCTTTCGGCATCCGCAACGACAGCGGAGAGATCGATGCGGAACGCGGTGTTGTCATCGAGGAGTGGCGCAGCCGGCGTGGTGCCAGGCAGCGCATCTGGGACAAGCATTTCGAGGTCCTGTTCCATGGTTCGCAGTATGCCGTGCGCCGGCCGATCGGGCAGAAGGAGGTTCTCGATACATTCGACCACGACCGGTTGCGCGACTTCTACAAGACCTGGTACCGTCCTGCACTGGTGGCGGTGATCGCCGTCGGGGATTTCGATGAAGATGAGGTGGTCGCGAAAATTCGTGCGTCTTTCAGCGATGCGCTGGCCCGGAAGCAGCCGACGGCGCGGCCGCAGTTCGATATGCCTGGTCACGATGAGAGGCTGGTCAGCGTTGTCACCGACGCCGAGGCGACTTCGTCGGCGGTCAATATCTATTACAAGCACGAGGTGGCGCTGCCGCGTACGGTCGCCGACTTTCGCCGGGAATTGATCGAGTCGCTGTTTACCGGCATGCTCAACCAGCGTTACGACGAAAAGCGGCAGAAAGCGGATGCGCCGTTCCTGAGCGCCTACACGAGTAAATCGGCCTATGTCCGGGCCAGCGACTTTTTCATGCTGGGCGCGCGCGTGAGCGACAACGGCTGGCTGCGCGGCATGACAGCGGTCATGGCCGAGGCGGAGCGTGTGCGGCGCTTCGGTTTCACGGCCGGCGAGCTCGAGCGGCGCAAGGCCGAAATGATGAGCGGCATCGAGCGGGCGTATGCCGAGCGCGACTCGACCGAGTCCCGCGTTTTCGTCCGGCGCTGCACCCGGCACTTTATCCGTGGCGTGGTCAGCGTCGGTGTCGAGGACCGGCTGGAACTTTACAGGCAGTTGTTGCCGACGATCGAGCTGGCCCACGTCAATGGACTGGCGGCGGAGTTGATGACTGCGGACAACTGTGTGGTGCTGGTGGACGGGCCGGAGAAAGACGGCGTTGCGCCGCCTTCGAAGGAGGAGGTGCTGAAGGTTTTCGACGACGTTGCGGCGCTCGAGCTGGAGCCGTATGTCGATGATGTCACCGACCAGCCGCTGGTCGGCCAGCTGCCGGCTGCGGGCCGGGTCGTGCGCCGCGAACGGGTCGAGGCGGTCGGCCTGGCCATCTGGCACCTCGACAACGGCGCCCGGGTCATGCTCAAGCCGACGACCTTCAAGCAGGACGAAATCCTCCTGCACGCCTGGAGTCCCGGCGGTCATTCGCTGGTGGGCGACGCCGACTACATACCCGCCGCCAGTGCCGATTCACTGATGAACCGGTCGGGCTGGGGCGACTTTTCGAAGGCCCAGTTGCAGAAGAAGCTGGCCGGCAGGACGGCCTCTGCGACGCCGTACATCGGCGAACTCAGCGAAGGGGTTCACGGCGTTTGCCGACCGGCCGACCTGGAGGTCATGATGCAGCTGGTGCACCTGATCTTCACCGCACCACGGGTCGACGACGAGGCGTGCCAGGCGTATTTGACGCGACTGCGCACGAACCTGGAGAATCGCCTGGCCCGTCCGCAGGCAGTCTTCGACGACGAAATCCAGGTGACCATGTCACAGGGCCACCTGCGCCGCCAGCCGTGGACGCCGGAGACGCTGGCGGAAATAGACGTTGAGCGGTCATTGCAACTGTTCCGCGAACGTTTTGAAGGGGCCGGGGATTTCACCTTTCTGTTCGTTGGGAACTTCGACACCGGCGAGCTGGAAGCGCTGCTCGAAAAGTACGTTGCCAGTTTGCCCGCCGGGCCCAACGAGGCGTGGCGCGATCAGGGTGTCCGGCCGCCACCGGGCAGGATCGACCGCACGGTCCGCAAGGGCGTTGATCCGAAAAGCCGGGTGCAGATGAAATTCGGCGGTGACATCACGTTCAACTATCAGGAACGCTATTGGATCCACTCGATGGTCAGTGCGCTGCGGACGCGCTTGCGCGAAGAGGTGCGCGAAGCCATTGGCGGTACCTACAGCGTTCGCGCGTATGCCTCGATCGACCACTATCCGGTACCCCGGTTCGAGATCAACATCGGCTTCGGCTGTGCGCCGGACCAGGTCGAGATGCTGATCGGTGTCGTCCGGCGAGAGATCGAAAAGCTGCAGTCGGAACTGCTGGACGAGTCGTATCTGACCAGGGTTACCCAGACCCAGTTGCGGGAGCGCGAAGTCAGCCTGGAACGCAATGGTTTCTGGCAGTACGTCCTGAACTATTACGACTGGCACGGCGAGGATGCCGGGACGGTGCTGGATTTCGAGGACTACGTCAACGCCTTGACGTTGTCAGACATCCGGGACACGGCCCAGCGCTGCTTTGGCACGCCGGATGTCGCGACCTTCATACTGCGTCCGGAAACGGAGCCGTAACGCTCACCTTTCCGCGCCGGCGTTTCCATTGGTCCCTGGCCCGTGGCGCCGGGGGAAGGTTAGACGTCCAGCGGATTGACCTTGTCCGGATCGATGCCCAGCTGCGTGCGCGCCCGGCCAATCACTTCACCATCGATCTTGCCCTGGCGAAAGAGTTCGACAAGCGCGGCATACGCAATCGTGGCGGCATCAATCTCGAAGTAGCGGCGCAGCGCTTCACGAC
>JASLZG010000520.1 GCA_030754995.1 Lentisphaeria bacterium
TCCTTCGCAACCTGGGGCCGAAAGGCGATTGGACATTCGAGGACATGAGCAAAACTGCGGGACTGGCGTGGGTCGAGTCGTATGCTTCACCGTCCCTGGCCGATATCGACAACGACGGTGATCTCGACCTGTTCATCACCAGTATCTATAGCCCGGACACCTGCGTCCTCTATCGCAACAACACGGTCGGCCCCGGAGAGCCCTGGACCTTCACCGACATCACGCACGCTGCCGGGCTCTCGGGCCTGGTCGAGAGTTATCAGGGCAATTGGGCGGACTTCGACAATGACGGTGATCTCGATTTGGTCGCCGACAAAAAGCTGTTCCGCAACCCCGGCAATGCCAACAACTGGTTGAAGCTCCGGCTCGACGGGACAACGGCGAATCGCTCGGCGATCGGTGCGCAGGCGCGAGTCTTCCTGAACGACCGGATCCTGACCCGCCAGGTCGAGGGTGCGACCGGGGAGACGAATCAAAATGATCTGACGCTGCACTTCGGGCTGGGCAAGCATCAGGGCCCGGTCACTGTCAAGGTCACCTGGCCAGGCGGCAG
>JASLZG010000521.1 GCA_030754995.1 Lentisphaeria bacterium
ACTGGCGCTGGAATGTGATGCGATTGCCGGCGGCGGAGAACATGTTGCCGATGTAGATATCAAGGCGGCCGTCCCGGTTGAAGTCAGCCCAGCTGGCAGACATTCCGGCGGCCATATCCTCGACGCCCAGTTCGGCAGCGACATCGACAAACCGGCCCTTGGTATTTTGATAGAGATTGTTTCGTCCGTAATCGTTGGCGACGTAGAGATCGGGGTCACCGTCATTGTCGTAATCCTCCCAGGCGGCAGCAAAGCTGAACCGGTTGTTGTTATGGTTGAGGCCGGTAGCTTCTGTGACGTTGTTGAACTGCCAGTTGCCGTCGTTGCGAAGGAGCATGTTTCGTCCGCCGTTCTGGGCATCGTGATAGGGAAGCGGTTCTCCGAGCGTACCGCCACGGACTCGGTCGGCGGATGGGTTGTAACCGCAGGCGTAGATGTCGAGGTCACCGTCGAGATCGAAATCGGTGGCACTAAGGGAGAAAGTTTGGGCATGAGTGGAGGTGCCAAAGCTGAGTTCAAAGCGGCCTGAGCCGTCGTTTTCCATGAGA
>JASLZG010000522.1:0-258 GCA_030754995.1 Lentisphaeria bacterium
AAAACCCAGGAGCTTACCGGTAATCTCAGGTTTTGTATTGAGAGTCGTACCACCCAGAGCACACGCACCAAGCGGAGATTTATTCAGACGCTTCAGGCAATCGCCTAGTCTCGTGCGGTCCCGCTCCAACATCTCCACGTAAGCCAGGAAATAGTGTCCCACCAGAATCGGCTGGGCATGCTGAAGGTGAGTAAAGCCCGGCAGTACACCCTGCCAGGCAGGTTTGGCTTTTTTAATAATCTCAAGCTGCAAATTAAG
>JASLZG010000522.1:268-542 GCA_030754995.1 Lentisphaeria bacterium
TACCTTTGTTATTTCCTGAATCTGGTCACGGGCCCAAAGTCTCAAGTCCAAAGCAATCTGGTCATTTCTGCTTCTGGCCGTATGGAGCTTCTTTGCTACATTACCTATCCGTTTCACCAGGGCAGATTCAATATTCATATGAATGTCTTCGTGTTCAGTCTTCAACTTTAACTTGCCGGTTTCAAAATCTTTCAAGATACCCTTCAATCCCTTGATAATCTTATCTTTTTCTCTGTTCGTTATAAGTTTACATTTCGCAAGCATAGTAGTATGC
>JASLZG010000523.1 GCA_030754995.1 Lentisphaeria bacterium
ATCTTGATCTATGTCTGGAAAAAAAAGTGTAAAAATAATTCCCGCCAGAAAGATTGGGACAAATCCAAAATAATTTATTTTATATTCTTTTGCCATTTTCTTCCTGACGCAAATTTTGACACTTTTTTTCAGAAGAGTCTATGACGTAGCTGTGACGCCGTCAGCTTGAAATTTCAGATTTTTATATAGCTTTTTTGATATGTTATGTTAATTATACGGGCAGAAAGGTACGTGCGTCAGGCTCATAACCTGAAGGTCGCTGGTTCAAATCCAGCCCTCACAACTAATCATATCAACACTTTTTAATTTTCAGTTACTTACAAAAATTATTTTGAGCACTCTCAGAAAGGATTTTGCCTCGGATTTCCTCTTCTCAACTGTGACAAAAATGTTTTTTTTTTACTTTCTCTAACAAGATTTGAACACAATTACACTCTACATGAACGCTCAATGGAACCTATCGTAACCACAGACAATATTCTTCAATCTTATGTTTCTGACGATGAATATGATTTTATT
>JASLZG010000524.1 GCA_030754995.1 Lentisphaeria bacterium
GTGAAGTACTGATCCTCTATTTTTACAAAATTTAAAGGAATCATGCGCGAATAACTTTCCCATTTGCCTCCCGGATTCCCAGGGTACTAGCGATCCAAATGGGAAAGTTATTATAAATCACGATTTCTAAGGAAAGATAGAGAGTGATTTAGATCCGTGAAATTATCACACCTGTGAAATCTATATAGACCTGGCAATTAGATGCCGATATCGCAAAATGGGTTTCGCAGACTCCTGTCACCGCCTCATTCCGCCCGTCCGTGGCATCTCTTATATTTCTTGCCGCTGCCGCAGGGACAGGGTTCGTTGCGGCCGACCTTGGGGGTGCTGCGGACGGTGGGCTGGCGCGCCGCCGGGGCGTCTTCGCTGCCGCCGCCCGATGCCGTGATTTGACGGTCGGGACGGGGCGCGGTGCCGCTCTCGGAGCTCGAAGTGTCGCCGAAACCCATATTGGTGGACTCGCGGTGGATGAAATCATAGCGCCCCCCGTCCGTCCTGCGGGTGGATTCCAGCGCCG
>JASLZG010000525.1:0-239 GCA_030754995.1 Lentisphaeria bacterium
GCCAAGGCGATCACGTGGTGCCGCAAAGCTGCTGAGCAGGGGCATGCCGAGGCGCAGAACTACCTCGCCTATTTGTACATAAGCGGTTTCAGCGGTATGGGAAAGGACGCTGCCGAGGCAATGAAGTGGTACCGCAAGGCGGCTGAGCAGGGATATGCCGAGGCGCAGCTCAACCTTGCCGAGATGTACGACAACGGCGAGGAGGGGGTGCCTGAGGACGACGCCGAGGCGGTGAAGTG
>JASLZG010000525.1:249-506 GCA_030754995.1 Lentisphaeria bacterium
CAGATGTACAGATACGGCCGGGGTGTACCTGAGGACGCTGTGGCTGCGTATGCGTGGTACAGCGTAGGGGCTGCCCACAGGAACCCGTACGAACGGAAAAATCGCGATAGCTTCAAACGCTCCCTCACGCCGTCCCAGGTTGAAAAGGGCGAGGCGATGGCCCACGAAATTATGGAGCAGATACAGATGTTGTTCCGCAAGGCTGCTGAGCAGGGGCATGCGGAGGCGCAGTACAAGCTTGGCAACTGCTACTACCG
>JASLZG010000526.1 GCA_030754995.1 Lentisphaeria bacterium
GGTAATCCCTGACCGAAGCTATGCAGGTGTGTATCGTGAAACGATAGATTTCTGTAAAACCCACGGGGCCTTTGATGTTTCCACCATGGGCAATGTCTCCAATGTCGGCCTCATGGCCAAGAAGGCGCAGGAATATGGTTCGCACGACAAGACCTTTGAGATCCCCCACGCAGGAACGGTTCAAGTCAAGGACGGTGAAAGCAACATACTGCTCAGCCATGAAGTAGAGGCCGGCGATATCTGGCGCATGTGCCAGACCAAGGATGTAGCAATTATTGATTGGGTGAAACTAGCAGTAACCCGCGCCCGCACTACCGGAGCCAAGACAATATTTTGGCTGGATGAAAACCGCGCCCACGACCGCAACCTCATCGCCAAGGTCAATCAATACCTACCCACTCACGACACTGATGGACTGGATATCGAAATCCTATCACCCGTGGAAGCCACTCGCCTCACCTGTCAACGATGCAAGGACGGGCTTGATACCGTGTCTGTCACCGG
>JASLZG010000527.1 GCA_030754995.1 Lentisphaeria bacterium
ACCTGTTCGAGACCTGGGGCATCGACATGCCGCTCGACAAGGTGGTAGGCGACCGCATCTCGGCACAAAAGGTCAACGCACAGAGTAGCGGGCGGCGGGTGGTCACCGACTACTTGCCGTGGATGCGCCTCGAAGGCGCCGGTATCGAACCGGACGATGTCGTTACGTCCGAGATCGACCGCGTCGGGTTGTTGTCGCCCGGGTACCTGACGGTGGCGGACGATTCGCCGCTGGTTATGACCGCGCTGTTGCACAGCACGCTGCAATCGCAGTTGCTGGCGATCGAGGCCGTGCGGCCGTTCCCCGATCCGGTTGCAATGTTGACGGCGTTCGAGGCTTCGAACACGGAATATCCGATGGCGGCGCGGTTCACGGGCGTGCTCGAATCCGCCTTCCCCGACGGTGCGCCGCCGCGGCTCAATGCGCGCGGCGAGGAAATCGGCGAAGACCCCGTCGATCCGGTGCCACCCCATGTTGCGGTCTCCGCGGACCCGGTCAACA
>JASLZG010000052.1 GCA_030754995.1 Lentisphaeria bacterium
GTTGAGCTTGTCAATCGGCAGCGGCTCGCCGCTAGCCAATACACGCATGACGCAACTCTCGCCGTTCACCGTCGGCAGCGTCGCGATACGCAACTCCAGCGGCCTGCCGCGCAATCTCACGGTCAGCTTGCCGTCCTGCGGCTTACGGTTTTCGGCAATGTCGAGGCGTGACAGCACCTTGATGCGGGCAACCACTGCACGGACGTTCTGTGACGGAATCTTCAGCACCTCGCGGCACACCCCGTCTACACGCATCCGGACGGCGGCCGGCGCCTTGTCCTTGCTCGGCTCGATATGGACGTCAGAAGCGTTGAGATTGAGCGCGTCGATGATCAGGCGGTTGACGATTTGCACAATCGTCGAGGCGGATTCGTCGATCAGATCATCGCTGCCGACTTCGGCGTCCTGATCGGGATCGTCCGTCTGCAGCTGGTGGACCAGGTCCTCCAGGTTCATGTCCGGCTCTTCCAGCGCGGAAACCGACGGTTCGAAGCCGAGGTACTTTAGAATGTCTTCCTGCAGGCCGACGAGGAATTCGTAGTTTCGGGCGTTGAGAACGTTCTGAATGTCCATGATCCGTTCATGGTCGTTCGGATCGTCGATCAGGATGATCGCCTTCTCCTGGTTTCCCGCGAGCGGTACCCAGAAATGACTTGCCAGATAACTGGTGTTCAGGTTTTCCAGCACCTCGGCATCGGGCTGGAGGTCGGGGTTGTACGGGAAGAACGGCACCTGGTAGTACTGCTCGAGCGAAGCGCCGATCTCTTCGAGCGGTATGCCCAGTTCCTCGGACATCAGCAGGGTGATCGAGATCTCGTCTGTCGTCGCCCTGTCATCGAGATCTTCAAGCTGCTCGAGGGTGATCTTGCCTTTCTTGATCAGATAGTCGAAGGGGCTCAGCGTGGTCTTGAGATCGAAACGGAATTTCTGGCCGATCAGTTTGGCGATCTCATTGGCATGGCCCTGGTCATCCTCGGTAAAGACGCCACCGCCGTTCTTGTTGATCACCTGAAGTACGCCGAGCAGGGTGTCCTTGAACTTGATCGGCACAACGACCATCGACTGGGTGAGGAACCCGCTGGCTTCGTCGAAACTGTGATCAAAGGTCAGTTGCGGGTGAACCACTTTAAGTGAATCGGCGTCATAGACATCGTCGACAAGAATCGACTGGTGACTCATGGCGACATAGCCGGCCACCGATGTCGAGCTCAGTGGCAGGCGGATTTCCTCGACCGCCTCGTCGCCGCTGCGGTAGTACGAAATGATCTCGCGGCCGTGACGGTCCCGCCGGTAAATGGTCAGACGCTCCGCCTGCAGGAAGTCCAGCAGCTCCCGCTCCAGCTCCCACTGGATCTCCTCGAATCGTTCGGCAGACTGCAGGCGTTCATATATCTGGTTGAGCTGCGCCTGCTGTTCGAGAGAGCTGCGCAAGTTCGGATTGCCAATAGTCGTCATCGTCCGGCCCATGTGTTCTATGGTGATCTGGCGCCAATGGTCGCAGGTGTTCTGGGGAAAACGCCTGGCCAGGACGGGCAGTTCCGCAGCAACTCGCCATCCACGGTGCCCCAGTACGCGGTACCAGCTATTTTCATGTACTGTATACTGTACGGAATTACCGACACAGATGCAAGTTGCAATGATTGTTCACGTCTGCTTCCGGCGCTATCGTATTAGCCCGACTCTCAACACGGACAGCCCTGTACCGATGAAGACACATTGCCCGGATGAATTTGCCGCCCTGACGAAGACGCACAACGTCATTCCCATGGTGCGTGAGCAGCTTGCTGATCAGAAGACCCCGATCAGCATGGCCAACAAGCTCCGGCAGCACGGCCGCTTTTTCCTGCTCGAAAGCGTTGAGGGCGGCGAAACCTGGGGGCGTTTCTCAATCCTCGGCGTCGACGTCCGCAAGGAGTTCATCGTCAACGCCGACCAGGCAGTCCTGCGTACCGACGCCGGCGAGACCGTCCTGCCCGGCAACCCGGTCGACGCGCTGCAGGCTTACCTCAAGGATTTCACCACGGTGCAGGTGCCGGGGCTGCCGCGTTTCTTCGGCGGCGCGGTCGGCTATTTCTCGTTCGAGACGGTTCGCTTCTTCGAGCGCTGCGGCACCGTCAAGAGTTTCGATGCGCCGTTCCCCGACGCTTATTTCATGATCGCCGACCAGCTCGTTGTCTTCGACAACATCAATCATACGCTGAAAATCGTCTGTTGCGTCCATCCCCGCGACTTCGACTCGGTCGCGGCGGCGTACGAGCACGGCTGCGCCCGGCTCGATGCCATGGAAGAACTGCTGGCCCAGCCCGCCCCCCCGGCGAAGGCCGTCGCCGACGACACCGGTGCGATCGATATGCAGTCGAACATGGAACAGCACGACTACGAGGCGATGGTCGATAAAGCCAGGCGCTACATCGTCGATGGTGACATCATCCAGGTCGTGCTGGCCCAGCATTTCAGCACCGATATCGACGCCGATGCCTTCGATATCTACCGCGCCCTGCGCTATATCAACCCGTCACCCTACATGTATTTTCTGCAACTCGACGACGAGCGCGCCATTGCCGGGTCTTCCCCGGAGGTCATGGTGCGGGTCACCGACAACCACGCCGCAGTGCGGCCGATCGCCGGCACCCGGCCGCGCGGCAGTGACGATGCCGAGGACCAGGCACTGGCGGTCGAACTGCTGGCCGACCCCAAGGAGATCGCCGAACACGTCATGCTCGTCGACCTGGCGCGGAACGACCTGGGCCGCATCGCGCCAGTCGGCAGCGTCACCGTGCGCGAATACATGGTCGTCGAGAAATACTCGCACGTCATGCACATTGTTTCGCACGTCGACTCCGAGGTCCTGCCGGGCTACGACGCCATCGACGTGTTCAAGGCGACGTTCCCGGCCGGGACGCTGTCCGGGGCGCCGAAGGTGCGCGCCATGGAAATCATCAACGAGCTCGAACCCGCAGCCCGCGGCCCGTATGGCGGCGCCCTCGGATATATTTCGTATGGCGGCAACGTCATGGACATGGCGATCACCATCCGCACCGTCGTCAAACACGGGTCCACGGCAACCGTCACCGCCGGCGCCGGCATCGTTTACGACAGTGTGCCGGAGAACGAATATCACGAAACCCTGCACAAGAGCCGCGGCATGCGCCGCGCCCTGGAACTGGCGGCCCGCGGGCTCAATATCGACACGAACCCGGGTGATTCATGATTGCCATGATCGACAACTACGACTCGTTTACTTTCAATCTTGTCCAGGAAATGGGTAAGATGGGGGCGGAAATATCCGTATACCGTAATGACAAGGTTACGGTGAGTGAGCTCCAAGCCCTGCCGATGAAGGCCCTGATCGTTTCGCCCGGTCCCTGCACCCCGACCGAAGCCGGGATCAGTGTCGAGGCGATCCAGGCATTCAGCGGCAAGGTCCCGGTCTTCGGTGTCTGCCTGGGACATCAGTCGATTGTCCAGGCCTTCGCCGGCAGGATCGTCCATGCCAAGGCGATCATGCACGGCAAAACGTCCAAGATCCGGCACAACGGCGAAGGGCTCTTCGAGGGACTCGACAACCCGTTCGACGGCGGGCGCTACCACTCGCTCGTCGCCTGTCGCGAGGAGATGCCCGAATGTCTCGAAATAACCGCCGAATCCGACGATGCCGAAATCATGGGCATCCGCCATCGCCAACACCCGACGGTCGGCGTCCAGTTCCATCCCGAATCGGTGCTGACGCTGGACCACGGACCACGGCTGATGAAGAATTTCCTGGACATGATCTGATGCGCACGCTGTTGCTGCTCGGCCTCTGCGCCATGACTGTGTCCTACGCAGCCGCCCAGGCGCCATCCCTGGCCGATCCGCCACAGTTCATCTACATCGGCGACGGCGCCATTACTGTCGGCCTCGACGTCGCCGACGGCGACTCCGCAAATGTCGGCGTGACCGCCGTCAGCGACAATTCCCAGGTCGAACTCCTGGTGCCGGCCGGGAACCGCTTCGCCAATTTCAATTTCGAGGAAGACGACGGCACACCGATCGGCACCGTGCTGGTCGAACTGTTCGAGACCCGCGGCGGCGATTCCACGGCGCGCATCATCGACCTGGCGACCAGGAAGTTCGACGCGGAAGGCAACGAAATCGCCGGTGACCCGTTCTACACCGATGTGCTCGTCCATCGCGTCGCCAACCTGCCGGGGTTCATCATCCAGACCGGCGACGCCGTCAATGGCAACGGCACCGGCGGCTCGACACTGGGACCGTTCGCCGATCAGTTCGAGCTGCAGGACGGCCTCAGCTTCGACGGCGACAACGTAGTCGCGATGGCCAATTCCGGGGTCGACACCAACAACAGTCAATTCTTCTTCACCGCCGGACCGACACCGCACCTGACCGGCAAACACATGATCTTCGGGCACGTCGTCAGCGGCCGGTCGGTGCTGGATTTCATCATCGATCAACCGACACCGGCGCCGGTGCTGGCCTCGGTCGAGGTGCTCGACAACACCCAGGACGCGACGCTGACGGCGAAACCGGCGGCGGACTTTGTCGGCAAAGCCCGTGTCACCGTCACCATGGACGACGGCGACGGCAATGTCGTCGACCACGAAATCGCCGTGCATCGGCTGATCACGCCGCTCCGTGAGCAGCCGCTGTCCAGCGACGGCGCCTATGCCCAGGAACATTACGAAAACCGGCTGTACGTCGCCGATGGTGCAGGCGGCCTGAAGGTCTTCGACGTCACCGATCCGGCCAATGCCCTGTTTCTCGGCAGTGTCGACACGCCGGGCACCGCCGTCAGTGTCGCCGTCGCCGAGTACCCGGCCCAGACCGTCGTCTTCGTCGGCGATACCAGCGGTGGTATCTCCGTGTTCGATGTCAACGATCCGGCCAACATCACATTGCTGCAACTTCTCGCCGTCGATGCCAATGATGACACAAGCATCGATGCCGCCGTGTGGGATGTGGAGATCGACGACAACAAAATCCTTTATGTCGCTGAAACTACGGGCGGCTTCACAACGTTCGACGCTGCCGATCCCGCCAACAACATACTGCTCGACAGCCTCGACCTCATCGTCGGCGGAGTCCCCAACCCACCCGTGACCAATGTCGAGCTCGACGGTGACCGCGCCTACCTGGCCCTGCAGAACTACGGGTTGGTCACGGTCAACATTGCGGACCCCGCAGATCTCAGCAACTTCACCTCCGCAATCGCGTTGGCTCAGCCGTTTGGCATGGCACACGACGGAGATACGCTCTACGTCGCCCAGCTGGGCAACGCCGCGGGAGCCAGTGGCGTCTCGGTGTTCGACGTCAGCAACCCGGACAGTCCAGTGCTTGGCCGGAAGTTCCTGCTCGACAACCTGCCGTGGCTCGTCGGCGCCGGTCGCGGCATCGGCATTGTCGGTCACCAAAGCGGCGGTTTCACCTTCATCGACGGCGCCAACCCACTGTCGCCGGTCATCGACTATACGCTGTTCACAGCAACACCCGGCAACGAAGCGACGATCGTCGATGACGTCATCTACCTGCCCGTCTACGGCGGCGGCGTACTGGTGATGGACGGCGACCCGCTGTTCGATGCGGATGTCGCAGTGACGCTGGACACGCAGCATGTCGCCGATGGCGGGGCGGTCGATATCGGGCAAACGACGGAGAACGGCCCGGCGCTGCAGCCAAGCTTCACGGTCCGCAACGACGGCAACGGCAACCTGACGATCCAGAACCTGGCCGCAACCGGTGGGGTCACGGTCGCCAGCCAACCGGCGGAGCTCCTGGAACCCGATGGCGTCACGACTTTCGCACTGAACGTTCCCGCGGGTGCTGCCGGGGTCCGGACCGAGACCGTCTCCTTCCTGACGAACGATCGCGACGAAAACTTTTTCGAATTCGATATCCAGGCCACCGTTGTCGGCAACGCAACAATCAACGGTACGGTCTGGGACGATCTCGACGCCGACGGCAATGACACCGCCACCGAACCGGGCATCGCCGATGTCACCGTACGCCTGTATCGCGACGATGGCGATAACAGCTTCGAACCGCAGGATGATGATGCGCTCAGCGCCACCGTGACCACCGACACAGCCGGCGGCTTCCAATTCACCGCCGTGCCCGCCGGTACGTTCTGGGTCGAGGTCGAGCAGGATGCCGGCCCGTTGCAGTATCGGCAAGTAACCGGCGGCACCAACCCAACCTCCCAGGCCGTGGCCGCCGGCAGTGACATTACCAACGCCGACTTCGGCATGCACCTGCCGGTTGTCACATTGACCGCCACCGACGACAGCGCCTCGGAATCCGGTGACCCGGCAACGTTCCAGGTGGCCCGCACCGGGCCCGCAGCCGGCGACCTGACGGTCAATTACGCGACCAGCGGCAGCGCCGGCAGCGGCGACGACTACAACCTCCCCGGCAACGTCATCATCCCCGACACTGCGGACGCCGCAAATGTTGACCTGATTCCCGTCGACGACGACAAGGTCGAACCGGCCGAGAACGTGACCCTGTCGCTGCTGGCGGATCCTGCCTATGTCCTCGGCGACCCAACTGCGGACTCCGCAACGGTCAACGACAATGACACCACCGACCTGGCGGCCTCGGCGCTGTTCTTCAACCCCGGCGAATATCCGGCCGGCGATGCAATTGATCTCTCGTTCGATATCAACAACAGCGGCAACGACCTGGCGGCAAACCTGCCGTTCACCGCACAGGTGCGGTTCTCAGGCAACACGACGTGGGGCGACGCCGACGATATCGTGCTGCTGCCCGATCTGCCGATCGACGGCGATATCGGCAGCGGCGCTGCCAGCATCATCGGCCGCCGGGTCTACGTGCCGCTGGAAGCCGCAGCAGCAACGGATCTGTTCGTCGGCGTCAAGGTCGATATCGACAATGTCGTTGCCGAGACGGACGAGGCCAACAACGTGCTGTGGTCTGCCACTGCAAACGTCAGCACCATCGCCGAGCCTGCTCCCGCGAGCGCCTGGCGCTTCGAGTTCAGCCTGGCCAACGCCGAGAACGAGGCAATCCAGATCGGCATGCAGAGCAGCGCCACCGACGGATTCGACCTCGATGTCGATACGCTCACTTTCGTGCCTGGCAATCCCGAGGGGTTCGCCTACTTCCAAGTCAGCGACAAGTCGGTGACCCACGACATCCGCAGCATCTCGAACGTCGCGCCCTGGGACCTGGCGGTGATCGCCGGGGCTCAGCCTGTGACCCTCTCGTGGGACCCCGCAGCGATACCGGCCGACCAGCAGCTGGTGGTCAGCGCTGTCGACGACCAGGACGAGGTTGTCCTTGACCAGATCACCTACCTCACCAGTCAATCATCGCTGCAGGTTGCAGCAGGCACGGCGGTCGATTTCCGTATCGACCTGGTGCCACTGGCCGATGACAATTTCGTGGTCAGCGCGGGTTGGAATCTGTTGTCGGCGCCGCTCGAACCGGTGACGCCGGACGTCGCCAGCGTGCTGGCGGACGCCGGCCGCACGGCGCATCTGCTGGGCGGCCGGCTCTGGCGCTGGTCAGGCGCGCAATTGGCTGCCAGCGAGGCCATGCACGGCGCGACGGGATACTGGTTCTATGCGTTGCACAACGAAACCGTCAACATCCGCGGGGTCATCCCGTTTACCGGGCGCATTCCGCTGCAACCGGGCTGGAACCTCATCGGGGTATCGGAGCAGATGGCGGTGCCCGTCATTGCCAACGCCTCGGCCTTCTGGCGATGGGCCGACAACCGCTTCCATAACGCCACCGTGCTGCAGCCCGGCCGCGGCTATTGGGTATATGTCGAGGAAGAGACAGTCATGGACGTCGTGGCGCCGTGAACCGGCATTGGACTGTCTTCAGAGCCACGGGTCGGCGGCGGCGCAGCGGCTGATCCGCATGCGTTCGGCGGCGATGACGGCGCGGGTCTGGGCAACCGCTTCGTCGAGGTTGGAATTGACCACGAGATAGTCGTACTGGTGCCAGTTCTGCAGCTCGACACGGGCGTTGAGCAGCCGCCGCTCGATGACATCGTCGGCGTCGGTGCCGCGCGCCCGCAGCCGGCGTTCGAGCTCCTCGAAGGACGGCGGCCCGATAAACAGGTACTGCGTGACCTTTTGCCACAAGTCGTCTTTACCGGCGGCGGCGCGAATCTTGGCCGCACCCTGGACATCGATGTCGAGAATCACGTCCTGCCCCTTGGTCACGTACTGTTCCACTTCCGAGCGCAGCGTCCCGTAATAGTGATCGTGGACCAGGGCGTACTCGATGAAAGCGTTCTCCTTGATACGCTCCTCGAACACCGTATGGCTGATGAAGTTGTAATCGCGGGCGTCGACTTCGCTGCCGCGCGGCTCGCGCGTCGTGCATGAAATCGAGAACCGCAGGTTGTCGTCGTTCTCGAGGACGCGGTCGAGGATGCTGGATTTGCCGGTGCCGCTGGGACCGGACACGACGAAGGCGATGCCGAGCCGCCCGGGTATGTTGTCCATGTCATCTCCTGTTTGGTCCTGAACGAAAACCACCGCTGGCCGCGCTACAAATCGAAGATCGCGGCCGGCGCCTATTCGCGCTCGATCTTGCCGAGCTCCTTGAGAACTATACCCGGTGTCAGCAGGTTCGGCAGGACAATCGGCTCTTCCCTGCCGGGTACATACAGGACGTAAGTCGGCACGCTGTTGCGTTTGTAGACCTTGAGGGCGGCCACGATCTCGGGGCTGCGCGCGGTAAAATCCGCCTTCAATGGCACGACGTCAAGCTCGCTCATGCGCTCGGCAACGCCACCGCGCAGTGAGCTCGCTTCGTTGGTCTTGCAAATCCAGCACCAGTCAGCCGTGAAATCGATGAACACCGGCTTGCCGGCGGCCAGTTCCGCTGCCAGCCTGGTGCTCGAGAACCGCTCCCAGGCAATATGCTTTTTGGCGGCCGCCGGGCCGGTCCCGGTCTCCACTACCCTCGCAGGTGCCAGTTGAATACTGCCGACGAGCCCGGCGGCGACCAGCAAGGCCGCCGCGAGCCGGGCCCTCCGCCGGCGGCGGCCAGAGTTCGAAACAGTCGCCCAGGCACCGAGAACCCAGGCGCCGACGGCGGCCAGCAACAGGCCGACGAGCAGGACCGTGATGCCGAACTGCCCGGTAATGCCGCCGTAGACGAACACCAGCCAGATGACCGAGCCCATCAGCAGGAAACCCATGAACTGCTTGAAGCGCAGCATCCACGCGCCGGGCCTGGGCAGGAAGCGAATGAACTTCGGGAAGAACGCCAGGACGATATACGGCGACGACAGGCCCAGCGCCAGGGCAGTGAAAATCAGCAAGCCCGCAGCCCGTGACATCGTGGATGCGGCAAACAGCGCGGTCCCCATGAACGGCGCCGAACACGGTGTCGCCACGACCGTCGCTATGACACCGGTGACAAAGGTCCCTCGCAGCCCGGACGACTTGACCGTGCCGCCGGCGGCGGTGAGCGACGCCCCGATCTCGAAGACCCCAAACAGGTTGAGCCCGAAGAGGAACAGAAACATCGCCATGACCGCCACGAACGGCGGGTTCTGCATCTGGAATCCCCAGCCGGCGGCGGTACCCGCCGCCTGCAGCCCCAACCAAATCGCCGCGACAACCCAGAACGATACGATCACACCGGCGGCAAACACCAGGCCGTGCATTTTAATCTTCGCCCTGTCCTCGCCGGCCTGTTCGACAAAACCCAGGATCTTGATCGACAACACCGGCAGCACACACGGCATGAGATTAAGGATAAGTCCGCCGAAAAACGCCCCCAGCAGCACAACGAGCAATCCACTGCCGGCTTCGACCGCTTCGTCGTCATCCGCGCCGACATCGGCGGCAACCCCAACCGCCCCCGGAAACTTGTCGACGACCGGGATCTTCACCTCGATACCTGTCGTCCCGTCAAACACCAGGATGCCGGTCAGCTCGGCGGGCGTCGTGTCGGGCGCCGCCGGAACCGTCAACATCCAGAATCCGTCCTTCTTTTCGAAGGGCTGCGGTGCGACGTCGTTGATTTGCTCTGCCGCGTCCGCATAAAACGCGACCCTTGCGGGGTCCGCAGTGCTCGGTTCAGGCTTGACGACACGGATCTGAAACATGCCGCCCTTGCGGACGGCGTCGACCTGCCAGTCGCCCTGCGGCTCCGGCAGCTTCTTCCGTGCGGCCGCGAACTCCGCGCCCCAGGTGGGGTGTGGCGCTGCAGAGTGGGCAATCGGCAGGTTCAGCGTCAGGTCGGTGCCGGCGGGAATGCACTCCTCGAGACAGACAAGCCAGTTGCCCGAAGCGGCGAGCTTGAGCCCGGTCCCGGGCTTGGCGCTTTCCGGCACCTGGATGTCGAGGAATAGCAGCACCTCGTCATAATAGACGTAGTTGACGAATTGATACTCGGGGTCAAGGTCGGTGATATAGCGTTTCGGCACCGGCCACGAAAAGTCGCCCGCGCTGTACCCTTCCGGCAGCTGCCAATCGAGGGTGGCGCCGTAGCCGACACCTGTGTACCGCCAGTACGTATGCCACTTCTTGTCGAAACGCATCCGCAGCCCAACCGTCAGTGTTTCTCCCGGGACAGCGGCGGTCGTGGCCGAAATGAGCTCGACCTCGACGGCACCGTCCCTGACCGGCGCCGGCGGCGCGATTGCCGCGGCGGCGAGAAAGATGAGGATGGCGATGGCACAACGATGCATGGCTTCTAGGCGGTTGCGGTTTCTGTTTTTGATTCCGTGCTGGCGGGTGTGGTTCCGTCCGTGTCCCTGCCAGCCAGCAGCAGCACCGTCAGCAGGGCGTAGATGCCGATGAAGTACAGCATCAGGCCGAGCGACAGCCTGACCAGCACGTCCCAGGTGGGACCCGGCTTGAGCAGCGCCTCAGCCGAGTCGGATGGATTGTAGAAAACCTTCACCTCGGCACCAACCGGCAACGCGTTGACGATGGCGTACGCCACCTCTTCGCGGCTCGTGCGCAGCCCGAATCCGGGTGCATGCAGATTTGTGTTGCCGACATGCTTGACTCCGTCGAGCGTGTACTCGAACATGATCAGCGGGTGCGGCGCCCGATCACCGACCACTTCCGACTTGACCACGACACCATCGACCGAGGGCCAGTTGCGACGCTCGATGAACTCCTGCAGATGACCGAGCTCGAGAACGATCAGCACAGCGCCAACAACCGCTGCGAGGGCTGCGGGCACGAGCGCTGGAAACCGGCGCCCCGGCCGCAACAGCGGCGACGGCGGCAGCAGCCAGAACAGGGCCGCGGAACCCGCGGCGACAACGATCAATGACACGACAGCGTTCATAAGCCATTCACGGCGGCCGGTGGGTTAGGTCAGATACTTGCCGACAATGGGCCGCAGCCGTTCGGCGGCTTCAGGCGCTATGGCATCGGACGAGGTGATGACGGCACAGGCCAAGGCGCTGCTGCAGGGGCAGTCGCGAGCTTCGGCAGCCACTGCGGGCACGGCGAGCTTGATGATCTCGCGGGCGTTGGCGGCATTCTGCATCAGGGTTTTGATGACCAGCTCGACAGAAACGGATTCGTGACCCTCGCGCCAGCAGTCGTAGTCTGTAACCATGGCAACGGTCAGGTAGCAGATTTCTGCCTCGCGCGCCAGGCGTGCTTCTGCCATATTCGTCATGCCGATGACATCCATGCCCCAACTCTTGTACAGCATTGATTCGGCCAGGGTCGAGAAGGCCGGACCTTCCATGTTCAGGTAAGTGCCGCCGCTGTGCACGTTGGCGGTGGCATCCTGTTGCGGCAGGTAGCCGCGGCACACTTCGTTGAGGGTACGACGCAGGACATCGCAGGTCGGGTGGGAAAAGGCGATGTGCCCAGCCACTCCGTCGCCGAAGAAGGTGTGCTTCGGTGTATGCCGGGTTCGGTCGACAAACTGATCAATAAGCACGAAATCGCCAGGCGCCAACTCTTCCTTGAAGCTGCCGACTGCGGAGAAGCTGAGAATGCGTTCGATGCCGATACATTTGAACGCAAAAATGTTTGCCCGATGATTGAGCTCACCCGGCAGCAGCCGGTGGCCGCGGCCATGGCGGGGCAGGAAGAACACCTCGTTGTCGCCAAGCCACCCGCCCATGATGATGTCGGAAGGCGCCCCGAACGGCGTGTCGATGGCGTGCTCCTGCAGGTCCGTGATGCCATCGATCTCGTACAATCCGCTGCCGCCGATGATACCGATCTTCATAGGGAAATCCGCGGGTGAGAAGTTGGAAACATCGAAGGGTGAAAGGGTTACAGAGGTTGAAGAGCTGAAAGGGTGAACGGCCTCAAAAGAACTCTTTAACTTTCTAACTCTTTTGCTTTTCAGCCGGGCGCGAAGCGCGCTCAGACGCGGGGACGGCCTCGCTCACGAGCATCACGGGAATACCGTCGACGACGGGGTATTCGCGACGGCAGACGGTGCATTGCAGAAAGCGCCCGTCGGCGATCTCCTCTACCGGCGGCCGTTCGTCGCAAGCAGGGCAAGCCAACCGCTGCAGCAGCTCGGGAGACAATCCGCGATGGTCACTCGATGTCCCACATTGCCCCGTCATTGTTGCCCCCAGGTGAATTCGGTCCTGCATCGCCACCACCGCCGAACGAGCCGCTCCCCTGGCCCTGGTTAGACTGCTCATACAACTGGATCGCCTCGGGTCGCGGCATCCAATTGCCGTCGTACAGGACAAAGCCGTTCTCGTAGTAGATTTTCTTCTGCAGCGGACCCACCAGGATCTTTGCCAGGTCCTGGCGCCGCTCCTCAACCTTATTCCGCAAATACTGGTCGCGAGAAATCCATTCGCCCCTGACCAGGAGATAGCCGGCATCGGAATAGAGCTTGTCGGCGATCTCCTCTTCCGCCTCGACCGCCCGCTCAGCGCGCTGCTTGCCGAGCTCTACCTTCTTCTCGAGGATGTATTTCTCCTTGGCGCGATCTGCCAGGCTCGGGTCGGTGAGGGTGCGGGTATACTCATCGACATCGGCGATACGGAATTTCTGGGCGTCGATATGGATGTACTTCTCGTCGATGCTGCGAAGGTTGCCCTTGACGGTCATTCCGTCCCTGAGGCTGATAGTGACTTTCGTGGCGATCTCGTAGACCTTGAACAGTTTTTCGGCATCGGCCCGGAATCCCACCTCGAGTTTGGGCGGAAAATCATCGAGGGCCTGAATTTCCGCCTGTCGCCTCACGGTGATCGCAATGTTGTCGCGCGGCTTGCTCGGCGGGCGCACCGGCCAGCGCAGGCCCAACTCCACGCTGATCTCCGTCGTGTCGACCAGCTCGTTGAGAATCTCTTCGAGTTCCTGGTCGATCAAGGGCTGGAGACTCTCGGCCTGCTCGGCGCTGATGGCCCCGCGACAACAGGTGCAAGCCAGAACTACTGTCAATCCGGCGGCGACGATATAACGTTGCATATGGCAGTATTGTTTCGCGATTCGTCCAGGCCTGAAGATGGCTGGACAGTGAAAGTCTGGAAAGAAAAAAGTACCCACGCCGCCTTCGAATGCAACCCACAACCCGAAATAAGCGGTCCGAATCACCGAACCGGAACTCAATGAGCCCTGGGCAACGGGAAAAATGGAACCAGCGCTATGCCGAACGCGGGCCGGACGCCACCGCACCGTGCCCCTGGCTGGCCACGGTGGAATCGCTGCTGCCGCCCGCCGGCACCGCTCTCGACGTCGCCGGCGGCGCCGGGCGCCACGCTGTGTGGCTGGCCCAACGCGGACTGACGGTCACCATTGCCGACATTGCCGACGCCGGCCTGGAACTGGCCCGACGCACCGCCGCCGCCGGGAATCTCGCGATCTCGACGGTGGCCGTCGATCTCGAATCGGAACCACTGCCGGCAGGCCCCTGGGACGTCATCCTCAACACCGCCTATCTGCACCGCCCGCTGATGACACAGTTCACCGGGCATCTGAAGCCCGGCGGCGTACTCGTCGTAGTTCACCCGACACATGCCAACCTCGAGCGGCACCGCCACCCGGGCGCCCGGTTCCTCCTCGAGAAAAACGAGCTGCCGACGCTCATCCGGGGCCTTGACATCGTGCGCTACGAGGAGGGTTGGCTCGACGGCCGGCACGAGGCCAGACTGGTGGCGCGCAAGCCGTGATGGTATAGTGGCCGTGGCGCAAAAAACAGGCTTGCGCCCGACCCGTGGCAACGGCCCACCAAATCACCGTTATGGAGGCAACTGATGGCCGGTGAATTTCGCTTTTCCTTTGGCCCGTGGAATATCCACGAAGGCGCTGATCCGTTCGGCCCGCCCGTGCGTGACACCATCGCGCTCGCCGGGAAGCTCGAGGTCTACAAGCAGCTCGGCTTCGATGGCATACAACTGCACGACGACGACGCGGTGCCGGACCTCAACAACCTCAGCCCGGAACAGATCTCCGCACAGGCAAAGGCCCTCAAGAAAACTCTCGACGGCCACGGGCTGGCGGCGGAATTCGTGGCGCCACGACTGTGGGAGGACCCGCGCACCATCGACGGCGGCTTTACCGCCAACGACCCGGCCTGCCGCGAATACGCCCGCGACCGCCTGAAGCGGTGCATAGACATCGCCCGCGGCGTCGGCACGACCGACATCGTCCTGTGGCTGGCGCGCGAGGGTACCTATATCCGCGAAGCGAAGGATCCGGTGCTGGCGACGAAGCGAATTGCCGAAGCCATCCAGATGGGGCTGGACTACGACGCCGATATCCGCTTCCTGGTCGAACCGAAACCGAACGAACCGATGGACGTAGCGTACATTCCGACGATCGGTCACGCCCTGGCAATCGGCTACCTCACCAGTGAACCGGACCGCGTCGGCTGCCTCATCGAGAGCGCTCATGCCATCCTGGCCGGGCTCGACCCGTCGGATGAAATGGGGTTCGCCATGGCTTTCGGCAAGCTTTGGAGTGTCCACCTCAACGACCAGAACAGCCTGAAGTACGATCAGGACAAGGCTTTCGGCAGCGCCAACCTGCGCCGTGCCTTCAACCAGGTGCGCGTGCTCGACCTGGCAGACTACGGGACCAACGGCGAATGGGTCGGGCTCGACATCAAGGCAATGCGCACCCAGAAAGAGGACGTGGCGACCAAGCACCTGGGCAACAGCCGGGAGGTTTTTCTGAAGCTGGTCGAGGTGAACCAATCCCTGGACCAGGCACAGGTCGATGCGCTGATTGCGGCGCGCGACTACGAAGAACTCGACCTGCTGATCATGAACTCGCTGCTCGGCGATTAGCCGAGCGCCCGGGAAAGCTGGAGCGGGTGAAGGGAATCGAACCCTCATGACTAGCTTGGAAGGCTAGGGCTCTACCGTTGAGCTACACCCGCTGGTAATCATGCCGGATAACAGAAAGCAGATTCCCGGCGGCACAAGCATCAGGCACCTGTGGCCGAAAAAATGTTGGTGACCAGCTTGCCGACGTCGTCGCGCACAAAGAGTTTGCTCCGGTAGTGCAGCGCCATCCATACCGTCTTCGCCTCACCGTCCGTCCGCACGACGCGGTGGCGACGGTGCGCCGGAATATGCACATAATCGCCCGGCTTGAGCTGCAAAGGTTCCTCGTCACCCTCGAAAAGAATGTCGGCCACGCCGCTGAGCAACAGCACCCACTCGCCTGTGCTCTCCTGCAGCCATTCGCCTTCCGGCGTGCATTGGCCGCTTGAGACAATGCGCTCGAGCTTGAAGGATTCCGTCTCCAGGAGCGTGTCGTACACCTCCCCGGCAGCGGTATCTGCACTGCCTGACGGTAATTCATCACTTTTCATTGAATCTCCGGTTCGCTGCAGTGAAGCGCCGTAATCGGCGCGCCGGCACACCGGTGCCGCCTTCCAAGAACAACGTATAAAATAGTGGCAGTAGGGCATTAATGCCAGAATCAGCGGGCCCTGGAACCTTTGCTGGACGACAAACTCCCGCTTGTACCGTACTGTTCCGCAACGCGGCCGGGAACGCGATGCGCCGCAAGGCCGGCTACTGCAGCTTCACCTGCAGCCGGAGCTTTTTCACCTGCTCCTTGTCGCCGATCCGGCCAACGATCATCACCTTCGACGAGATCCGTTTGTCCGGTACCCAGTCCCCATGAACGCTGGCGGTATACTGCCGGGACTCGCCCGGGGAGATCACTACGGGCTTGTTGTTCTCGATTCTTATGTTCGGCTCACGGCTGTCGACGCTGAGCACCGCCAGTTCCACTTCCGAATTGTTGATGATCCGAAAAAACAGGCTCTCCTGCTTGAACCCTGTCGCTTTCGTGCGGACGACGAACTCCAGCTTCGTGGGTTCCAGTTCCCACAGTGGGATGACCTGCGCCTTGACGGTGACCTTGTGATTCGCCTGCACCGGGTCGTTGGTGACGAAGGTAACCGCCTTCGACTCGGCGCCATTCTTGCCCGTCGGGTCGAACGTCAATGTGGCAACCGTCGATTCACCCGGCTCCAGCTGCCGCTTCTGCAAACGACCGACGGTGCAGCCGCAGGTCGTGTTGACCTTGTCGATCTTGAGCTGGGCATTGCCGGTGTTGGTGATCTTCACCCTGCCGACAACGGATTCGTTGTCGTAGACCAGGCCGAAATCCACCACCGACCGTTCCAACGTCAGCGTCTGCGCACGGCCGGCGGTGCCGGTTACAAGCAGCCCGGCGGCGACGGCAAAGCAAATCCATCTAATCATCATCGACCTCAGTTGTCTGGTCCAACTACAATCTACAGGCAGTTCCGGCATCCTGTCAATGCCCCTGCCGCAGCTGCACGGCCACATTCACACTGATGAATTGGACGCCGTTGCGCGGCCGTTGTTCACTGCAGAAATACAGGGTGGCACGGTTCGATTTCGGCGGCCGGAACCGCCCCGCTGCAGGGGCTTTCAGGCGTTCAACACATCTACGGCGCCGCTCCGGGGCAAATGTCGTAAATCCGCCAACGCCAGTATATAGCGGAGACAGATCAAGCCGGCAAGGCCGTTCTCCAGGCATCGCACCGAATTTCCCGGCGTTGCACTGCATCTGGTACGGAACGTGCGCCTAAACGATGCAGGAAGTGTAGAGCAGGTACTAGCATGGATTCCGGTGACCTGTGAACCTTGACCGGGTCGAGCTGGACGCGATAAGCGCCCACAGGCGGTTCCAGTCACAATGAGATGGTAAAGGGTGGAATAGTGTTTAAGCGATTTAGTGCGCAGACGCACAGGTATGGCTTTACGGTTCTGGAACTTGTTCTGGTTATTTCAGTTATCATGGTTCTAATGGCCAGCCTGGCGCCTTCATTAATGACCAAAAAGAGCTCTGCTTACAAGGCCATATGCACCTACAACCTGCACTCGGTCGGCCTTGCCATGCAGAGCTACGGCTATGACAATGGGATGTATCCGATCACCGACCCGATCGTGCCAACCCTCACAGCCGACGGCTATCTCGGCGAAGGCCAGAATTTACAGTGTCCGCTCGATATCTCGATAAACGGCGACACATACTCATTCGGCTACGTCGGCGCCCATCCGAATTCCGTCCACAACAATGACCCGCTGGTGGTCTGCGGCTGGCACCAGAACTCCTCCGCACTGACCGTGTTCGCCGACACCTCGGTTGATGAACTGGGCGCCCGCAACGGCAACCCGACACTGCCGGTAACCGCCGTATATGATGGCAACATGGTCAACCCGGGCTTCACCCTGCAGGCCTTCGGCCCCCTGCAACTTGTAAGTGCCGCCGGACAACAGGCACTGATGTTTGGCGAGAACGGAACGTCCTATGTAGCAGCAACTTATGACTCTTCAGCCGATGCTTTCAAGATTATCACCGGTTTCGACGTCGCCTCGACGTCGCCGCAGGTGGTGCGCGGTGTTTCAACCAACCCGCTCGACATATACACACGCTTCGAGTACTGCGCGATGCGCTACAGCAGTGTGCCCCTCTCGACATCGCTCCAATGGCAACCCGGCAGCCCGAACAACGAAGTGACAATGTCGCTGTATCAGGACTACGACGTCACCCATCGGGTCACCGGCGAACGCGACGCCAGCAGCACGTCGCTGATTCAGAGCAAATACGCCGTGTCCGTCGACACCCTGGAGAAGCAATGAACGCTTTTGAACATTTCTGCACCAGCACTGTTAGCCTTGGCACGCTGGATGCGCTAATCACGGGCGGTTTTGTGGACTTTCGGCCTGACCGGTTCCGCAAAACGCAATAACGAAACCCCAAAACAAACCAAAACAGATGCGACGTCTGCTCAAACTAAGTGACACGGCTGTAATCGACCGGCTGGTCGCTGATTATATCCGGCGCGGTGAGCACATCGACCGCTCCGCCTACATCGCCGAGCACCCGGAATTCGCTGCCAGGCTCGCCGCCGCTTTGCCACGCCCCGACGCCTCCCACGCCGCCGGTCACGCAACCTTGATCGAGCCCACCAACCAGGACAATGTCTCCGGAAACATTTTCGGCAACCTCACCGGCCAGGCATCTCTCGTCGGCGGCGACATCGATCACTATAGGATCGTCTCCGAGCTCGGCCGCGGTGCCATGGGCACCGTCTATCGTGCCATCGACAAGCGCGACAAGAGCCATGTCGCCATCAAGACTCTCCAGGCCGGCGGCCACGCCTCACCGGCACAGCTCGACCGTTTCGTGCGCGAAGGCGCCGCGCAGGCCAATCTGGCGCACCCGAACATCGCCGCCGTCCGCGACACCGGGCACCATGACGGCGTGCCCTACATGGTCATGGAGCTGATTGCCGGCGGCGCCACTCTACAGTCGATTCTCGAAGACCGCGGCGGGTCGTTCAACCAGCGCCGGGTTGCCACCATCGTCCGTGACCTGGCACTGGCACTGGCCTACAGCCACGAACACGGGATCATCCATCGCGATGTGAAACCCTCCAACATCCTCATGGATGGGCCCGTTCCGAAACTCACCGACTTCGGCCTGGCATTCGTTGAAGGCAACAACGCGCGCCTGACACGGTCCGGTGAAATGATCGGCACAATCTGCTACATGTCTCCCGAACAAGCTCGCGCCACCGACGAGCCGAACCCGCAGTGGGACATCTATTCCGTCGGTGCCACGCTTTATGAACTGCTGACCGGACAGCCGCCATTTGTCGGCGAAACTCAGCCGGAGATTCTGGCGAAAGTCATCAACAACGACATCGTGCCGCTCGAGAAAGCTGGCGCCAAGGTCAGCCGCGCCCTCGAAGCAATCTGCATTAAATGCCTGGAGAAACACACCGACAACCGCTACAACTCGGCCGCTGAACTGGCGGACGACCTGGATCGCTTTCTCGGCGGTCGTGAAGTCCTGGCGCCGTTGATCCACTGGCTGTGGCGCCGCACTCGCAAAACCCTGGTCCGTCGTCGCATCGCCGTCACAATTTTCGTCGCCGCACTCATCCTGGGCGTGAACAGCCTGTATCTCGGCCGCCGAATCGCCGACCAAAAACGTCTCGGCGTCCTGCAGTCCACTGGTGGCCGCGTCGATACGGAACAGTTCAGCACCCGATTCCTCCTCTGGGCACTCAAATCTGGCGAGAGCGATTGGCGTGTCGCCGCCGTCACCGCTTTGTCCGCCCGCCGGGACCCGGGCATCGACAGCGCCCTGGCCAAACTGGCCACCGATCCTGATGAGCACGTGCGACTGCAGCTCGCCCGCTGCCTCGCCGACCACCCGAGACCCGCGGCTACCGCAATCTGCCGGGCACTGATCCGCGACGACCATGATATCGTTGTCGCCGCCGCCGTGAAGGTCGCCGAACAACTCGGCGACCCTGCCCTGCTGCCGGACATCCAGCGAGCGGCCCTCCACCACAACAGTTCAGTGGCACGCTATGCCATGATGACGGCCCTGCGGATGACTGATCCGCAAGGCGACAGGTTCGTGCGGGCCTTCCTGGGCCAGGCCGATTGGCCGGCACGCGGCTGGATGTTGGATGTCATTGCCACTGGTGCCGTCCAGCCGAATCCGCCCCTGCTCTTCGACGCCCTCGGCAACGCCGCCAACGAAGACGAGCAACAGCAGATACACGACCTCCTGCGAAGTTGCACGGGAGCCGAATGCGAACCCCTGCCGGCAGCGTGGCAATCCTGGTGGGACAAGTACCGGCACCGCTGGGACGCCCGGCGCGTCCTTGCCATCAGCGGGGCCGCCCGTGAGACCGGGCTGCAGGCGCAGGATATCGTCTGGCAAGTCGATGGCATCCATCTGGGGATGGAATTCAGCTGGCCGGTGGCGGCCGGTACGGAAATTCTGATAGCACGCGACGGACAATTCCAGTCGCTGACACTCGGCCCCGGCGCCAGCCAGGCACACACGTGTTTTATCGGTACGGTTGATGATGAACCCGTTGGAACCAGCTCGGTGGCAGCCCGCCTGAAAGCCTGTTTCCGCGAAGTTGGCCTGCCGG
>JASLZG010000053.1 GCA_030754995.1 Lentisphaeria bacterium
GATCGACACCGGTCCGGTTGCGATGAGCCCCGACATCCCGAATTTTCGGGGGGTCGTGTTGAGCTCCGGTCCGAGGAGGGGTTCATAGGCGGTAACGCCGATCGAGTTGAACGAAATCAGGGACGGATCATTTCGTTCGTAAATCGGAACTTCACGACACGGGAATAATGGCAATGTCAGGCTCGGGTTGCCCGGCAGAGTCCTGGACATCAAGCGCTCCTGGATTTCGCCGATGTCCATGGCGTAATCAATGCGGATGAAATCGTCGTCGTAATGAAATGCCTGATTGTCGAACTGATTACCGTCGCTTACACCATAAAATATGCGGACGGCACGCGTGTCCGTGAGCAGGAAATATTGACCGGAGAGAATAATGACACTTCCGGCCACTGGGAATTGCGGCGTTTGTGAGGCGGCAAAATCGTCGAACTTAAACGCCTTTATCTGAATGGCTCGCGTGAACGACCCGAAGTTCGGCAGCAGCAACTCCGATGAGGCCGATAGCTTGCGTTCGCGCAAAAGGCGACGCAGGTAAATCGGGGCAAAGGTCATCAGCCGATGGACAACGTCGACATCCAGGCGGTCCAGCGTATCCGCCGGCGTGAAGGCTTGAAGCTGGTCCGTAAAGACGTTGGCAAGGCTGAACGCCGGCGTTCCGGCGTGCGTACGGATGCTTTCCGAACGCTGATAAATCCCCAATGCCGATGATCGGAGAGAGGGGAAAAAATACGGCTCGCCCAAGCCGCCGACATTGGTCATGGTGTCGACCCAGGGGTTGTCGGCTTCTCCGCCAAACTCGGTCGCCAGGGCGTTGGCAATCTCTGTGCTGTTCAAGCCAAAGCGGTATTGAAACTCCGTTCGTGGCACCTGCTCGTCGTCACCCCAACTGAAGCCGATCCGCTCACTGTCCCAATCCAGGTCAAGGGTGATCAAAAACGCAACGGTTCGCCCGGCCAGTGCGTCTCGAATTGCGCTGTTCGCCTTATCAATATCCAGGTCGCGCTGGTTCAGCGTCGACCAGGTGGCGTAACGGCCGATGACTTCATCGACATAGTTCCGAAGGATCTGCTTCTCGTCTGCGGATAAATCCCTCAGCGTGGTGCGAATGCCGACCTTGTTGAACAACGTAAGCACATTCACATATTGCCGGTACGTCCGGTCAAGCCCTGCCAACCGGCGTTTCTTTTCGGCGGCCGGCAATTCCGGCATTCGTTGGACAGTGATCTTGTCGATTTTCGAGCGGTTAACGTCCCGCTTCGCCAGGGTGACGATCGGCTCTTTGACCGAAATCTCATGGCCGGTGGATCGATCGGTGAGTGTCTGTAATCGAATCAGATAATCGACCGTCTCCTCATCCGGATTCTCTGAGAGCAGCTTCTCCGGATTGATCTTCCGGTATCGCTGCAGCAGCATACTCTCGAAGCGTGTCTTGTCGGCGAGCAAATTTCGAACCGCGGAGACCTTGGTCGTCGGCGTCAGCAGGTGCCAGGCAAGCATCCGGTCGCCAAGCGCGCTTTGAGTGTGCGCGTTGACTGCCGCCAACAGCACCGACCGTGCCGGGGGCTCCTTGCGAAATTCATCCAGGAGCCGGATCAGCAGATAGAGATTGGCACCGGCACGGCCACCCGCCGCCAGCTCCGGCACGACGCAGGCACTGTCGATGGGGGCAACAAAGACAACGACCTCAGCCGCCAACTCCGGTTCGCTGCCGGGTATCAGGACCCAGTGATCGCGCAGGAAGGCGTTGCGCCATCGGGATGGCTCGGCATCGATAGTCACTGCCGCGGGGGCATTGGCACGGCTCAAGAGTTCCTTCAATCCGGCACCCGTCGCCGCATCGACGAAAAAGCGCGGAACCGCCACCTCCGAATCATAGACCTTCGAGATGGCATCCCGATGGTAATACTCATCTTGTCCGATGAAGATAAAGCCCCTGACACCGAAGCGCAGAAACCGCAGCCAAGCGTCACCACTGTCGAATTCCATGACGACTACGGCACCATCAAGCGGTTGGCCGGTGATCGCCAGCAGGTCCTCGGAAGTCCCGCGGCCGGCATACACCAGATTGGTCGTAAACTGCTTTTCCGTGAAATTCCCCGGGCGGAACTGGGTGGGCGCCAATGGCAGCAGGGATATTGGCGCCATCCCGTTGATGGTAAGGCGGGTCTTGCCGGGGACAAACGTGGGCGCTTCAAAGGTGATTTCGCCGTGGGCGAAGCCGCTGGCCTCAAAGCGCTTTGCGACCTTCTCCTCGGCCGCCAGATTGCCCGGACTGCCGGGAAAACGAACGGCAGCGTCTGCAAAAAACGCCCGCATGTCGGCCGTGATTTTACCAGGGTCGCCGGGCAGCGCCCATGGGGGGGGGCGCTCCGAGGTTCGCACCGTAAGCAGCCACCGTCAACATGGTGGCTGCGCACACCAGACCTGCGAACTCCAATGTGAAGAATGATCTTGGCATCTGACCGGCCTCTCTCAACTGTCGCTTGACCAAGATGCAACATCAGGAATGCATTGCCGCACAAATGAGCTATAAGCCAGGTGAAACAGGGCACCAGTCTGCGCTCACGCACACTCCCGAGATTACTGCCGTAGATTTCGATTTGCAAGTAAAGAATCGGAAGAATGGCAATCTCTATCAAGGCGTCAAAAGGCCCAAAACAAGGCTGCATTTCAGCACTGCCGCGTTTGATGCTTCAAGGCCGCTTTTCTGGCAGCGTGAGATTCATAACATGCCTTACATGAATTTGTTATGATATTAAAAACAGGTCTGATCCAAATGGCACTGCACCCCCTTTCAGATTAAACAGACACACCGTTTTCTACAGCTGTGGAAGGGAGCGGGACCGACGTCCGGCACGAGGTGGATGCGATAGCCGGTCAGATCGCCGAGATCAACCTCAACTCAAGCGTCCGGCACCTTCGATTGGCCAGACATCAATGACTTTGCCGGCCTCATGCACGAACAGGTCGCGGTGCAGGTTGCAAGTGGTGCAGGCGTGACTGGAGACCAGGTGCAGCGGTTCGCCGATGCGCCAGGTGTCCGGCGCGTTGCGCAGCAGCAGGTGCTCCTCCGACTTGAAGAACGGTATCTCAATGTCGGGATAGCCCCCGACCAGGGGCTCTCCGAACTCGCCGCCGGCGCCTTTGACACCAATGTCGACAACGGCCTCGCCCGGTCGCCGGCTGATGACGCGGACAAGTATCGTCATGGCGATCTCAAACTCGGGGACAATTTCGTGATAGCGCCAGTCCATGGTCGGGTAAGTTCCGGCCTGCAGCTCCGTGACACCGTCCATGGTGCCGGAAACCATGTAGGTGGCGGACGAACCGCCGCTGATCGTCGGTGATGGAATACCGTCGGCCTCGACCAAGGCTTTCGTTTCGACGGCCTTGGTCATGCTCTCGCGAGTCAGTCGTGAGCGCTCGTCGAGATCGTTGATATAGACCAGGTGCCCTTCGAAGGCCTGCAATCCGCGGTAGTCCAGTCCCGGCGCCGCGGCGACCAGGCGCGCCAGGTCGACTGCCGGGAGTCCCGGCGCGACGCCGCAGCGTCCCATGCCGATGTCGACTTCGACCAGGACACCTATGGTGACGGCGTTGGCAGTCGCGGCGGCCGACAGTTCATCGACCTGGTCGACGTGATCGACGGCGACCGCGATGTTGCATTGCCTGGCGACCTCGACCAGGCGCGCGACTTTCGCCTTGCCGACGACCTGGTTGGCAATCAGCAGATCGTCGAAGCCGGCCGCTGCCATGACTTCGGCCTCGCCGACCTTGGCGCATGTGAAGCCGACACAATTGCCGGCCTGCAACTGCTGGCGTGCCAAAGTGGTGCATTTGTGGTTCTTGACATGGGGCCGCAGCCGGCAGGGTCGATCGCTGAAGTATTCGGCCAGATACCGGATGTTCTTCTGTGACGCCGGCCAGTCCAGCAGCAGTGACGGGGTGTCGAGGTCTTCGATCGGTTGACCGATGAATTGTCGTGGATCGGGCATGAATGGTGATGGAGTTTTGGAGAATTGCAGTACATTGCGGGTCGATTGTGAAATACCCTATCCCGAAACCTGAAACCTGAAACCCGCGAACACTGATAAAATGAGCGAACATTTTCTTGTCACCGGCGCCATGGGCTGCATCGGCGCCTGGACCATCAAGCAGTTGTTGGATGAAGGCGCTGCCGTTACGACGTTCGACCTGGTTGACAACCCGTATCGTCTGCGGCTGGTCATGGACGACACGGACATCGACGCGATCAATTTCGTCCAGGGCGACATCACGGATTTCGAGCAGTTCGAACGTGCCGTTGTCGACAACGGCATCACCCATATCATTCATCTTGCGGCGCTGCAGGTGCCGTTCTGCCGTGCCGATCCGGTGCTCGGCCTGCGGGTGAACGTCGTTGGCACCACGGTGATCCTGGAGACGGTCAAGCGCCACGCCGAACAGATTCAGGGGTTCGTCTATTGCAGTTCAGTGGCGGTGTACGGCACCGCAGACAAGTATCCGGCAGGGCCGCTGGCTCATGATGCGGCGCTGTTGCCGAATACGATTTACGGCGTCAGCAAGGTTGCCAATGAAGACACGGCCAAGATTTACTGGCAGGACCATCAGGTGCGCAGCATCGGCTTCCGTCCGTACACCGTCTACGGGCCGGGGCGTGACCAGGGAATTTCATCGACACCGACCAAGGCGGTGCTCGCCGCCATCGTCGGGTGCCCTTACGAGATCACGCTGTCGGGCGTCTGGACGTATCAGTATGCGGCGGACGTCGCGAACTGTCTGATCCTGGCCGCGCGGACCGAGCTCGACGGGGCGCCGGTCTTCAACATGGGGGGGGCGGTTGCGGACATGGCGGAATTCGTTGCAGCCATCGAGAGCGTGCTGCCGGAAGCCGCCGGCACGATCACGATCGCTGATGCGCCGATCCCGTTGCCGGGCGAGGTTGACGACAGCGAACTGAACCGGGCGATCCCCGGCGAACGCTGCCGGAGGGCGTGGCGGAGTCGGTGGCGCAATTCCGGCAGCTGATCGATGCAGGGCGCATCGATATCGAACGGGCAATGGCGTAGCCGCCGACCGCGGGCTGGCCTTGATCCTGTGCCTGCCGGGCAACAGCAGGCAAAGAGCGACCTGAAGTCGGGCTCTTGTTCGTCGTCCTTTGAACTTGGTTCGTTATCCTAGCCGGGCGCTGAAGCGCGCGGCGCCCCGGAACGGGGGTCTTTCACTGTTTGTGGGAGGGGTTGGTGTTGTAGGCCTGGCCTTTGTAACCTTTTTTCGGTCCATTGTCCTTGACCTTGGCCAGTCGCCAGGTGTTGTCCTTCCCCATTTGTTTCCAGGTCTGCGCCATCTGCCAGATGATGGTGTCGAAGCGATCGGTCCCCTTGCTTATGCGCAGGCGCGCTTCACAGCGCGCGATGCAGGTGGTCTTGTCGATCTTCCCGATTTCCTCGACAACGAACTCGAAACTACGATGTTGGGGTACGTCCCGCAGGGATTTGATAAACAGGTACCGCCCGGCTTCTTTGCCTTTTTTCGTGCGGCCATACCTGGCACCGTCACTGGTTTCCCAGATGAAGCCCCTGGCCATTTTCTTATTGATCGCTTTCCATTCGCCGCCGTTGATCATGATTCCGACCTGCTTGATTTCGAGCTTGACGATTTTCTTATCGTTTTTCAGAAATTCGCATCCTCCGAGCAGGATGACGGCCGCAACCGGTATTGCCATGAGTCGATAATTCATATTGACCGCAGGGAGAGAGGGTGGAGGTTGTCCGATTCGTCCATCGTCCATCGGATGATGCCCCATACTATACCATTGGCTTTGTCCTGCCGCAATGCCGATACGACATGCCCACCGGGGAATGGCATAGCAGCACCGTAGTGCTATATTCAGGGTCTCTTTACTTCACCACTCGCCAGCTTTGGAGTAATCGATGAAATCGACCGCTCTTTTCGTCTTGATCGGGTTCATTTGCGGCTCCTGCGGAGACCGCAAAACGGACCCTGTCGTGGAACCGCAACCCGGGCAGGCGACCAGCCTCGACGGTAAAACGACGGGTTGGCACAATTGGCGCGGCCCCGGGCAGATGGGCGCTTCCGCCGCGACCGGACTGGTCGACAGCTGGACGGTGGGTGGTGAGAATCATCGCTGGACTTACGACTTGCCCGGTCGCGGCACGCCGGTCATTGACCGGGGCCGGGTCTATGCCTGGGGCTACCGGGGCGAGGGCCGGGACCAGCAGGAGATCCTGGCCTGCCTCAATGCGGTCACCGGTAAGAAGATCTGGGAGGTGAGCTTCACTGATTTCATCAGCGACATTATCTACAACCGCTATTCCATTGGCAGCCCGACTGTCGATCCGGATACCGGCAACATCTACCTGATGACCTCACCCGGCCTTTTCGTGGCGCTCGACACCGCCGGCAATATCCTGTGGCAGCATTCGATGATGGAGGAGTTCGGGCGGTTGACCTTCCCCAACGGGCGCACGGGCTCACCGGTCATCGACGGCGAGCTGGTGATAGTCCGCGGCATCACCGCCTTCTGGGGGAAACAGGGGCCGGGGCGCGACCGCTTCTACGCCTTCGACAAGAGTTCCGGCAGCCTGGTATGGGCGTCGGCGCCGGGCGTGCGGCCGACCGACAGTTCGTTCTCCACGCCGGTGTTCGCGGATCGCGCCGGCAAACGCGTGTTCTATGCCGGCACCGGTTGCGGCAACATTGTCTGTGTCGATGCGCGTACCGGCGCGCCGCTGTCACGTTTTCAACTGCTGCGCGGCGGCGTCAACTCTTCGGTTCTGCTGTATAAGGACATGGTCATTGCGATTCACGGCAAGGAGAACCTGGACACTACCGAGATCGGCCGGATGGTCGCGGTGCGCATGGACCGGATGCCAGGGCCCGATGACAAGACACCGCTGGTTTTCGGACCGGAAGCGGAAGTGTGGCGCAACAAGCTGGGCATCTTCACCAGCTCCCCGGTTCTGGTGGACCGCCGTGTATACCAGACCACGCACACCGGTGAGCTGGCCTGTGTCAACGCCGATACGGGGGAGATCCTGTGGTCGAGAAAGCTGAGCAACTCACAGCTGCACGCCTCACCGCTGTATGCCGACGGCAAGCTGTACGTGCCGATGAAGGACGGGACCTTTTACATCCTGCGTCCGTCCGATGCCGGGGCGGAGGAACTGGCAAAGGTCGAGCTCGAGGGCACCTGCCTTGGCGCGCCAGCCGTCTGGAGCGGCAAGATTTTCGTGCACACAACCAAGAAAATCTATTGCTTCGGCAGGGAAAACGGCACCTCCGGAGTGCCGCCTGCGAAGCCACCGGCCGATGTTGCGGCGGGCAATCCAGTTCGCCTGCGGCCGATACCGGCCGAACTGATGCTGCGGCCCGGTGAGGAAGTAGTCATGCAGCTGCAGGCCCTGGATGCCGACGGGCGCGTGGTCGAACAAGATATTGCCGCGGCAGCATCATGGGAGAAGTTCATTCCGCCCGCCGCCAAGGTGAAAATCAAGCTCAACGCCACACCGAAGGACGGCAATATCATCCGTGCCGACGAGATCAACGCGCCGTCGGCCGGCATGTTCAAGGTCACCGGCGGCGGCCTGCAGGGAACGACGCGCGGCCGCATCCTGCCGGTACCTCCATACAGCGAGGATTTTGAAGGCTACAAGTTGACGGTGCCGCACAAGCAGGAGACGGATGTCAACTTTGCTTATCCGCCGTTGCCGTGGATCGGTGCCCGGTTCAAGTGGGAGGTGCGCGAGCGCGACGGCAGCAAAGTGCTGGCAAAAACCCTGGATCGTCTGCTGTTCCAGCGGGCGATGACCTTCATCGGCCATCCGCACTCGACCAACTACACGATGACGGCAGACGTGATGACGGACGGCAATCGCCGTGTCATGTCGACGGTCGGCCTGGTGCACCAGCGTTATATCATCGCGCTCAAGGGCAACTGGCAGCAGCTCGAAGTCAGTTCGAACCATGACCGGCTCAAGGTCGCAGTGCCTTTCAAGTGGAAAGCCGATACCTGGTACACGATGAAGACCCGCGTCGATGTCGATGAAGGCGGCGCCGGCGTCATCCGTGCCAAGGCCTGGGCGCGCGGCACCGAAGAGCCGGCTGACTGGACCATCGAGGTACCCCATGCGCGTGCCCACGGGCAGGGATCTCCCGGACTCTTCGGCTTCTCGCCGCAGAGCCAGAAACGCGTGTACGTCGACAACATTTCCGTGACGCCTAACTGATCGGATTACACCTACTTTCCCCAAGGACACACCGATGACTGGACGCATTTTGATTTTGCTGCTTTGCGTTGCCGCTTCCGTTGCCACCGCCGCCGACTGGCCGATGTGGGGGCGTGACGCCAGCCGCAACATGGCGGCGACGGATATTTCTCTGCCCGACACGTTCAAGCCGGGGCCGATCAACTACAACACCGAAGAGATTGACCAGGCGAAATCGGTCAATATCCGATGGATCTTCAAACTCGGGTCCCAGAGTTACGGCAACCCGACGATCGCCGATGGCCGCGTATTCTTCGGCACCAACAACGAGTCGCCACGGATGGCGGCGCACAAGGGTGACCGGGGCATCGTCATGTGCCTCGATGAGAAGACCGGCGACTTCCTCTGGCAGTTGACCACGCCCAAGCTTGGGGCCGGCAAGGTGAGTGACTGGGAGTACCTGGGCATCTGCTCCTCGCCGGCGGTGTCCGGCAACCGCGTGTACGTCGTGACCAATCGTTGTGAAGTTGTGTGCATGGATGTCGAAGGCCTGGCCAACGGCAATCAGGGTGTCCAGGACGAGGGTTCATACATGGCCGGGCCGGGTAAACCGGCGATGGCGATCGGTGAACAGGATGCTGATATCATCTGGGCATTTGACATGCGCAGTGAGCTTGGTGTTTTTCCCCACAACATAGCGAGCAGCTCTGTGTTGGTTGCAGGCAATCGCCTGTACGTGACCACGTCCAATGGCCAGGACTGGTCGCACGTCAACATTCCCGCCCCGCAGGCGCCCTGCCTGATCGTGCTGGAGAGGGATACGGGTAAACTTATCGGCGAAGAGGCGTCGGGTATCAGCAAGCGCCTGTTCCACTGCAACTGGTCGTCACCGGCGCATGGGACGTTTGGCGACCGGCAGCTGGTGGTTTTCGGCGCCGGCGACGGGTTCTGCTACGGCTTCGATCCGCAACCGGTGAAGGAGGACGGCCTCGACATCCTGCCGGAGGCCTGGCGCTTCGACTGCAACCCGGCGGCATACCGCACCGGCGAGGACGGCAACCCGGTCAAGTACGCCTCTGCCGGCAAAGGGCCGAGCGAAGTCATCGCGACCCCGGTGATCTACAATAAACGCGTCTACGTTGCCACCGGACAGGACCCGGAGCATGGCCAGGGGGTGGGTGCGCTGAGCTGTATCGACGCCACCGGTTCGGGTGATATTTCGAAGTCCGGGATTGTCTGGCAGTACACGGACCTGCACCGCTCGATCTCGACGGTGGCAATTGCCGATGGCCTGGTGTACGCCGCCGATTACACCGGGCGCCTGCATTGTCTCGACGCCGACAGCGGCAAGGCCTATTGGGTGCATGACACTGCCAGCAACGTCTGGTCGTCGCCGCTGGTGGCCGATGGCAAAGTATTCGTCGGCAACGAGGACGGCTACCTGACCGTGCTGGCAACCGGCAAGAAGAAAAAGAAGCTGGCGGAGATCGATTTTTACGCGCCGCTGTACGCCAGTCCGGTCGCTGCCAACGACACGTTGTACATTGCGACTCAGAGCCACCTCTTCGCTGTGGGGAATTGAGATGAGAAAACTGGTATGCATCCTGGCGATTGCGCTGTTTGTTCTGCACCAGGACTGGTGGTTGTGGGCAAACGGCGATCTGGTTTTTGGCTTCATGCCGATCGGCTTGGCGTACCACACGCTGTTTTCGATTCTTGCCGGCGTCGTCTGGGCACTGGCTGTGAAGTTCGCCTGGCCCGGCGACATAGAAGTCTGGGCCGACGCAACTGATGATACCGGCGATCATGTTGCAACAGCACCGGTGGAGGGCAGTTCATGAGTGTCGTAGCACTCTACGTCATCATCGGGTACCTGATTCTGCTGCTCTTTATCGGTTTCGCGAGCCAGCGTTTCTTTCGCGGTACCAGTGCCGATTATTTCGTTGCCAGCCGCAGTATCGGGCCGTTCATGCTGCTGATGAGCCTGTTCGGCACGACAATGACCGCCTTTGCGCTGGTCGGTTCGACCGGTAAAGCATACGCCAGCGGCATCGGTGTGTATGGATTGATGGCATCGTGGTCGGGCTTGATCCATTCCGCCGTGTTCTTTCTCGTCGGCATCCGGTTGTGGGCGATTGGCAAGAAATATGGGTATGTGACCCAATGCCAGTTCTTTCGCGACCGCTTCCAATCGCCGACATTGGGGTTTCTGCTGTTTCCGGTTCTGGTTGCGCTGATTATTCCGTACCTGCTCATCGGCATCGTTGGCGCCGGCGCCGTCGTCCGCGGCCTCAGTGGCGGCATGTTCCCCGAGGCGTTTGCGGGTATCCCGCACCCGGTCAAGGAAGGCGTGATGCTGCACGCGGGCGCCATCCCGCCGTGGCTGACCGGGTTGGTTATCTGTGTTGTCGTCCTGACTTATGTCTTTTTTGGCGGTGTCCGCAGCACTGCCTGGGCCAACACCTTCCAGACCATCGTCTTCATGATCACCGGAGTGATCGCGTTTGTCCTGATTGCCAACGCTCTTGGCGGTGCGTCCGCTGCCTCACAGGCCGTAGCGGATACCTCCCCGAAGCACCTGATGCGTGAAGGTATGATCGGCAAGTGGCAGTTTTTCACGTACCTGTTCGTGCCGCTGTCTGTTGGTATGTTTCCGCACCTGTTCCAGCACTGGTTGACGGCGCGCAGTGCGAAGACTTTCCGGCTCAGCGTGATCGCGCATCCGATCTGTATCATGATCGTCTGGGTGCCGTGTATTCTGATGGGCATCTGGGCGGTTGGCAATGGCATCGAGGCGCCGGGCGGCAACGCCAACGCTATTCTCGGCAAGATGGTCGGCCAGCTTCTGCACACACCCTGGCTGAGCGGTCTGCTGACTGCCGGCATTCTTGCGGCGATCATGTCGTCGCTGGACAGCCAGTTCATGTGCATGGGCTCGATGTTCACCAACGATATTGCCATGCGCCTCAAAGGTGATGCGGAATGGTCCGACCGCAGGAAGCTGATGACTGGCCGGTTGTTCGTCCTGGCCATCGTCGTCGTGACGTACCTGCTGTCGCTGGTCTGGAACAAGGGGATTTTCGATCTGGGCGTCTGGTGTTTCAGCGGTTTCGGCGGTCTTTTTCCACTTGTCCTGGCGGCGATCTATTGGCGGCGGGCGACACGCGCCGGTGCCATCGCTGCAGTGATTGCGGCTGCAGCGACATGGCTTGTTCTGTTCGCAAAATCCGGTTATGGCGGTGAGTATTTGCTGTTCACCAACGCCTTCGGCGGCGTCCACGACGGCATCATGCCGGTCGCCGTCATTTTTGCGGTATGCGCCCTGACGATGTTTGTCGTCTCGCTCTTCACCCGCCCGCCCGATGCCGACGCCGTCGATCAATTCTTCCCGGGCAAGCGAAGCTGATGGCTGGCCAGGCTGCCATACAGTCGGCCCGTGTCGCTCTCGACGCGCACATTCGCGAGACGGTGGCGTGGCATTTTTCCCCGGACACCGGCACCCCGTACTGGATCGATTGGGCTCGCGGGGCGGGGGTCGATCCGATTGCGCAGATTCAGACCCTTGACGATCTGATCGGCATGTTTCCCAACTTCGACGACAGTGTCCTGCGTGATCTGCCGCACCAACGTTTGATCCCGGCTGCTTACGGTGGTAAGACGTTCTGCGTCTTTGAAACCGGCGGCACTACCGGCATGCCGAAGCAGCGGCTGAGCTGGGAGGATCACCTGCTCGATTACACCGAGTTCTCGACCACGCTGAGCGACGAGCACTTTCCAAAGAACAGCAACTGGCTGATGGTCGGGCCAAGCGGCCCGCGCCGGCTGCGGCTCGGCATTGAGCACCTCGCTAATATCCGTGGCGGCAGTTGTTACTTCGTCGATCTCGACCCGCGCTGGGTGAAGCGCTTGGTCAGCACCGGCCAATCCGACCAGGCGCGGGCGTACAAGGCGCATGTTGTCGACCAGGCGGTGACGATTCTCAAGGGCCGTGATGTCGAATGCCTGTTTACCACGCCACTTTTGCTGGAAGCCATTGGCGAACGTGTATCGCCTGCCGACCGCGGTATCAAGGGGGTGTTTTGCGGCGGCACGACGATGACCCCGCAGATGGTTCGGTTTCTTGTCGAGGAAGTGCTGGAGCACCGGGTACAGTTCGTGCCGACCTACGGCAACACGCTGATGGGGCTCGCCTGCAGCGTGCCGTTGCAACCTGAGGACAACTACAGCGTCACCTACTACGCGCCGCAGCCGCGCGCCGTCCTGCGTGTCGTCAAGCCGGATGACACCGCCCAGTCCGTCGATAGTGGCGAGTGGGGACGCGTCGAATTGACGACGCTGACACGCGAGTTTTTCATGCCGCGCTTTCTCGAACGCGACGAAGCGATGCGCCGCGCCCCGTGTGATGCATTCCCCTGGGACGGTGTCGGCGAAGTGCGTCCCTTTGAGAGCGCCCGGAAAAAGATCGTCGAGGGTGTGTACTGATGTTCTCTATTTTTCGATTCAACGTCATTCCATGGCGTGTGGTCCGATTGGAGTTCAAAGAGTCACGGCGTTTTTACGCAGCCGGGGAAGCGTTTCAGGGCTGTGCCGCGTCGCCGTAGTTTCGCAAAGTACCAGGGATTCATGTCGACAGTGTGTTCAGTGCACGCGTCCGGGAGCAGCCCATGCGACACATTCCAATACTCCGCCTCGGTGAGGTCTACGACAGCCTCGACCGCCAGGACGTTTGTGATCATCGCAACGAAACGGTCGTGGCGGTCACCAGTCAGGCTAATCCGGGCCTGATCCGGCGCGACCTGCAACGGGTCGAGACGGCGCGCCGGGCGTTGCAGGCAGTGCCCCACAACGACCTTCTCGATCTTTGCGGGCGCGCCGCCGACCTGTTCGAATCGGCCGACCTGCCGCTCGGCAACGAACCCCAGTCGGTCGACGACTACATCGCCGTGCTGTCCGCCACCAGCGGCCTGCCACATACGCTTTGTCGTGCCAATATGGGCAAGATCTGTGAGGTCCTGCGGCAGATGCCGGAAATCATTGCCGGACTCACCCGCGGCCTGCCGGCCGATATCTTCGACGCCGGACTGGCAACGGTGCACGGCTCGAACATGTGCTACTGCCCGGTCGCCGACGCTCTCGGTGTCGTGCTGCCGAGCAACTCGCCGGGCGTCAACTCCCTGTGGATTCCGGCTGTCGCCATGAAGATCCCGGTCGTCATCAAGCCGGGTAGTGAGGAGCCGTGGACGCCGTGGCGCATTATCCAGGCGCTGATCGCTGCCGGCTGCCCAGCCGAAGCTTTCTCCTATTACCCGACGTCACATGCCGGTGCCGACGACATCGTGCAGGCCTGCGGCGCGGCCATCGTTTTCGGCGATCGCGCGGTTGCCAAACGTTATGCCGACTGTCCGCAGGTCAACATTCACGGTCCGGGCCACAGCAAAGTCATCGTTGACAATCGGCAACTCTCGCGCTGTTTAGAATTCATCGATGTCCTGGTCGATTCGGTGTGTGCCAATGGCGGCCGCAGTTGCATCAATGCATCGACTATCGTCTGCCTGGGGCCGGCCGACGAGCTGGCGCAAGCCCTGGCGACGCGGCTGCGGGCGATCGCGCCGCGGCGGCTGGACGATCCGCAGGCGCAGCTTTCGGCCTTCGCCAATCCGCTGATGGCGGACTACATCGATGCCCAGATCGAGGATGGCCTGAAGGTGCCGGGCGCGGTGGAGTTGACGGCCGGCGAATCGCCGCGACGTTGCGAGCTGGCCGGCAGCGTTTTCATGCGGCCGACAGTCGTGCGTTGTGACGACTTCACGCATCCCTTGAGCAACCGCGAATTCCTTTTCCCGTACGTCGCGGTCGTCGAATCGCGCCGCGAAAGTGTGCTGCAGGAAATCGGCCCGTCGCTGGCGGTTTCGGCGATCACGGAAGACCCGTCGCTGATCGAGGCGCTGGTCAACTGCCCGCAGATCGACCGGCTCAACATCGGGGGCATTCCCACGAACCGTGTCGAGTGGGATCAGCCGCACGAAGGCAATCTGTTCGAGTTCCTCTACCGCCGCCGTGCCATCCAGCGCGCCGGGTGAGCCGGCGGGGTCCGCGGCATTTTATTCCGGCTCGGCGCCGGCCGATTCGGCGTCGCGGTTCTTGAAACTTTCGACGACCCAGCGCGACAGTTCCTCATCCGGGTTGTCGACAACGGCGACAGCGATCACAAACTTCCTGGTGTCACTGGATTTGGCGATCAGCGGCAGGCCGTATTTGAAGTCGTGGAACTTCTCGAAGCAGATCGCCCGCATGGTCTTGTCGGTTTCGATGCTTAAGTCGACCAGCTTGTCGATGGCGGCCTCTTCGAATTCGAGTTCGAGGCCTACTTCGTCCTTGAACCTCGCGGCGAATGCATCGACCTCATGGCGCAGGACCTTGCGCTGTGCGTCCTGGTTGTCGTGCAGCAGTTCGCGCAGCGATGTGGCCGGGTCGTCGATCGTCTCGGCGGAGATTTCGAAAAGCTGGATCGGGGTCGATGGCAGTTCGAATTTGTGGTCGCGGAACAGGCGTTCGAGGATGGTCATCAACCCGCGGGCGCCGGTGTTCTCTTTACTGGCGAGCTCGGCAATCCGCGTAATCGCCTCCGGCGCCATCGCGAAGTCGATGTCGTAGCCGGCGAAATCACTGCGGTACTGGGACAGGATACTGCCTTCCGATCGCAACAGCACCGCTTCGAGGTCTTCCGCCGACAACGGTTCGCAGACTTCGCGCACCGGTAGACGCCCGACAAACTCCGGTTCGAAGCCGTAGTCGATCAAATCCTTCGACTGTACCGCTTTGAGGTAGGCCGTATCGTCGAGTTCCTGCTGTGTGTGGCCAAATCCGATCTGGCCGCCCTGGACCCGCTTCTTGACCTGTTCCGCCAGGCCGTCGAAGGCGCCGCTGACGATGAACAGGATGTGGCGCGTGTTGATCGTTCGCTTCTTTTTGTTGCCGCCGTGCATCATCTCCATCATCGCCTCCATCTGTCCGGCGAGGTCGGTCTGGCTCTGGATGTTGACTTCGGTATCCTCCATGAGCTTGAGCAGGTTGATCTGCACACCGCGACCGGAGACGTCGCGGTTGCCGCCGGATTTCTTGGTGGCGATCTTGTCGATCTCGTCGACATAGACAATGCCGTATTGCGCCAGTTCCAGGTCATTGTCCGCGACACGGATCAGGTCGCGGACAATGTCATCGACGTCATGGCCGACGTAACCGGTCTCGGAGAATTTCGTGGCGTCCGCCTTGACGAACGGCACGCCGATCAACTTGGCGATACAACGCATGAGGTACGTCTTGCCGACCCCGGTGGGCCCGAGCAGGAGGATGTTCTGCTTGGTGTACTCTTCCTCCTCGCGGTTGGGCTTTGCCAGGCACTCGCGCACATGGTTGTAGTGGTCGCAGATGGCGACCGACAGCACCTTCTTGGCCTCCTGCTGCTTGATGACGAAGCGGTCGAGATAATCCCGAACCTCGCGCGGCCGCAGGTTGAACTCGCGAATGCGATGCAGGAACTCGTTTTCCTCGTCGAACTCCGGTTCTTCCGGTTCTCCCTGCGCCTCGGCCTGGCCGAACGTCGAGAAAATATTTCCGGCGTTGAGATTGCGGAACATCGACTGAATTTCCGAACGGAATTCGTCGTTGTTTTTGTCGCTGTCACTCATGATTGATGCCTGTTGCGTTGGAAAAAAGCAGGTGGCCTGAACCTTGCCCGCCAGATACATGGATTTGACGCCTGGAACTCACAATAGCTGCAAACTCCGCAATGCCCAAGGGCTCTCAGAAGAGGTATTCGACATTGCGCGCCTGCAGTTCGAGCTCGACAATTTTCTGCACCGCAATGTTTACCTTCTGGTTCATGATCAATTCCTCGACCTGTTCGCGGACGCCCTCGAGCTCGATCGGCCCTCCCCCCTTGACCTCGTGTACCTTGATCAGGTGCAGGCCGATTTCGGTGACGACCACATCACTGACTACCCCCGGCTGCAGGGCGAAGGCAGCGCGCTCGAATGCTGCATTCATCGTGCCACTGGTGATCAGGCCGAGATCGCCGCCCTTCGACCTGCTCACCGGGCATTCGCTGATCTGGCGCGCCACTTCTGCAAAGTCCGCACCGGCACTGACGTGCTCCCGCGTCGTTTTTAACTGGCTGCGGCGTTCGTCTGCGGCCTCCGGGCTGGCCCCGGGGTCGATCGCCAGCATGATGTGTGAAATGTGGCGTTGTTCCGGCTGTTTGAAGTGTGCCTTGTTCTGTTCGTAAAAGTTCTGAACTTCCCGAATCTCAACCCGCAACTGGCCGCGCACGCGGGCATCGACCCAGTGATCGATCGCCAGTTGCTCGCTGATGCGCATGATCACTTTTTCCTCCGAGACGCCGTACGGATGCATGGCGCCAAGCAGTTCGTTACTCCCTTGTTCCGCCAGCTTGTCACGCGCCAGGCCCACGTCCGGTTTGAATCCGTGGCGGCCGGCGACGTCGAGCAACACCGTTCGCCCGAGCGTCGACTGGACGCTGCGTCGAACGATCTGGCGCAAGTCGCCTTCGCTGAATCGACGGCCCTGTTGCAGTGCGAAATTCAAGCCGACACCCAATTCCTCCATGACCTGGATGCGGGTAAGGCGCGTACCGCCATCGTAGGTCACCAGGACCTCCGGCAGGAATTCCAGTAATTTCTGCAGGCTCGGTGTCTGTGACGTTGGCGCACCGATGTCCTCGATTGGTGCCAGCGGCGGCGGCAGGGGTACGTCGTCGTCGATGGTGATCGACTGGCCGGAGACGAAGGCGATCGTCGCCAGGAGCAACAGCAAAGCTCGCATAGTCAATTTCTTCATTTGTCGGCACGATAGATGTGCCACAGCACATCTGTAAAGTTCAGAACCGGCGATTCGTCGGCCGGGCGGGTTTCTCTTAACGTGTCCAGTATCGGGGCCGTGTCCAGTTCCGGAATCTCGGTAAACAGATGTTTTAAGAGGCGGAACCCCTCGGTGTACGACTGCTCGGCAAACGCGGCGTGTGCCTCGAGCTGCATGCCGCAGTAGGTCACCGGTGTACGGTCTGCGATCATTGCCTGGATCTTGTTCCGCTGTGCCTTGCTGCCGGACATGTAGAGGTTGTACAGCAGCAGGTCGGCCCAGCGGCTGTCCTCAATTTCCATCGTTGCGGCGACCGGCAGCGAACCGTTGCGTGATTGCCGCCACAGTTCGACAGGTGCCGGGTCGATCGCGGCCGCAGCATACTGGGCGAGCGGCGTCGGTACGCGGGTGCTGTCGCGGCACAGGGCCAGGTCGATCTCGGCCAGCAGCTCCTGCTGCAAGCGGCGGCGCGCGCGCTGGACGAGCGCCGCCACGTGTTTAGTCTGTGCCTTTTGCCAGGCGTTGTAGGCCTGGTGCTCGAAAAGGCGCCGCGACGGCAGATCGGCAACGGCCCGGGCCGCGGTCATCGGGTCGTCGTAGGGCATGGCGGCCCGGTAATTGCTGATCGCCAGGAGACCGTCGAGTTGCGCCAGGGCGGCAACCAGCCGGTCGCTCTCGCCGGTTTCACGGATAGCCGTTTTCAGGGCGGCGTGGGCATCCTCGAGTTTTCCGTGGCGCAACAGATCGTTGACGGCTATCAGGGATCGATTGTTCTGCAGCTCGCGTTCCAGGTAGTAGGTGAGCTCGACATCCGGTCGCATGGTTGCCAGCCGTTCGACCTTGCGCAGTGCCAGTTCATGGTCCCCCTGCTCGACCGCCTCGAACAGATCGGCAACGATCCGCTTGTTCAGGCGCTCGTACTTCGGCGCCTGCCGGTCGCCGCAACCGCCGGCCAGCAGTACGGCCGCCGCGCAGCACCGGTATAGCCAGTGCATGCTCATGATGTTTCGGTCATTTGCCATGTGACTGTGCCTGGATAATTTCGGCGCCGATGGCCGCCGGGTCAATCGGCTGGTCCGAGACTATCGGGGTGGCGCCAGGGTGCTGATTGCGAAACCAGGTACGTTGGCGTTTGGCGTACTGGCAGGTCGCGGTCGCGATCAACCCGGCCAATTCCGCGAGGCTGCCGATGTCACCACATAAGTAAGCGGCAATCTGCCGGTATCCAAGTGCCTGGCACGCCGTCGGCGTGTCGAAAAGCCCGCGCTCGATCAGTTGCTCCGCCTCCTCGATCCAGCCCGAATCGAGCATCTCGAGCGTCCGCTGGTGGATTCGCTCACGATTAATTTCCGGTGTCGGCAGCAGCGTCCATTCACTGGTCGGCAGGACCGGAAGGCGGTCGTTCTTGCGGGTGACTTCGCCGGTCACACGGAGGGTCTCGACGGCTCGGACCAGGCGGCGGGGATTGCCGCGGACGCGGTCCGCGGCTGCCGTATCCGCCGCTGCCAACTCCGCCAGCAGTGGCGCCTCGCCTGCCTCATCGTAGGACGCCTGGACTGCTGCGCGAACGCTCGCGTCGGCCGATGGAATGTTGTAGCCGTAAATTAACGCGCGGGCGTAGAGACCGGTGCCGCCACAGAGAATCGGCTGCCTGCCGCGGGCGTGGATGTCGTCGAAAGCCGCTCCGGCGCGCTCGATGAAGTCGCAGACACCGAAGGTTTCACTGATATCGCAACAGTCAATGAGATGATGCGGAACGCCGTCTTGCTCGGCTACAGATGGCTTGGCTGTGCCGATATCGAGGCCGCGATAAACCTGCATCGAATCGCAGGAGACAATTTCGCCATCCACTCGTCGCGCCAGTTCCAGGGCCACTGCGGATTTGCCGGACGCCGTGGGCCCCAGGATCGCAATGATCTCAGGCATGACGGTCAACTGCCGGTTGCCGGTGCCTGCTGATCGTCTGCAACTTTGCCATCGTTGCGAGTCCAGCACGAGATCAGATAGATGCCGACGCCGATGCAGATGCAACTGTCCGCGACGTTGAACGAGGGCCATTCCCAGCGCTTATAATAGAAACAGAGAAAATCCACGACATTGCCCCGCAGCGTGCGGTCGATCAGGTTTCCCAGGATGCCGCTCAGTATCAGGCTCATGGCGATACCGCGCTCGGTGAAGCCGTTGACGAATCGCGGGAACATTGCCACTATCGCTGCGAAGGCAACAAGGGAAATGACCGACAGAGCCTGGGTTTGGTTCGACAAGATGCCCCAGACCGCCCCGGAATTGCGGACGTGGACAATGCGGAAGAAGCCGGGAATGACTTGGACGATCTCTTGTCGTGCCAGCGTTTCCGAGCCAACGATGGCGTACTTGGTGAGCTGATCGACAAGCGTCAGGGCGACGACTGCGACCGCTGGCAGGCGCCAGACCTGGCACCACGCGGAAAGGCGTGCAGGTGTCGGGTTACCGGTATCGGGCATGTGGTGATCGGTGCTATTCAGTGAGCTCGAGCTCAGCATCCAGATCGATGCCCGCGGCCCGGGCCGTCTCGCGACGAGTCTTGCACTGGACGCAAAGCTTGGCATACGGAATGGCCTCGAGACGGGCTTCCTGAATGTGCTCGCTACAGTCCAGGCAGACGCCGAAACCCCTGCCGTGCAGCCGTTCGATAGCCTCGCGGATCAGTTGAATGCGATGACCTTCATCAGACATGACGCCCAGCCCCATCTCCCGCAGGAAGCTGTCGCTGCCGATGTCCGCCAGTTCTTCGCCGGCCTGTTTGTTGCTGGTCAGCGACTGGGACGAGAGGGTCCGTACTTCGTCGACGAGTTGGTCGCGCAACGTTACGAGCATCTCGTAGTACTTCCTCTTCTTGCCGCGAAAATTTGGCTGGCCATTGCCGCGCCTGGCCGAGCGTTGACTGACACGTCCCTTCCTTGCCGCCAGCGTGCCGGCCGGCGCCTTCTTTGCAGCGGTTTTTTTTGGTGTAGCTTTTGGTTTTACTGCCGTTTTTTTAGCTGGTGTTTTTTTGTTGGCGGGCTTTGTCTTAGTTGCCATTATGCTCCTCTAAAAATGGTGAGAAATAAAGTCTATCAATTTAGGGTATA
>JASLZG010000054.1 GCA_030754995.1 Lentisphaeria bacterium
ATCTTTGCGCCTTCGTGTTTGCCCAGCCCGATGAGCAGCATCTTCAACACACCGCTCTCGATGTCCCCGGAAAACTGCGTGTGCGGCTTGATGCGGTTCGTCACAATGACGTGATCGGCGGCGAACGCGAACTTGTCAAAATGTACAGGAAAACCTTCGGCCGACCGGCAGACGACAACCGTTTCCATCGTTGCCTTGATCTGGCATCCGCAGTACGCCTCGGTGATTCCGTAAGACTCGATAATCTTTTGCTGGCTGGCCGCGGTGCCACCGCCGTGGCTGCCCATGGCCGGCACCAGGAACGGTTCGGCGCCCAGCGCCTTGACGTGATCGACGACCGCCTTGATGATCTCCCGGATATCGGTGATGCCACGGCTGCCGACGGCAATCGCCACGGACTGGCCCGGCTTGATCCGCCCGCCAAGTGCCAGCTGTGCCAGCTGTGATTCGACGGCGCTGGAGGCATCGTCGATCCGTGGTGCGTCAAAAAGTTGACGCACCCGAAAAATTCGCGGGTATTCGATACAGTGTTTTGTCATGCCAACCGCTTCCGAAGCTTGGATTCGCCGGAGTAGAACCTATTATAGAGTCGTACAAGGTGCAAACGAAACCGTCTGATGACCCCGGTATATCCGTATGGCTGATAATATTTTTCGGGAGGCTTTCGGAGCTCGAATTGGGGCTCGACAGCAGGGCTGCCGGGAAAATTGTCCATCTGCTGCGCGGTTTGTCGGGTCGCGGCAAGAGCCACACATCGAAACGCTGCGCCCAGTGGGTAATTGGTCACAACTCCACCGTCGACATGCGCGGCCCGGCCGCCTTGGGAGCGTTCAATGAAATTACTCAAAGTTCTCGGCAGCGTGGCAGTCGCGGTCGCCTGTGTTTGGGCTGTCCGCCGGCACGCGGTCGGCCACTGTCCGTCCTGCGGCCGCACTCGACAGACCGCCGGCAGCCGCTTCTGTGCCGACTGCGGTTATGAGTACAAGTGAGGCGGGCTGCTCCTGTGGCACGGCGCATCCATGCTCGCGACAGTGCCATAAATTACACCTCTTTTAACGAGACATCTTTTAAGGGTTTCAGTGGATTGCGGCTTGGCGGTCTTTGAGGAAGCCGGCGGAACGGGCGCGGGTCACTGCCTGGATCTCGGCGATGATCGACAGGGCAACCTCCTCTGGCGTCTCCGCGCCGATGTCAAGACCGACGGGGAAACGCAGGGTATCTCGTCGGCCAGCAGGGAGCGCCGCGGCATCTTCGAGCGCGGTGAGCAGACGGGTGGTGCGCTTCTTCGGGCCAAGCATGCCGACGTAACGGATGCTCGAAGCAAGCAACGTGGTGGCCAGGACCTTGTCCCACTCGTAGTTATGGGTCATCACGACGGCAACGGCGGGTGATGAAATGGTGAGATGCTGTGGCAACTGCTCGGGATGACAAATGATGATCTGAGCGGCGCCGGGGAATCTTGCTGTATTCGCGAGGGCGGTGCGCGGATCGACGAGGGTGACGTGCCAGCCAAGGGCGGCAGCCAGCGCAACCAGCGGCACGGCATCGTGACCGGCACCAAAAACAAGCAGCTGCAAGGGCGGGGTGATCGCCTCGATCAATACCTCGACCCGGCCGTCCGCATAGGCGGTGACAAGCGACTGTTGCGTATCAATGACCTGGCCGGCATGGGCGAGAACTGCCTGGGCGGTGGCACCGCCGATATTCGATGTCGTGGTGCCGTCGGACCGCAGGATCAGCCGGCTGCCGATGGGTGTATCCGGCAGGTCGCTGGCGAAGACTGTCGCCAGCACGCCGTGGTCGTTCCGGGCCAGGCAGTGGGCCAGGAAATCGGTGTAGGCCGGCGCCTCGCCGAGCGCCGGCAGTCGCTCGATCAGGACATTGATGATGCCGTCGCAACCGATGCCGAGGCCCATGACCGTGTCGTTCTCGAAGCTGGTGTCATAGCGCACGACCTTCGGCTCACCGGAAGCAATGACCTGGGTGGCGTGGTGGCGCACATCGTTTTCCAGGCACCCGCCACTGACCGCGCCGACCGTGTCGGTCCCGGACAGAAACATGCGGGCCCCGGGCCGGCGATAGGTGGATCCGGCCACCTTCACCACGGTGGCTACAGCGTACGGTTTGCCGCGCTCATCGAATTCACGGACCGCGGCGAGGATGTCGAGGAGATCGCGCATGGGCCAATAGTTTGCGTACTCATGCTTTTGCTTTCAAGCGATGGTTGATTTTGTAGAGGTTGACCGGTGTCGCGGCCTGTTTCATGCTGTGCATGCAGGCCATGTGCCTGGCCATGTTGTCGTCGAGCGCCCGGCAGGGGAATTCAGCGCTGCGAGAGCACGTCCGTTTCGTACTGGCGGATTTCGTCGAGCCAGGTCGACCCGACGGGGACGCTTTCGCGCTGGCAATAGTAATCCCACACGGCACCGTGCGGCAGCGTCTTGAGTTCCTCGAGCAACGCCAGCCGGGCGGTGTAGTCACCGGCGATTTCCAGGTCACGCAGCAGTGCCGTGGGTTCCAGCAGCGCCATCAGCAGTGACTTGATCATGCAGCGTGTGCCGATGGTCCAGGCGGCGAGCCGGTTGATGCTGGCGTCGAAGAAGTCCAGGCCGATATGCACGCGCTCGGTGTAGTTGTTGCGAATGATCTCCTGGCTGATCGCCTGCAGCTCGTCCGTAAGCACGACCACATGATCGCTGTCCCAGCGCACACCGCGGCTGACGTGCAGCAGCAGCTCGTCGACGTCCTGCAGGACCGACGAGATCTTGTCGGAGATCACTTCGGTCGGGTGGAAGTGCCCGGCATCGAGGCAGAGCACCACGTCGCGGCTGACGGCGTAGCCGAGATAGAATTCGTGACTGCCGATGACGCAACTTTCCGAGCCGATGCCAAACAGCTTGCACTCGATCGCATCGAGGTTGTGTTGCGGATCGATCTTCTCCTCGAAGATGCGGTCGAGCGATTCGACCAGCTGCGCCCGCGGCGTGTGCCGGTCGATCGTCAGGTCCTTGAAGCCGTCGGGAACCCAGATGTTGGTGATACACGGATTGTTCAGCTCCTGGCCGAAGAATGCACCGATCTTGCGGCAGGCAATGCAGTGGTCGATCCAGAATTCTCGAATCTCCTTGTCGTAGCTGGCCAGCGTGAAACCACTTTCGGCCAGCTCATGCGAGAACGCGGTCGGATTAAAATCCATGCCGACGCCATTGAGTTTGGCCCAGTCGGCCCAGCCGGCGAAATGGCGCGGCTCGATGGCGGAACGGTCGACGGGAAAGGAATCGTACTCGCCGTACATCGCGTGGAGATTAAGCCGATGCTTGCCCGGCAGCATGCGGAAAGTCATCTCGAGATCGGCGCGCAGCTGGTCGACATTACCGGCCTTGCCGGGATAGTTGCCGGTGGCCAGGATGCCGCCGCCGGTGAGACCGGCGTCCGATTCGAACCCGCCGACGTCGTCGCCCTGCCAGCAATTCAGCGAGATCGGGATCTTTACCAGCGTGCCCATGGCTTTTTCGGTGTCGACACCGTATTCGGCATAGAGGTCACGGGCTTGCTCGTAGGCGGTTGCCAGCCGGCTCTCATCGATCTTTCTCATCATTTTGTCTCCATATTGAGGTTTTACAGTTCAACGGCTGTGCGTCGCGCTTGGCGGCACAGATCATTCACCCAAACCAAATTCGTCAACCCGGTCCGGGTTGGGGCACGGTGCCGGGGGAAGGGGTGCCGGTTAACGAATTTGGTTTGCGGCTTTGCTGCCTTAAGCTAATACCGCCATAGGTAATTGTAGTTCAGCCGGTAAATATACAACAGAATGTAGCCGCCATCTATCCACCAGATGAATACTGGCCCACTCAATCAGATCGACCATGTGTTGCGGGCTCCACAGATTTGCCGGGTGGCGGTGGCGGCGGCCAGCGGGTTGTTGTCGTCGCTGGCTTTCGCACCGGCGGAGTGGTCGTGGATCGCGTGGGTGGGGCTGGTGCCGTTGCTGGTGGTGGCGCTGCCGGCGCGGCGGGCGGCATGGCGTCTCGGGCTGGTTTTCGGGATGGTTGGGAGCATGTCGGGGATGGCTTGGTTGCGCGAGGTCCAGTGGCCGGCGCTCTTCGGGGTAGCGTTGGTGTATGCCTGGATCCCGGCCTGCTGGCTGAAGCTGGCGCAGCAGATTTGGCTCAATGTGCGACTGTCGCCGGCGGAAGATCTCAAGCCGCAGACGGACAGCCTGACGCGTGTACATCCACGATCTTTCCGTGGCCGATCCTGTCTGCTCGCGGTTGCCCTGGCGCTGTGCTGGTGCGGCTCCGAACTGGTTCGCGGCTGGCTTGCCCCGTGGAACAATATCGGTGTGAGCCAGTGGCAGAACGGCTGGCTGCTGCCGCTGGCCCGGGTGACTGGGGTCTCCGGCATCAGCTTTCTGATCGTGTTGACGAACGTGGCGGTCTACATTGCGTTCGTTTCCTGGTTCGCAGGGCGCGACACCACCGGGAGGTTTGCCGGCTACTGGCAGCTGGCAGACGCGAAGCGACTGGTATTCTCGCCGCTGCTGCTGGCGGCGCTGCTGATCGTGCTGGCCGGATTGCTGGCACCGAGGTACGACCTGCCGGCGCCTGAGAGCACGGTGCGTATTGCTGCCGTGCAGGGCAACATCCCGCAGATCCGCAGGTTTTCCAAGGCGCAACTGGCCGAGGCCATGGCGGTCTATGACGAGCTGACGCTCGACATTGTGGCACGTGAGAAGCCGGACCTCGTTGTCTGGCCGGAGACGGCCCTGCCGGTCACCTTGCGCGGCCACAACCTGCGCGGCTATATGGCGGAAATTTTCGAGCAGACGGAAACACCGCTGCTGGCCGGCACTATCGACCGTCGGCAGCCGTATGATCCGGCCGAGGGCGAGGAGTTCGATTACAACTCGGCGCTGCTCTACGACGGCGGCGGCAATGTCGTCAACTGGTACGACAAGATGCATCTCGTGCCTTTCGGCGAGTATGTACCGCTCGATCGGTACTTGCCGTTTCTGGTCGAGTGGATCGGCATGGGCCGCAACCTGACGCCGGGCACAGAATACACCGTCATGCCATTCGGCGACGGTGCCCGGTTCGGCATCAACATCTGTTACGAGGACGTTTTTCCGGAGATCAGCCGCCACGTTGTGCTGCGGGGTGCCAACGTGCTGATCGTGATCACCAACGATGCCTGGTTCGGCAAGACGTCGGGATCGCGGCAGCACCTGGCGCATTCGGTTCTGCGTGCGGTGGAGAGTTGCCGGCCGCTGCTGCGCAACGGCAACAACACGGACAGCTGCCTGATCCTGCCGGACGGCCGGGTCGAGGCTTTGCTGTACGGCAGTGACACGCGGTTTGTCCGCGCCGCACGGGTCTATGACGTGCCGGTGTGGGGGCAACTGCCGTTGACCTTTTACACCCGGCATGGCGACTGGTTTGAGTTGACGGCGGGCGTCGCGACGATTCTCCTCGTCCTGTGGTGCCTGTACCGCTTCCTGTTCCGCCGGCAGCGTCTTTCCGAGATGGTGCAGCGGCCGGAATGACGGTTGTGCCCGCCGTGCTGGAAGTCGCCTTTCACATTGCTTTGCCGTGCCTTCCACATTGGCTCGCGTTGGTATTCTGTTTATCTGGCAATAACTTGGCGAATGGTTCAAAACACGCGGCAGGCCGAGGGCCTTTTCATCACATTCGAAGGGGCGGAATGCTCCGGCAAATCGACCCAGATGCGGCTGCTGGCCGACTGGTTGCGGGCGGCTGGCCATGATGTGCTGGAGACGCGCGAACCGGGCGGTACGCGAGTTGGCGAGGAACTGCGGCACATCGTCAAGCACGTTTGCGGCGAGGACGCCGTCTGCGACGAGTCCGAGCTGTTGATTTTCGGCGCCAGCCGGGCCCAATTGACCCGCAAAATCATCATGCCCTGCCTGTCCCGCGGCGGTGTCGTGCTGTGCGACCGCTTTGCGGACTCGATGACGGCCTACCAGGGTTACGGGCGTGGCTTCGATCTGGCGCTGATCGCTCAGATCAATCAACTGGCCACGTGCGGGCGCATGCCGGACCTGACGATCCTTCTCGACATCGATCCGGAGACCATGCAGCGGCGCGGCCAGATGCGGATGGAGACGTTATTCGTCCAGGACCGCATCGAAGAAGAGTCCAGGCGATTCCATGAGACCGTGCGCGAAGGTTACCTGAAAATCGCCGAGACTGCAGGGGACCGGGTCAAGGTGATCGACGGCGGGGACGACGAGCAAATCATCCAGAACCAGATCCGCGAGCAGGTCAGCCATGCCCTTGGGCGAGTTCAGAAATAAATATCCGGCGCTGGTCGAACGGCTGTGGCAGGCGCGTTGCGGTGACCGCATTGCGCACGCCTACATGATCACCGGCGATCAGCCGGTGGCGCTCGAGCAGTTCGCGCTGGGCTGGTCGCAGATGTGTCTGTGCACGGCGCCGGTCAACAATGACGCTTGCGGCAACTGCGAGACTTGTACGCGCCTGGCGAACGGCACGTATGCGTACCAGCAGGTGCTCAAGCCGCGATCGAAGTCGCGACAGATCCTTATCGAACAGATTCGCGAGCTGGAGCACTATCTGCACCTCAAGTCGGACGGCCAGATCAAGATCGGCCTGATCCATGACGCCGACCGGATGAATGAAGCGTCACAAAACGCGTTTCTCAAGACGCTCGAGGAACCGTCGCCGCGCACGCTGCTGCTGTTGTTGACCGGCAACACGATGAGCCTGCTGCCGACGATCCGCTCACGTTGTCAGACACTGTCGATTCTACAGAACCGTGTCGGCTACGACTTCACCGGGCGGGACGAGTTGATCCGCGTGATCTCGACGATGACGAAGGGCAAGGGGGCGATCGTCGCCGCGGACGCGGCATTGCACATCGTGGCGACACTGCAGTCTTTGAAGAAGGAAGCCGAAACCGAAGTGAAACAGCAGCACAGGAGTTTGGCGGCCCAGTCGGCCGACTTGGGCCAGCCGGTGCAGAAGCGATTGGATGATGAGTTCCTGGCCCATGCTGCAACACTGTATTTGTCGCGGCGCGAATCTCTGTTCAGTGTTGTGCACACCTGGTTTGCCCAGGAGTATTTGCGCTCGCACGGCGTTGACGTCGATCACCTGCCGCATCCTGAACTGTATGGCTGCCTGGGCGATGACGGGCCGCCGCCGTTGAATCCAGGCGCGGCGCGCCGCAGCCTGGACGTGACCGAGGGGTTGCTGGAATCTTTGCGGTTCAATGTCGACGAACCCTTGGCAATCGAGGATTTTTGCCTGCAGGTCTGCGCCAAGGTCTGAATCCGGGTGATTCACAAGTCGCAGCCTAATGTTCAGAATTTTGTTCATAACGTCGCATTTCCCGTTCATTCCAACCGCCATGGGCCCACGATTCTGACATTATTCCTTTATTTTCAACGTGTTGCGGCGTCGCCGCAGTTTCGTCAACAGCTTGTTGATAAGTTGTGGATAAGGTTGTGCGAAACTTCGCAACTATCTGCAATTGTGACAATTAATGAATTCTTAAGACATGTTTGAAACTTTCGTAAAAGGCTCTTGCGCGACCGACCGGGGGGATCGTGGATCCGGACACAGGCAGTAACGGGGCAACGGACGCCGCTGCACAGACGGAGGCGGAGGCGCTGGTCGAATTCGAGGCCGGCATTCTCCGCAAGCCGGGCCACTTCTGGCGCCTGTGCATTACGCTGATCGCGGTCGCCTGGTCGCTGTTTCAGATTGCCGTTGCCGCCGGTGACATGGTGTTCGAGAAGCGTCTGGATTCGATCCGTGTGCGCAGCATCCACCTGGGCTTCGCGATGCTGCTGCTGTTCCTCAACTATCCGCTGTTTCGCAAGCCGCGTTTCGGCATCAAAGCCTGGGCGGATATGCGGCGGTTGCCGTGGTGGGATGTTTTCTGTGCGGTGGCGGGTTGCCTGGCGGCGCTGTACCTGGCGATCGATTACGAGGGGTTGGCGCGGCGTCAGGGGCAGCCACTGGTGCGCGACATCGTCATCGGGATCGTGCTGTTGGTGCTGCTGCTGGAGGCGTCGCGGCGGGTGATCGGCCCCGCCCTGGCGGTGATCGCCCTGGTCTTCACGGTTTACGTCTTCACCTCCGAGCACATGCCGGAGTTTATCTTCGACAAGGGTGTCTCTCTTTATCGTTACGTCGAGCAGATGACGCTGTGGGACGCCGGCGTTTACGGTGTGCCGTTGGACGTGTCTGCGAAGGTCGTGTTTCTGTTCGTGCTGTTCGGGGCGATGCTGGATCGAGCCGGCGGCGGGCGTTTTTTCATCGACTTGGCGTTGAGCCTGCTGGGCCGATATCGCGGCGGCCCTGCGAAGGCGGCGGTGCTGAGCAGCGGGCTGACAGGCATGATCTCGGGCTCGAGCATCGCCAATATCGTGACGACGGGCACGTTCACCATTCCGCTGATGAAGAAGGTCGGGTATCCGGCGCGGAAGGCGGCCGCTATCGAGGTGGCGGCGAGTACTGACGGCCAGCTGGCGCCGCCGATCATGGGCGCGGCAGCGTTCATCATTGCCGAGTATATCAACGTGCCGTACCTGGAGGTCGTGAAGGCAGCGATCATTCCGGCGCTGGTGTCGTACGCGACGTTGTTCTACATCACCCACCTGGAGGCCTGTAAGCTGGGACTGATGGGGATGGCCAAAGAGAACCTCAAGAGTTTTGCAACAGTGTTGTTCCAAGGCTTTCATTTTCTTATTCCGCTCGGTGTGCTGCTGTACTTTCTGATCATCGAGCGCCGCTCACCGGAGCCGTCGGTTTTTCACGCGATCTGGGTACTGGCAATCGTTATGGTGGCGCGCCGCATCTGGCAGGCGCTGCACATGCCCCGGGCCGATGCCGCACCAATGCGGGGGATGGCTTTCAGCACGGCGGCTTCAGCTGGCCGCAATGTTGCCCGGGGTGTTGCGGGCGGGGTCGTGATGGGGCTGCGTGACATCGTCGACGGTTTGGCATCCGGGGCGCGCAACATGGTGGGTGTGGCGCTGGCTTGCGCGGCGGCGGGCATCATTGTCGGCATCGTCGACATGGGGTTGGCCGGCACGATCACGGACATCATTGGCACCTTGTCGCGCGGCAATGTTTTTCTGCTGCTGCTGATCACCGCGGTTGCCAGCCTGATCATCGGCATGGGACTGCCGACGACGGCGACATACGTTGTCATCGGTTCGCTCATTGCGACAGTGATCGTTGATGTGGGCGGGGCCCATGGTTTTGTCGTGCCGCTGATGGCGGCACACCTGTTTTGCTTCTACTTCGGCATTCTGGCGGATGACACGCCGCCGGTCGGTCTGGCGGCGTACGCCGCCGCGGCGATTGCCAAGTCACCGCCGGTCCCGACGGGGGTGCAGGCGTTTCTGTACGACATCCGCACGGCAATTCTACCGTTCATGTTCATCTTCAACACCGACCTGATCCTGCACCAAGTCACGCGCTGGGATCACGGCATACTGATCTTCGTTACGGCGTGCCTTGGGAACTTTGCCTTCGCGGCGGCGACCCAGGGGTGGTTTCTGCGGCGCAACCGCTGGTATGAACTGCCGTTCTTCCTGGTCGCAACGCTGGTGCTTATGCGTCCCGACCTAATCGCGCGGTGGCTCGGCATCGACTATAGTCAACGCTATTGGACCTGCCTCATCGGCATCGGGATAATCATATGTCTGTGGACGATACAGCGAATACGGCGTCAGTCGCCGACGCAGCTCTAAGCACCCGGCGGTATGGCTGGCAGTGTGCGGCGGCGCTGGCGATTGGGCTTGCGGTGCTGGCCGCCATCCGGGCCCACAGTTTCAGTGAGCCGCTCGAGGCGGACGAGGCGATCTACGCCATCGTTGCCGAGGAGTGGCGACAGGGTGGGCGCCCGTACGACACGGTCTGGGACAACAAACCGGTCGGTACTTTCGTGGCCTATCGTCTGGCGATTGCCGCCTTCGGCTATGACGAAACGGGGTTGAAGATCTTCGGCCTGCTGTGCATGGGGCTGTGTGCTGTCCTGCTCTGCGGTTGCTTCGCACTGGAACGTCTGCCGGCGTTACTGATCGGGGCGCTGCTGGTGGTCTGGGGGCTGTGCAACGGGCTGGTCTCCTGTTTTGCCAACGGCATCAACACCGAGGTTGTGATGCTGCCGCTGCTGGTGCTGGCGTTTCTGCTGACCCGCCTCCACCTGGCGCGACCGCGCCAGTGGCTGTGGTGGATGGCGGTTCTGCTGGTGTGTCTGGCGATCCTGGTCAAGCAGGTTGCGGTGCCATTCCTGCTGGCACCGTTGGCGGCGCTGGCCTGGCGCGACTGGCGCCGGCTATTGCTGCATCTGGCCGGGGTTGCGCTGATTGTCGCCGCGGTGCATATCATCGCCTACACCATGCTGGGCTTCGACTGGGATTTTGCCTGGCAGCAGTTCAGGAGCAACGCCAGTTATGTCGCGGGCGGCGGCACTGTCGGCGACGTCGAGATTTCGTCGCGGCTGGGGCGGTGGCTGCGGTCGATTTTCCTGTTTCCGTTCGAGCCGCATGTGCTGCCGCTGACGCCGCTCATTCTGATGGGGTTCGTGGCGGTCGGGCTGCGGTTGTACGCCTACCGGGATCGGGAAACGGCGCATCTGGCCGCTTACTTGGTGGCGGTGATTTTGGCGATCGCGTTGCCGGGCAAGTGGTTCGAGCACTATTACATCCTGTGTCTGCCCTTCGTGCTGCTGGCGTTCAGCGAGTTCTGCCGGTACCTGCCGCCGCGGCTGCGGCTGGGGGTGTTGCTCACCTTGATTGTTTATTTGCTGGCGATCGTCAGCGTCACTTATCTTCGCGTACCGCCGAAGCAGATCAGTTACCAGAAGTACGGCACAGTATGGTTCGTACGCGACAAGATGATTGGCAGGTGGCTGCATGCCGAAGGCTTGACGGGCAAGCGGATTTTCGTCGATGGCAGCCGGCCGGGCATTTTCTTTTACTCGCGCAATCGCCCAGCGGTGAAATACTTCGTCTCCTGGTACTACCACACGATGAACGTGACGGCCTGGGACGAGGTTTTTGCGGCGCTGCGGGAGAATCCCCCGGAGCTCTGCGTGCTGACCAATCCAACGGACATCACACCGGAGTTTGCGGCGTGGCGCGAAGCGAATTTCGACCAGGCGGATCTGCCGGAGCTCGAGCAGCAGTTAGGCGCCCGTGTTTATCTTCGCAAGTCGTGCGTTCCTGGCATCTGACCCTGGCACGTGAATCCTGACAACTGGAACCTGACATGGACTACCGATTCGTGTATCTGACCTGCAGCAGTGCCGAGGAAGCCCGGTCAATCGGCCGGGCCCTGGTACAGGAGAACATCGCAGCCTGCGTCAACATTCTCGGTGACATCGAATCGATCTACGAATGGCAGGGCGAGTTGTGCGAGGACCGGGAGGTTGCGATGATCGCAAAAACGACGGCGGCGCGAATGCCGGCGCTGATCGCGCGAGTAAAGGAGCTGCACAGTTACGACTGCCCATGCATCATCGGTTTGCCGATCGGCGAGGGATACCAGCCGTACCTGGACTGGCTGAGCGAGAGTTGCCCGTAGAATTCAGTAGCGCTGGCTGAGATCCACGGCTATGCTGCCGCAGAACGCGCAGAGCATGATCAGTGCTAAGATCGCTGCGTAGGTGCCCTGATCTTCGCCTTGGGAGGCGTTCTCCGGATCTGCCATCAACTCGCGCCGCCCCAAGGTCGATACCGCTACCGATGCCAGCAGCATGATGGGGTACACGATCAGCATTGCGGTCCGCATCAGGGGTGCGAAGGTATCAGAGAGTTGACCGATCCAGTGCATATACACCGATATCAGGATGCCGCCGAGCAGCAGCACCAACGACATCAGGCATTTGGTGTTGGTGCCAGGCCGCTTGGCCACGAACCAGCATTTCAGCATGGCGGAACCGAGCAGCAGTGTGCAGAGAATCAGGATGATTGTTGCGGTTATCACGGCGGGCTGACGGGAAACGGAGTTTGGGGTGCGGTGCGAGGCACCGTTCGCGAGCGGGGCCGACGACCTGGCCTTGCGGCTGGGCTGGCGACACGGCACGATTCTTGCCTGACTTGACGTATGGCAAATGTGCACGGTCGAACCGGGAATACAACTGGCGAACTGCCCGCGGACCGTGGCCCCGTTTTTTCGCCGGGGGCGAATTTACGGCGCTCAACGCGCCTGCTACGGACCGCCCACTATGGCGCGCAGCCCGGTTACCAGGCGCCCGATGCCTTCGACCACCGTCGCTTTTTCAAGGGCCCCATAGGCGATCCGGACGGCGCAGCCGTCGGTCAGGCCGAACGTCGATCCGGGCATGACCGCGACATGGTATTCCCGGATGAGCCGCTCGACCAGGCTCATTGGGTCCATGTCGGTGTGGATTCGAAGCAGATAGTAAAAGGCCCCGTCGGCCGGCGGCACGTCGCAGATATCGGCGATCGTTGCCAGTTTCTTTTCGACGACCTCCCGCACTTCCTCGAGCGCTCGAAGTTGTTTGCGGCAGTACGCGCGGCCGGCGTGCATTGCTCCGCAGGCGGCGAACTGCGAGATGACGGGCGGGCAGATGACATTGGTGTCCTGGATTTTGCGCACCGGCTCGAACAACGCCTCGGGGATCACCATGTAGCCGATTCGCCAGCTCGCAAAGCCAAATGATTTCGACAACGAGTACAGACAGATCGTGCTCTCTGCTGTTGCATCGATCGAACCGGGCGAGAAATGTTCGGCATCGTTGTAGGTGAAATACTCGTAGGCCTCGTCGTGAATGTGGAAGACGCCGCGCTCATGGCACAACGCGTTGATCTCTTCGAGACAGGCACGGCGGTAGACAGCGCCGGTCGGATTGTTCGGTGAGATCGTGACGACCGCCCGCGTCTTTGTGGTGATTGCGTCCACGATGCGCTCGACGACGGGCTGGTAGTTGTCGTCCGTGGCAACCGGCACCGGCTTGCAGTTTGCCATGGTGATGGCCATTTCGTGATTGAAATAACTGGGGGTCAACTGGATGAACTCATCGCCGGGGTCGGCGGTCGCCAGGAGGGCGTTCAGGAACGCCATGTTGCCGCCGGCGGTGACGACGACCTGGCGGCGGCTGTCGATACGAATGTCGTTGTCGGTTTCCAGCTTCGCGGTGATTGCTGCCAGGAGCTGCGGCGTGCCCTGAACCAGTTGATACTTGTTCATCTCCGGATCGGCGATGAAGTCGACATAGGCGTCGAGCGCTTCCTGCGGCGGCCCGTAATACACGACGCCCTGGCCAAGGGAAATGGTGCCGGGGTTTTCGCGGATCAACGTCCCGACGACGGGAATCACCGGGGTCTGGACATTGAGAATGCGTTGGGATTGTTCAAATTTACTCATCCGGCTCCCACCGGTCTGCGGGTCCAAAATCTCGGGGTAAAATCTGAGCCCGAGCCGACAAGGTAGTGCATCACCGGGCGGGTGCCACCCGGCCGTTCAGTGCCGGTCGCGGCGGCGGCTGAGATAAAAGGTTCCCGCCAGCCCCTTTCGCTCCGCCACAATTTTCACCCTGTCAGCCCGAATCTGTGCTTCCATGCACATCCTTCGAGTTGTCTGGCCCAAATGATGTGGTGCAAACCCGGGCAATATGCGGCTTCTCAATGGGACGCGTCAAGACAGACCGCTTATTTTCTGACCGGATATCAGTAGACACGGCGACGGAGCAACGCTATTATAAACTGGTGTTAATCGGGCGTGGTGGCCGAGCGGTTAGGCAGTGGTCTGCAAAACCATGTACACCGGTTCAAGTCCGGTCCACGCCTCCAACTTTCCTCCGTTCCGTGCGGCAGAGAGCTGCGCGTACCAGTGCCATGTGCATGCTGCCCGGGGTCGTGTGACCGGCAATATCGTACCCGAACCGTGCTGGGAGTTTTCGACATGCCCGGACAAATAATCGACGAAATCGAAGTGCGTATTGCCAAGGCACCCAACATGAGCGACGAGAACCGCGGCGCCCCGCTGCAACCACTCAGGGTGTTGCGCACGGAAGTCACCGACCTCTCGGCCACCAGCGTCGAGAAGTTCGAGGGTCCACACCCGAGACAGACGCAGACCGTCACCGATCTCTGCAGCATTCTCGCGCGCATGGGCATCTGATCAAGTGTCCTGTCAGAACACCCATCATTTTCTGGTCGCCCTGCTGCTTGTCATCGTCGTATTGCATTCTGGTTGTCGGACGATTTCAGGTGTAGAAACGACGGAAAACTGGCCGACTTACCGAGGTGTTCAAGCCAGCGGCACCGGCTCACGCGACACCCGATTGCCCACCACCTGGGATCTTGCCAGCGGCCGTAATATCAAGTGGCAGACGGCGATTCCCGGTCTCAGTCACTCGTCACCCGTGATCTGGGGTGATCGCATGTACCTGATCACCGCCATTGACATTTCGGGCAACGCCGAATTCAGGACGGGCGTCAGTGGCGACGTCTCGTCGCTGCCGCAGGAGGGCCGGCACCAGTGGCGGATGTATTGCCTCGACAAGCACACCGGCGAGATTATCTGGGACCACCTCGGGTATGAGGGTGTACCGCGCAGCCGCCGGCATGCCAAGGCGTCGCAGGCGAATTCGACACCGGCCACCGACGGCCGCTATGTCGTCACCTTTTTCGGGGCCGAGGGGCTCTTTTGCTACAACACCGAGGGTGAGCAGCTCTGGTCCAAGGATCTGGGCGACCTGAGCGCCGGCTGGTTCATGCAGAAGGATTCCCAATGGGGCTTCGGCAGTTCACCGGTTATTTACAAAGACAGGGTGATCGTGCAGTGCGACTGCCAGTCCCAGCAGTTTATCGCTGCTTTCAGCCTGGCAACTGGTGAGGAGCTCTGGCGGACGCCGCGCGAGGACTATTCCACCTGGTGCTCGCCGACGCTGGTGCAGATGCGCGACCGGACCCATGTCATCGCCAACGGCTACAAAGAGATCGCCGCCTATGACGCCGATACGGGTGCCCGCATCTGGTGGATGCGCGGCGGCGGCGACATCCCCGTACCCGCGCCGATGCTGTCGCACGGCCTGATTTACATCACCAACAGCCACGGTGGCCAGTCACCGATCTACGCCGTGCGCCCGGGCGCCACGGGCGATATCACCCTGACCGGCACCGGCGACAGCAGTGACCACATCGCCTGGTCCAGCCGCAAGGGCGGCGCCTACGTCATCACGCCGGTGATTGTCGGCAACTACATTCATGTGCCCAGGTTCAACGGCACCATGAGCTGTTACCACCGCCGGACGGGCAAGCGTCAGTATCATGAACGCATGTCGACCACGCCCGGCGGTTTCTGGGCCTCGCCGGTCGCCGCCGGCGGCAAGGTTTACGTGCCTGCCGAATCCGGCGATGTCCATGTCTTCAAGGCCGGCCGGCGTTTTAAGCGTCTGGCCACCAACCCGATGGGCGAACACTGCATGGCCGCGCCGGCAATTTCTGATGATACCTTGTTCATCCGCACCGTCAACCAGGTGGTTGCGATCGCCTACACCGCAGCGCCGTAGGAGCTTCGACATCCGCATGGACGATCTGGCAACACGCGTAAGTGCGTTCATCACCGAATCCGGTATGCTCGACGGTGCCGATCGCCTCCTGGTCGGCTTCAGCGGCGGTCCCGACAGCACCGCGCTGCTGCTCCTCCTTGCCGGGCACCGCGGCAATATCGAGGCGGTTCACCTGCACCATGGCCTGCGGGCGGACGCGGCAGACGGTGATCGTGACTGGTGCCGTGCCTTCTGCGAGCACCGCAACATTCCGTTCAGCACCGCCGAGCTCGACGTGCCGGCGCACCGGCTGCCGGGTGAAAGCGTCGAGATGGCAGCCCGCCGCCAGCGGCTCGACTACTGGGCCGACCGTGTAACTGACGATGAATCGACGATCGTCGCGCTCGGGCATCATCTCGACGATCGTCTTGAGACCTTCCTGCAGCGCCTTTTTCGTTCCAGCAACGCCAGTGGCCTTTGCGGGCTCCGCAGTATTTCGAGAGTCGCCGGCGTGCGCTTTGTCCGACCGTTGCTGTGCATCCGGCGGCGGGAGATCTTGTCCTGGCTCGAGCAGCGTGGCATCAACGATTATCGAGTTGACGCATCGAATACCGATGAATCGATCGGTCGCAACCGTATCCGTGCCCGGCTGATGCCGTTGCTCGAGACTTTCAATACGGCGGGTGCTCTTGCCAGTCTCGACCTGCTCGAGCAGGATGCTTTATGCCTCGAGCGCCAGTCGGCGGCGGTGCTGGGTGATACCGGTGAGCTGTCCACGGACATACTGCAGGAGTCCGACCCGTGCATGTGGCCGCGGCTGCTGCGCCAATGGGGCCAGCGACAATACGGTTTCGACCTGACGGTCCGTCGCGCTGCCATCGAGCGCTTGCGGAAAGTGCTTGACCGCGCGTCGGATCCCTGTCGGATCGACATTGACGGCCGTTTCTTCCTGCAATTTGAAAAGGGGCGCCTGTATCTGCAGGCGAAAGACAGCGAGCCCGACGCTGTGTGCACCTGGAACTGGCGCGAGCAGGTGGCCCTGGAGACCGGCACGTTGTGTTTGGAATCGCGACTTGTCGAAATGCCGGCGGACAGGTGCAGTGGCGACTCCTGGTGCGAATACTGGGATGCGGAACAGCTCGGTAACGAACTGACACTGCGGCCACGGCAGCCGGGTGACCGGATGCTGCCGTTTGGCAGCGACCAGGTGACGCGGGTGAAGAAGCTGCTGTCCAACTCACCCCTTGGCGGCAGTATCAAGCGGGCCCTGCCGATTGTATGCCATGTCGACGGCACAATCCTCTGGGTGCCTGGTGTCCGCCGGGCTGCGGCCGCCAGGGTGACCGCCGAGTCGTCCGAGGTTGTGCAGGTGACGTGCCGGCTTTTGACGGATGGCTGAATTGCCGGCCGGCTTTAACATTCCTCCAGTTCGTTGCGTCCGCTGAGGGGTTGGTTGATCCCAGTCCAGGAGACGCGGCACGTCTTGCTGTAAGCGTGAGCAGCAAGGCTTTGCTGCCCCGAACAGCTCAAAACACCAAAGACGGATTGGTTCACATACTCCCTGTGCAGCTGGAGCGGTGGGTAGATGATTGACCCCAAGCCGTTCCCGGTTACGGGTGTCACGAAGAGGCAAAAAAGGAGAGGAAAAAGTGGAATCGGCGTTTGCCTTTTACTTTTCCATGCTTTAGATTTACCCTCATTAATTAAGCCTCCAAACCAAAACCCAAACGGAGAAACACGATGAAAAACATCTATCGGCTCGCTCTCATGCTCGTAGTCGCAGGGTTCGTAATTGGTAGTATTGGCTGCGCCAAGGTTGAAGTAGCTACTGACGCGGACGCGGCTGACGCTGCCACGGAAAATGCCGAGGATGGCGCGGACGCGGCTGACGCTGAGAAATAATCCCCGAGCGAGTTGAGCTCGAGAGGTAATCTTATATTTGGGCTTGGGTGACAAGGTTCCCTGGAACCTTGTCACCCATGGCCTTTTTTTTTAGGCTTGTACTGTATACAGAATATACAGCCCCGGCATTCAGGGCGACAAGTAACCGGACCTAACCCTGAGACTTCCGACGATAAACCCTGCAGCACCGGTGTGTCTACGTAACGTGCATTCGCAGCGCAACGGGGGCTCTGGCTGGCGAAAAACCGGCAGTGCCGGACACTTTTTGCAACTGCCGGACGGAGCGGCAGCGCTGCGAATACATGGCAAACGGTCGCCTATGTCTCGCGCTCTCGGACCTTGTTTTTTTGGCGCTCGGCTTTTTCGCGCATCCTGCTGGTCTCGGAGGCCAGCGCCTCCCGTACCTGCTCAACCTTGACGGCATCATCGCCAGCCTGGTCGATCTGTTGTTTCGACATGACCTCGGCTTCGGCAATCTTCGCCTTGAAGCGGTTGTCGATTTCGGCAATCTCGGCCTTTTGCTGGTCGGTCAATTTCGGCGTGGCATCATCACCGAACTTTTCCATCGCGAGTTCATAGGCGCTTTTCATGGGGTTGCTCCGGAATCGTCTTGTGGCGGGAAATCGTAGACATTCTCGAAAAGTTCGACGAGTTGCTGACAGAACGACTCATCGTCGGGGCCGTCGACTTGGATCGTGACGATCGTGCCCGGGGTAAGGGCGAGGGCGATGAGGGCCATCATCGAATCAAGGGTGCTGCTGCCGTTGGCCGATGAAATATGGACACGTCCATCGTAAGCCTGGGCGGCCTTATAAATCACCGCGGAAGGACGACAATGGATGCCCTGCTGATTCCGAATAGTGGCTTGCCGTTCAGTCATAACCGGCAGCGCCGGGCTGCCTTACTCCTTTTGGTCTTGGTCTTCCTCGACAACGTCCGGCGGTCCCGGATCAGCCGTACCGTCGCCGGCAGGCGTGAAGATCGGGCCGGGCGCGGCTTCTGCACCGCTGTCGCTGCCAGCTTTTTTGCCGCCGGCGCCGTCCGCGTTGTCGCCACCTGCCGCGCCAGCAGCGTTGTCGGCTTTCTTGCTGGAGCCATCGTTGTTGCTGGCGCCTGCCGGCGCATTGGCGTCGCCGGGTAGGGGAGCGATTCTTTCCACCGGGTCGATTGTCGCATCGATTTTACTCTTGGCGCGCTGGCCTTCGACAAATGTCAGCCCCATGGTCGTGGCGAAGAAAAGCACCACGCACACAACCGTTGCCTTGCTGAGCACGTTGCCGAAACCGGCACCGAACACTTCCTCGGTGGCACCGCCGCTACTGCCGCCGCCGAGCGCACCGAGGCCGCCCTGCTTGCTGCGTTGCACGAGGATCAGACAAATCAATATGACTGCCAGCGCGACGATTATGAAAATGAGAAGATTGGCAACAATTTCCATGCTGGAAAACCTCTGATACAGGGTTGGAAAACCTATCGAACAAACACCGTAATATAGTTTGCGGGATATTGGTCGGCAAGAGCCTGGCTTCAGAGTTTTGCGGCCGCTCAGCCAGCGGCTGCATTGCGGACCAGGGCGGCGAAGTCGTCAACCTTCAGACTGGCGCCGCCGACCAGGGCACCGTCGATATCTGCCTGGCTCATAAGCTCTGCAGCGTTGTCGACCTTGACCGAACCGCCATACTGAATGCGGACCTGATCTGCGGCGTCGGCTCCGTGGGCAGCCCGGATGCGGTTGCGGATAAAGGCGTGCACGGCCTGCGCCTGGTCCGGCGTTGCCGTCAATCCGGTGCCGATCGCCCAGACAGGCTCGTAAGCGATCACGGTGCCAGTGACTTCAGCGGTGTTGAGCCCTGCCAGGCCGCCATCGAGTTGGCGCCCGACCACTGCCTCGGTCTCGCCCGCTTCCCGTTCGTGTTGGGTTTCGCCGACGCAGACGATGGGAATGAGGCCGGCGTCAAGGGCGGCGCGCAGCCGCTGGTTAACGGTTTCATCCGTCTCGCCGAAGTAGTGGCGCCGTTCGCTATGGCCGATGATGACGTATGTCACCGGCAGCTCCGTAAGCATGGCGGCCGAAATCTCGCCCGTGAAGGCGCCGTTCTCCGCCCAATGCAGGTTTTGTGCAGCCACTACAATGTTCGAGCCTGCCGCGGCTTCTACGGCGGCCGCCAACGAGGTGAAAGGTGGGCAGACGACGATGTCCACAGCCATGACATCGGCGAGTTCCGCCCGGAGACCGCAGACTATTTCACGAGTTTTGCCGGCACCGTGGTTCATTTTCCAATTGCCGGCGATGATCAGTTTGCGTGCCATGGGTGTGCCCCCTTATTTACTGTTCAGAGCCGCGATGCCGGGCAGGATTTTTCCCTCGAGAAATTCCAGCAAGGCGCCGCCGCCAGTCGAGACATGATCGAAGCGATCGGCCAGACCGCTTTGCTGCACGGCAGCGACAGAATCACCGCCACCGACGATGCTGACCGCATCCGCCGCGCCAATCGCTTGGCAAACGGCCATGGTTCCTTTGGCGAACGGCGCCATCTCGAAGCAGCCGAGCGGCCCGTTCCAGACGATTGTCTTG
>JASLZG010000055.1:0-262 GCA_030754995.1 Lentisphaeria bacterium
GGATTCTCTCGAACATGACGCGCTCGTGCGCGGCGTGCTGGTCGATCAACACCAGGCCGGTGGAACCTTCCGCCAGCAGATACAGGTCGGTAATGGCGCCGATGACGCGGAGCCGCGGCAGCTCATCCGGGTCGGCAGCCGTGATCGAAGTAGTCGCCGGCATGGGTGGCGGTGGCGGCGCCTCCGGGCATGCCGCAGCGGGCGGCGACGGCGGCATGCTCGGCACGGCCGACGTCGATACCGTTTCGGCCGCGCCGGCCAT
>JASLZG010000055.1:272-19733 GCA_030754995.1 Lentisphaeria bacterium
TATTTTTACAATGTTATTGGTTTTTTTTATCTTTTAAATCGGGGGGCGGGCGTGGGCCTTTCGCCCGGGTGGCCCCCCCGCGGGCGCTTGCGGCGCCGGCGGCCGGCGCGGCCCGGCCGACGTCGATCCCGTTTGGGCCGCGCCGGCCATGTCCGGCGCGGCCGACGGCAATATGACCGGCGCCGCGGGCGGCATCATTTGCGGTTGTGCCGCCTCCGGCGACGGTACGATCCCGGGCTGCGGCATACCGCGCAGAGCTTGGCGGATGCCGGCACCGACAACTTCGCCGACCTGCCGGTGCTCGCGAAAACGCACCTCGCGCTTGGCCGGGTGCACATTGATATCGACGCGGTCCGGCGGCAGCGTGATAAACAGGAGCACCGGCGGGTAGCGGCCTTTCATCACCATGCTGTGGTAAGCGTCGCGGATGGCGAAGTGAATGCCGCCGGCAGTGACCGGCCGCCCGTTGACGAAGGTGCGCTGATCGCGGCGCGTCGAGCGCGTCAGCCCGGGGCGCGCGGCGAAACCGGTGACCTGTATGTGGTCGTCGGTATGGTCGACCGGCACCATGGCGGCAACGGTTTCGCGACCGAGCAGCATGGCCGCGCGCGTGCGCAAGTCGCTGCCGCCCTGAACGGACAGGACAGTGCGGTCGTCGAAGGACAAATCGAAACTTACCTCCGGGTGGGCGAACGCCAGCAGCTGCACGATCTCCTGGATGTGCGACTCCTCCGTGGCGATACTGCGGAGGAACTTCTTGCGCGCCGGCAGATTGAAGAAGAGGTCGCGTACCTGCACGGTCGTACCGGGAGCACAGCCGGTCGGGCCGACGTTCTGGATGACGCCGCCGGTGGCATTGACCTCGGTGCCCTCGTCGGCATCGTGCGGGCGCGTGCGCAACTGGAACCGGGTCACCGAGGCGATGCTGGGCAACGCCTCGCCGCGAAAACCGAGGGTGCGGATGTCGCCGATATCTGTGCGCTCGCGAATCTTGCTGGTCGCATGCGCTTCCAGGCACATGAGCGCGTCTTCCGCGTCCATGCCGCAGCCGTTGTCGATGACGCGCACCAGCGAGCGGCCGCCGCGGTCGACCTGGATCGTCAGGCGGGTGGTGCCGGCATCGAGAGCGTTTTCGACCAGCTCCTTGACGACCGAGGCCGGGCGTTCGACAACCTCACCGGCCGCGATGCGGTTGCTGACGTCTTCGGGTAGTATCCGGATTATGCTCAAATGTCGTCGATAACGGTAAAAAGATCGGCCCCGAGGGCACGATAGGCTTTGGCTCGATAATCCGCCTCCAGATACGGCCGCCCCATTTGCTTGTACACCTTCGAAAGCATGTGGTACAATGTACCGGGGATGGCGGCGCCGTCATCGGTCATCAGCCCGTCCTTGAGCACCTTTTCCGCCTCCTGCAGGTAATTGGCCTTGAGCAGGGCGCGCCCCCAGTAGATGTAGCTGCTGGCCTGGTCCGGAAAGTAGGCCTGGTACTGGTTGTAATAGTTGCAGGCGAGCGTGAACTGTTCGTTCTCGTAACACAGGTCACCGATGTCGCGCAGCGCGAAAACGTTGTTCGGATCGTACATGTAACCGATCTGATACAGCAGTACGGCCTGGTCGAGATCGCCTTTGAGCCACTCGCGCCAGGCGTGTATGACGTAGTCACCGGTGGGCAGGGACTCGTCTCTCGGCCGCACCACGGTGAAACGGTCCTTGTAGCTGTACGGGCTCAGCGGGATCGCCGTGTCATAGCTCTGGTCCCATTGGGCGGGTTCGGTCGGCACCGGCCGAGTCAGCATAAACCAGGTGATCTCGACGACTATCACCAGGATCAAGGCGAAGATGATTGGGGTACGCTCCACGCCTCAATATATCTTCACGGAGGCGCCGGGCAAAACCCTTATACCGACATCTGCAGTTGCGGTGGCGGCGGGGCGGATCAATATTAACCAGCTTTTCCCATAAACTCCCAGGTTCACAATGCGAATTCTCACCGGCATCCAGCCCTCCGGCATTCTGCACGTCGGCAACTACTTCGGCGCCATACATCCGTTCGTCGAAAGCCAGGGCGACGGTCAGCCGTTCGCCTTTATCGCCGACTATCACGCCCTGACCCAACTGCCCGAACCTGACGGCCTGCGCGAGATGGTCACCGGCGTCGCGGTCGACTGGCTGGCCTGCGGCGTCGATCCGCAGAAGACCGTTTTCTTCCGCCAGTCCGACGTGCCGGAGGTGGTCGAGCTCATGTGGATTCTGTGCTCGCAGGTTCCGGTCGGCCTGCTCGAACGCTGCACCAGTTACAAAGACAAGGTCGCCCAGGGCATCACTGCCAACTTCGGGCTGTTCAGCTATCCCGTGCTGATGGCGGCCGACATTCTGTTGTACAAGTCGAATCTCGTCCCGGTCGGCCGAGACCAGAAGCAGCATCTCGAGATCACCCGCGACATCGCAATCCGCTTCAACAATCAGTACGGCGAAATCCTGGTCGTACCGGAAGCCCGCATTCGTGACGGGGTCGCCGTGGTGCCCGGTATCGACGGGCAGAAGATGTCGAAGAGCTACGACAACACCATCAACCTCTTCGGGGCCGAGAAGGCGCTGCGCAAGCGCATCATGAGCACCGTCACGGATTCGACGCCGATGGAAGAGCCGATGGACCCGGCGAGCTGCAACGTCATGGCGCTCTATAAACTCTTCGCGGACGATGCCGAGGTGGCGGCCTTGAGCGAACGTTATGCCGCCAACGACTTCGGATACGGCCATGCCAAGCAGGCGGTATTCGAAAAGTCCTGGGAATACTTCCGGCCGATGCGCCAGCGTCGCGACGAGCTGCTGGCGAACCTCGACCACGTCAACGACGTCCTGCATGATGGTGCCGAGCGGGCTCGTGCCGTGGCCGCCGAAACAATGGACGAGGTGCGCGCCGCGATCGGACTGCGATAAGGCGCGCCTATTCCCTGGTCGTCAACGTCTTCATCATCTGCTCGATGTCCGTCGTCGGCAGGTCGCAGGCCTGGTTGCGGCAGACGTAGGCGGTGGCGGCCCCATCGACAGCATCCATGGCGGCAATGTACGGTACGAGTTTGGTGATCGCCGCATCACCGGCCGCGGCCCGGAAAATCAATACTTTCCGCGGCAAATACCTCTCGCGAACGGCTCTCACCATGGCCCGCGTATCGTCTGCCAGCGGTTTGCCGACGACGACAATTTCGTTGGCTGGGCCGAGAAGGAAATCCAGGCCGATCATCAACTGCGTGTGATACCCGGGGTTGCCTTTGACACCACCGCTGAAGGCACGGACGATGGCGTCCGCCTTTTCCTCGTAGTCGGTGTTGGCGGTCAATCGCGCCAGGCGCACGAGGTTGAGGGTGGCGACGGAATTGCCCGAGGGGATCGCGCCGTCGTAGATTTCCTTGCTGCGCACCAGCAACTGCTCGCTGGTGTCCGCAACCATGAACAGGGCGCCCTTGTCGGCGTCCCAGAAATGTTCGAGCATGTAATCGTTGAGCCTCACGGCTTCGGCCAGATAGTTGGCCTCGAGGGTCGCTTCATACAGATCGATCAGGCCCCAGACGAAGAAGGCGTAATCCTCGAGATGTGCCGGAAGCCCGGCTTCACCGTCACGATAACGCTTGAGCAGCCGCCCCTGGTCGTCCTGCAAGGTTTCGAGGACAAAGTCGGCGGCGCCTTTCGCCGCCTGGGTATAGTCGGAATTGCCGAACGCCTGCCCGGCCTTCGCGAAGGCGGCGATCATCAGCCCGTTCCAGTCAGTGAGGACCTTGTCGTCCTTTTGTGGATGAATGCGTTTCTCCCGTTCATTGAACAGCTGCCGGCGCACATCGTCAATCCAGGACAGGTAGGAGTCCATGGTCTTGCCCTCGGCCACGGCGATTTCCGTGATTGATTTCTTCAGGTGCGGAATGTTCCTGCCGGTTTGACGGCGGGTTGATTCGTCACGGAAGTTGCCGGTCTTGGTGACATTGAAAATCTCCATAAACCTGCCACCGTCAACGTCTCCCACGATGTCAATTATTTCTTTCGGCGTCCACAGGTAGAACAAGCCCTCCTCACCTTCGCTGTCGGCATCCTCGGCACTGTAGAAGCCGCCGCCCGGCGACGTCATGTCACGCTGGACATAGGTGAGAATTTCCCGCACCGTCTGCTTGAACAGCGGATCGCCAGTGACCTGCCAGGCCTCGGTGTAGGCGATTGACAGCAACGCCTGGTCGTACAACATCTTCTCGAAGTGGGGCACCAGCCAGTCGGCGTCGGTCGAGTAGCGATGGAAGCCGAAACCGACATGATCGTAAATGCCGCCGTGGCGCATGGCGGTGAGCGTTTTGACCGCCATCTCGAGCGCCTCGGCATTGCCGGTACGGTCGGCGTAGCGCAGCAGGAACGCGAGATTGTGCGGCACCGGGAATTTCGGCCGCTGTCCGAAACCGCCGCGTTCACTGTCAAAACGGCCCTTGAGCTGGCGAAAAGCCAGGCCAAGGCTCTCCAGCCCGAGACGGTCACCCGGCGCACCGCTGCTGACCGCCTTCAGGTGATTGGTGATGGCGTCGGCGTCCTTCAGCAGCTTGGCGCGCTCGTTCTGCCACAAGGCGCTGAGATGCGGGACCAGCTCCATCATGCCGGGACGGCCGCCGCGGCCGCTTTTCGGGAAATAGGTGCCGGCGAAAAACGGTTTCTTCTCGGGCGTCATGACCACGGTCATCGGCCAGCCGCCGCGCCGCGTCATTGCCTGGGTGACCGTCATGTAGACGTTGTCGATGTCCGGGCGCTCTTCGCGATCGACCTTGATGCAGACAAAAGCGTCGTTCATCAGCTTCGCGACTTCGTCGTCCTCGAAGGATTCGTGTTCCATGACGTGGCACCAGTGGCAGGTGGTGTAGCCAACGGAGAGGAAAATCGGCTTGTCCTGGTCGCGAGCGGCCTTGAAAGCGGCATCGCCCCACGGATACCAGTCGACGGGATTGCGGGCATGCTGCCGCAGGTACGGGCTGGGTTCGAATACCAGGCGGTTGAACTCGGCGCCGCCGTCCTCCGGCAGTTTGGCAATTTCCTCCTTGGGCGGCAGCGGTATGCGGATGTTCCCGCTGCCCGCGGAAAATGCAGTCACTGCTGCAATCATTATTATGGCGGTACAGGCGAGACGTCCGAACATGGCGATATCCTTGGATAGGGGAAGTATGGAGTGCAAACTTAAAAAGTAGCGTGTCGATAGGGTTTTGGACAGGTACCCGACATGACAAGTTGCATGTCGACACGCTGTCGAATAGGGGTTAGATTCCCGCCCTTCCCTTCCTTCTCCTCAAGCGTCGTCTCTATTGCTTACATTCCACTTTGGGCAGGCCGTTGAAACTCAGCGTCATTATTCCCGTCTACAACGAACTCGACACGATCATGCAGGTAATCGAGCGGGTGCAGGCTGTCGAGCTCGACAAGGAAATAATTATTGTCAACGACTGCTCTACAGACGGCACTCGTGAAAAGCTTGAGAGCCTGGCAACCAGCGACGATCTCAGGATCATCCATCACGACGTCAACCAGGGCAAGGGTGCGGCGATTCGCACCGGCCGGGACGCCGTGACCGGCGACGTCGTCATCATCCAGGACGCCGATTTGGAATATTCGCCGTCGGAGTATCCCAAGATGTTTTACCTGTTCGAGCAGGGCAAGGCCGATGTCGTGTTCGGCAGCCGTTATTCCGGCCGCGACCTGCTGGTCGATTCATTCTGGCATTATGTCGGCAACAAGTTTCTGACGACCATGTCGAACGCCTTGGCCAACGTCCATCTCACCGACATGGAAACGTGTTACAAGATGATCCGTGCCGACATTTTCAAGACGATCGAGATCGAGTGCGACTGTTTCGGTTTTGAACCGGAGATCACTGCAAAGCTGGCAAAGACCAACTGCCGCATCTACGAGGTGCCGATCTCCTACGAGGCCAGGCGTTTTGACGAGGGTAAGAAAATCGGCGTCTGGGACGGTGTCAAGGCGATGTACTACATCGTCAAGTTCAACCTGTTCCGCCGCCGCTGATTTTGGTTGCAATACAACCGTTTTTACCTATAACGAGTGTACTTGAAAGGTCTTATTATGCGCATGCCTATCATGCTGAATATACTCTTCGCCGTGGCGACGTTGTCCGTCACTCAGGCAGCGGAATCTGCAACCGATCCGTTGAGCGACGAAAAAAAACTGGTGAAGGAACGCTTGACGGAGAAGCCCGATACCGTCATCCTGGCGGTCGACGGCATGTGCTGCCGTACATGTGCGCTCGGGATCGGCAAGAAGGCGTGCAAGCTCGAGTTCGTCGATACCGCAGCGCTGCCGCCTACAGGCGTCCACATCGATCGCGTCAATTCATTGCTGACAGTGTCGGTCAAGAAAGGCGAGGTTGTCAACCTTGCATCGCTGGCCGAAGCAATCCGCAAGGCCGGGTACAACCCGGTGCGCTTTTACCAACTGGTCGAAGGCAAGAAGCTGACTGTTGAAACGATCGCTGCGACCGAAAATAAATAAGATTGCCTTTCCAGGCCGAATCGTTCTGGGAACCGCCGCAGTGCGCGCCGGCAACGTCGTTCTGCTTCTGGCGATTCTGTCCAGGAGCGCCGCCGCCGATCAGCCGATCATGGACGAGGTGCCGCGCTGGCAGGACGGCTACGGGGTTCAGGTATTCATCGAACACCGCTGGTCGGACAACCTCATGTCCGGCAGCACCGAGCTCGACAATCCCGCCGGCCTGCACGAGAACAAGCAGCTCACCCATCTGGAAGCCGTATACACCTTCGAGCCGTGGTTACGCATTACCGGGAAACTCCCTTACGTCCGCCAATGGCGTCGCCGAGCCAACCCCGGTGGCGGCACCAGCACCGAGCGCAATGACGGTTTCGACGACCTGACGCTGGCCCTGCCGATTCGCAGGTACACCAATGGCTGGGGATACTCCGGGCACTTCGGCATCGTGCCGCAGATCCGTCTTCCTGTCGGCGAGGACTCCGGGGACTACCCGATCAGCGACGGGACAACGGACTATGGGTTCTCGGCGACGTTCGAGCGCGAAACCACTGTCTACATCATCACCGCCGGCGCGACATACTGGTGGGAGCAGGACCGCTGCGCCGAGGAGACAGGATCTATCGACATCGGCCTCGGCTGGAACTTCAATGACTGCGGGTCATTTCGTTGGGAAACGGAACTGGAACGCCAACGCGGCGGCGAGAAATGGCTGGCCACAGGTCCGACGCTGTTTTGGAATTTCAACGATGTCGTCATGGCGCGCATCGAGTACAAGCACGCCATCGATGAACGCGTCGCGGACATCGGTTTCACCCGCGGCAATACCTTGCGTGTCGGTGTCGGGGTAGTGTTTTAGCAGTACTGCCGCCGATGTATGTGTGATGATCCGGTGCTGCTGAAAATCGCGAGTTGGCTCCCCGGAGGTTTATCTGAACCGCAGCCTGTTGCGGTTGTCGAATCTGCCATCGCTGAATCGAATTGCATGGTATATTGGCGGCTGTTCCGGGTGCCTCGAGTTGGCACGCCATCGTCTCGCCGGTGCGGTAAATCTCGACAAGAGCGGCGCCGACTACAGCAGCGATGGTTATGGGGCCGGCAATACGCACCGGGTTGATACCGGATTCCCCCGCCATTTTCCTGCCGTGCCAGTAGCGGAACGTTGTCAAGCTTTTGTATTCACCCGGTAGCGGATCATATTTCCCGTCGCTCGAACAGGCAACCCGGCCTGGATACGTTACACACGCTCCACCCATCTGAATCTGCGAATCATGAATCTTGACCCGACCCAGATGGCCGACTGGCAAATTGCCGAGGCGGCCGTACCGAATATGCGATCGACGGCAGAACTGGCCGAAGCCGCAGGATTGACCAGCGACGAGCTGATCCCGATGGGCCGTCACCTGGCCAAGCTTGATTACGCGCGGATTCTCGAGCGCATCGGCGACCGCTCGAGCGGCAAGTTGATCAACGTCACGGCAATCACGCCGACACCGCTGGGCGAAGGCAAGACAACGACGACCATGGGCCTGGTCCAGGGCCTCGGCCGCCTCGGCAAGCGGGTGGTGGGTGCGATCCGGCAGCCCAGCGGCGGTCCGACCTTCAACATCAAGGGCTCGGCTGGCGGCGGCGGGCTCGCACAGTGTATCCCGTTGACTGAGTTGTCGTTCGGGCTGACCGGCGACATCGACGCGATCAACAACGCCCACAACCTCAGCATGGTGGCGTTGAACGCCCGCATGCAGCACGAGCGCAACTATGACGACGCCCGCCTGGCGCGCAGCAATCTCAAGCGTCTCGACATCGATCCCGAACGCGTCGAGATGCAATGGGTCATCGACTTCTGCGCCCAGGGCCTGCGCAACATCACGATCGGACAGGGCGGCAAGATGGATGGCTTCGAAATGCCGTCCGGCTTCCAGATCACGGTGTCGAGTGAACTCATGGCAATCCTGGCGGTGTCACGTGACCTGGCGGACCTGCGCCGGCGCATGGGCCGCATTGTGATGGCCTACGACCGCCGCGGCAACGAAGTGACCACGGCCGACCTGGAAGTCGACGGCGCGATGACCGCGTGGATGCTCAAAGCCATCGACCCGACGCTGATGCAGACGCTCGAAGGGCAGCCCATACTGGTGCATGCCGGACCATTTGCGAACATCGCAATCGGCCAGAGCTCGGTGATCGCCGACCGGCTCGGCACCGCCATGGCGGACTACACGGTGACCGAAAGCGGTTTCGGCGCCGACATTGGCTTCGAAAAATTCTGGAACCTCAAATGCCGCATGTCCGGCATCAAACCGGCCGCCGTCGTCCTGGTGGCGACGATTCGGGCACTCAAAATGCACGGTGGCGGCCCGACGGTGAAGCCCGGCCTCAAGCTCGACCCGGTGTATACCAAGGAAAATCTCGAACTGCTCGAGAACGGCTGCTCCAACCTGATCGCCCACATCGAAATTGTCCGGCTCAGCGGTATCCAGCCGGTGGTCTGCATCAATCATTTCCATACCGACAGCGAGGCGGAAATCGCCCTGGTCCGGCGGATCGCCGAGGCGCAGGGCGCCCAGGTCGCGGTATCGAAACACTGGCGGTCCGGCGGCGCCGGTGCCGAGGAGCTGGCCAACGCCGTCATCGAAGCATGCGAAAAGCCGAACGAGTTCGACTTTCTGTACAGCCTCGAAACGCCGTTGCGCGACCGTATCGACCTGATCGCCCGTGACGTTTACGGGGCGGACGGCGTCAGCTACAGCGACAGCGCGCTGGCAACGGCGGAGGCGCTCGAGGCGGACCCGGAGAATCGCGGGATGTCGGCCTGCATGGTAAAAACGCACCTGAGCCTGAGCCACGACCCGGAGTTGAAAGGGCGGCCGCGCGGATTCACCCTGCCGATCCGTGATTTCCTGGTATTTAAGGGCGCCGGCTTTATCGCACCGGTGGCGGGCGACATCAAGCTGCTGCCGGGGACGGCATCGAATCCGGCCTATCGCAATATTGACGTCGATGTAGACAGCGGGCAGGTGCGCGGTTTGTTCTGACCGGTTGCGGGCACCGCCCGGCCGCCGCCGGGGCTGCCGGGCTTTGGTCAAAAGTGCGGGGGTCTTCAGATCCGCAGTTGAAAAATGACCGGCAAGATTCATCCTAGCCTCGTGACTGAACTGAGGGGGGAGTAGTGGTCTGCCCGGCAACTGCAGTTCGACGACGGACTGCAGCCGGTCGAGGTCACTTGCAACGCGCGGATCGTCGGTCGCGTCACTAAATCAAACTTGGGAAGAAACATGGCTGAAGAAACAGGACTCTCGGAACAGGAATTGACGGAGCGTCTCGCGGCGCTCGAAAACAAACTGGTGCAGGGCCAGTCGCTGCGCGTCAAGCAGCGGTGGCTGGGCATATGCGGCGCCCTGGTGCTGCTCGTCCTGCTCTTGCTGTTTGTCGGCCGGCTGGGCTACTGGCTGCATGCCTACGCAACGGGCTACGATCTCGACAGCCTGCGCAAAAAACTCCTGGTCGAGTGTAAAGACTTGGTCCAGCCCGAACTCGACTCGTTTGTCGACGAGGTGCGACAGGACATCGTGCCGAAATTCACCGAAAAGGTCATCACCGAGTTCAAGGAAAACCTGGACGAGATTGAACAGAAGGCCACTGACATGGGCGAGAACCTCGAAAAACACGCCCGGCAGCAGGTTGCCGATCAACTGCTCGGTTCGATGGTGTCCGGCATGGGCGAGAGCACGGACCAGCTCGCGAGCATCGTGCCGGACTTTGCCCCGGACGAATTCGATAAGCACATCCTCGCCATGGAAAGCCTGATGCTGGAAGACGTGACGACGTTCATAACCGAACGCTACGCTCGAGTCAAGTCGAGCCTCGACGGCCTGACAAGCACCATCGATGGCATGGTGGAAGACGAGGCGATTTCGCCTGGGCGCAGGGAGGAGCTGGAGAATGACCTGATCGGCGGCATTCTCGAACTGGTCTTGTATGAGGTGCAGCCGAGCCTGGGCCGCGAGCCCATCGCAGCAGCAGAAGAGGCAACTGACAATGAATAAGGCAGCAGAACGAGTTCAAGCGCTGGAAAAGATGATCGAGACGCAGGAAAAGCGTATCCGGCGGGGGATGAAGATGGTGGCCTGGATTTATGCTGTCCTGATCATCATCGTGCTGGCATACACCACATACGTCTACAAATTCATCACCGACGTTGTCGAGGAGCAGACGACCGAGGAACAGGTAACCGCATACACTCGCAGTTGGTGCATAACTGAGTTGCCGAAGCACCGCAAGACCGCATTGAAAAAATTGCGGGAGGAGTCGGACCTGTGGGCGAAGGACCTGGTCACCGCGGTCATCAACATGATACCGGTGCTCGAAGATCGTCTCAAAGTTCACGCCGACATGGCGATTGCATCGATGATGGTCGAACTCAACAAGGAAGTGTTGCCGGCCTTTGAGAAACAGCTCGAAGCCGATGCAATGACCGTCAAGCAAAGCTGGAACGACCTCGGCAACGAGGCGTTCACGAAAACCATCTCCGAGCTGTACTTCGAAACGATGGCCAAGGAATTGGACTTCTACTTGGATCAGCACTTCGTCAAGGACCTCGAGGAGTTCCAGGCGGAACTTCGCAACATCACGGCCGAAGGCAAGCCGGTGACCAAGAAACAGGACGCCCAACGTCGCGTGCTGGTCAGCTGGGCCGCCCTGAGCAAGGGCGGCGATTCAGGCAAGTCCGAAGTGTTCGCAGAGTTGCTCAAGCGAGTCGAGAACGAGATGTCCCAGTTCCTGCCGGCAAAGCCGAAACAGGACTGAACCGCCCCTTCACTCACCATAGTCGGGCTTGTACCTGACAAGCCCGGCTATGAAGAGTTCTACTGCAAGATTGTTCGCTTCCGATGTGCCGTTTGATCCACGCCACCTGCCGTTCTATTACGGCTGGATAATCCTGCTGATTGCGGTGCTCGCCATGGCCGCGGGCATGCCCGGGCAGACGGTCGGGTTCACGCCATTCACTGAACCGCTGCTGGCAACCAGCGGCCTGTCACGCACGGCCCTCACCCAGTGCTATTGCATCGGCACGATACTGGCCGGCATTCTGCTGCCACACGGCGGGCACCTGGTTGATCGATTCGGCTGCCGCCGCTTCATGTGCATCGCCGTCGTCGGTGTCGGCCTCACCATGATCTACCTGTCACTGGTGCCGGCCACTGCCGGTCGCCTGGCGGGGATTGTACCCGCCGCCGCCGCGTGGATGCTGGCGCTGACCATCGGCATTTTCTTCCTGCGGTTTTTCGGACAGGGCATGCTGGCGGTCGTCAGCAACACGCTGATCGGCCGCTGGTTCGAGAACCGGCGGGGCCGCGCCGTCGCGGCGCTGAGCATTTCCAACGGGATCATGTTCAACTCGACGCCGATCGTCATCTACAGCATCACCCAACACCTGGGCTGGCGCGGCGCGTGGCTGTGGCTCGGGTTGGCGAGCTGCACCCTTTTGCCGGTTGTCTGCTGGCTGTTCTGCCGGGACAGCCCCGAGACCTGCGGTATCGTTGTCGACGGCCAGGCAGATGACACCGGCGCCAACGGCGAACCTCCCGGCGTCACCGTCGCGGCAGCGGTACGCACATTGGAATTCTGGACGGTCGTGATGGTCTCCGCAATATCCGGTTTGATCATCACCGGGTTCACATTCCATCTCGTTGCAATCGGCGCGGAGGCGGGGGTCGACGAGCAGAAAGCACTGGTCATCTTCATCCCGGCGGCGTGCATCTCGATTCCTGCGGGATTCGCTATTTCATGGGTCAGTGACCGCCTGGGAGTCAAACGGGTTCTGCTGTTCATGTGCGCGGCACAATTGCTGTGCTACGCGGCGTTGGGCTTCCTGCATCTGCGTACCGGCTACGTCCTGAGCATCCTGGGCCTCGGCCTTTCCGGGGCGTGCATGGGACCGATCATGACGCTGTCGATGCCCGCTTTCTTCGGGCGCCGCCATCTCGGTGCGATCCAGGGCAAGTACCAGTCGTTCCTGGTCTTCGCCAGCGCCGCAGGGCCGCTGTATTTCGCCCTCGTCGAACATGTCACCGGGACATTCCGCAATGCGATGTTGTACGCCCTTGTCATACCGGTCATGGGATTCGTATTGACATTGAAGTTGCAAGACCGGCGATATTGAGGCGCCGACAGATTGAACATCGACGTCCTCCCATTATCATATAAGCTGCACCCAAACTTCTGTACCTGGACAATGTCGACCAACCAAACACCGGAACCCTCCCAATGCCCAAGCTCACAATAGGCCTCGTCGGCGCCGGCCTGGTCTCCGGCGACCACGCCGCCAGCCTGTCGCTGATCCGTGAGGTCAGCCAACTGACCATTTACGACGTCGCCCCCGATCGGGCCCGTGCCCTGGCCGCGAAACACGGTGCCGGGACGGCGCCGTCGCTCGATGTTCTGATCGACACCTGCGACCTCGTCTGGATCGCTACGCCGCCGGCTTTCCACAAGCCGGTCGTCGCCGCCGCCTGCAAGCGGGGCAAAGCGATATTCTGCGAAAAACCGCTGGCCCACACCGCTGCCGACGCCCGGGCAATCGCCCGGCTGGTCAAGGCCGCCGGCGTGCCGTTCTTCATGGGCCACAGCGGCCGCTGGGGAAAACCTTTCCAGGACATGATCCGGCTGGTTGCCAAAGGCACGCTGGGCGAACCCACACTGGTCTGGTCGACCCGCCTGGGCTACCTCGAACAATCGTCGCCCGCCGCCGCGCCATGGCGCTTCACCGACGCCGACAGCGGTGGCGTCATTGTCGAGCTGGGCGTGCACGAGATTGATTTCATTCAATGGGCCGGCGGCGACTGGCAGTCGGCCACCGCCCTGGGGACGTCAAAAATCCTGGCCCCGGGCAAGTATCAGGACAGCGTCGTGGCTGTCGGGCAGCTCGCCGGCGGCGCCGCCGCGCAGCTCAACCTCTCCTGGGCCGATCCGCGCTACACCTGGCAACGCGGGGTCACCGGGACGGAAGGCTCGCTTTTCTGGTGTGACAGCGACTACGCCGACATCATGCACTACCGTCCGGGCAAGGCGCCGCGGATTGTCAAGAGCGGTGGTTGGCAGCATCCGAAGACGGGCGAGAACAGGAGTATCCGCGAACAGGACCGCAGTGTCGTGCGCACGCTGATCAACGGCGGGAGCTTTCCAATAACCATTGACGACGGCCTTGCCGCGATCGAAACCGCCACGGCGATCTATCGGAGCACGGCATCCGGCAGGACAATCAAGCCCCGGCAACGCCGGTAAAACCGCTATGGCAACGAAAAAGAAAAGCAATCGACCAGCTCAACTCGGCATCGGCATCATCGGCTGCGGCTTGATGGGTGACATCCACGCGAACTGTTACAAGCGCAACCGCAACAGCCGCGTCGTGGCGACGTACAATCCGACCCATGCCAAGGCGGTGGCACTGGCAAAAAAATACGGCGGTACCGCCTGCGCCGATCTCAATGAACTGCTGGCAAACCCGGCAGTCGATGCGGTCGCCATCTGCAGCCCACAGGTCGTGCACCACGAGCAGATCGTTGCCGCGGCGCGCGCCGGCAAGCATATCTTCTGCGAGAAGCCGGTGGCGCTGACGGCTGCCGAGCTGGACGACGCCGAAGCAGTGGTCGCCAAGCACAAGGTGACGTTCATGACCGGGCACCAGATGCGTTTGCATCCGGTCATCACCGCCGTGCAGAAAGCGATGCCGAGACTCGGTCCGATCTATCACGTCGACTTCGAATGGTGTTTCCGGATCGACGCGCATGAGGGCCGGTGCTGGGAAAGCTACCGGCAGGGCGGCTTCTTCATGGAACTCGGCTGCCACGCGGCAGACCTGGCCGGCCACCTGCTCGGGACGGTCACGCACGTCAGCGGTCATACGCTGCGACTCAACCCGAAGCGCATCACCGAAGACTATACGAATGTGCTGCTGCAGTTCGAAAGCGGCGCCGTCGCGCAAATCCTGGTGAGCGCCAACCATCGCACCAACCGCCAGGGCCTGCTGCTCGGTCGAGTCCTCGGCGCGCGCGGCCGCATCGATTTCACGGTGTACCCGTACAAACGCACCCTCAACGAGGCGACGCTGACCATCGATCACGGCAAGAAGCTTTTCGTGGCGGACACGGAAACGACGAAACTGCGGATTCCCGACCTGCCGTCACGGTCGGAGGTGTATCCAGGATTCTTCGATGTCTACGACCGGCAGGCAGCGGCTTTCATCAAGTCGGTGCAAACCGGCACCCCGCCGCCGTGCACACTGGCGGACGGGCGGCAAGCCATCGAAGTGGTACTGGCCACCTACCACGCGCAAAACCAGGCGACGCACCGGCAGAATTTTGTTAAACGACCGAAACGTTATCTCTCGAATACCGACAGCCATCCGCTGCTCGGCGACTGAGTGTCGACCTGCTGCAGGAGCGCTTCACATGACCCCACTGAACATCCTCGATATCGCCCAGACCTTCGTCGACGACTACATCGTCGCGGACACCCAGGGGGTTGAACGCCGGTTCCATGGCGCGACAAAACTCGACGGCCCGGTCATCGCAAAGACGCTCGACTGCGAATCGGAGGCCTTCTACGTGAGCGGCGTTGTCCGGATCGGCCCGGACGGGCCGTTCCGCATGTGGTACAATTGTCACAGTCCCGGCGGCGGCCAGCTGGTGCATACGGCGGTGTCCGATGACGCCGTGACCTGGGAGAAGCTCCCGACCCAGCCGGACGGCAGCAACCGCATCTCCTTCGACGACGGCACCATCGTTTCAGATACGAGCTGTGCCTTTTTCTACGATCCGGATGACCAACCGGCGCGCCGCTACAAGATGATCCACTACAAGCCGAGCTACTACCTGTCGTACTCCCCCGACGGTATCGTGTGGACACCGCACAGCGATCAACCGGTGTGGGCCAACGGCTCGGGCGACGGGCTGGAAGAATGTTTTTTCTTTCTCAAGGACGAGCGTCTCGGCAAGTATCGTGGCTACATGCGCATCTGGCAGGAGCGCCATACGATCCGTCGTCTGGGATTGGGTGAAAGCGATGACCTGACCGAGTGGACAGGGCCGGAGATCATTTGGACGGCCCCGCCCGAGTACGGGGTCGGCGCACAGATCTACGGCATGCTGGTGCACCCCGATGAGGGCGTTTATTGGGGCATCCCCTGGATGTTTTACACCAGCGAGCCGCTGAATCGGCGGGACCAGCAGACGATCAAGCTGAAACTGGCGTTCAGCCGGGACGGTATCGACTGGCAATCGGTCTTCGCCGATGAGGAGGTCGTGCCCCTGGGCGAGCCCGGTGCCTTCGACAGCGAGATGATGCACACATCCTGCCCGGTCGTGTCGGTTGGCGACAAACGCCTGCTGTACTATGACGGACACCCCGACAAGCACGATGCGCAAAAAAGCCAGGGGCCGGGCGGCATCGGCCTGGCGACCTTTCGCAAGAACGGTTTCCTGTCTCTGCACGCAGACGACGAAGGGATCGTGCTGACTAAGCGGTTTCTACTCAAGGGCGACAGCCTGCAGATCAATGCGAAAACCGCCGACGGCGGCACTGTCGAGGCCGAGCTGCTCGCCGACAACGGCGCCAACCTCGACGGCTATCGCTACGAGGACATGGATGTTTTCTCCGGTGACGCAACGGATGCGCTGCTGTCGTGGAACGGCAGCAGCGACCTGGGCGCGATCACCGGGCAATACATCATGCTGCGACTGCGACTGCGGCAGGCGGATGTTTTTTCGTTTCGCGCCGCCGGCGACCGGGAACTGTTCGAAAGCGACAGCCGGCCGCCGCCGGTCAACTGCGGCATGTGCGGCACCGCCCCGGTCATCGACGGCAGGCTGGACGACAACTGCTGGCAGGACTTCGATCACTCCGGTGTCGCCGAGGAGTTCGTCACCTTCGAGCGCCTGGAACCGGCGCCCGTCGCGACTCGCGCCATGTTCACGCGCGATGAGACGCACCTGTATATCAGTGTGGATTGTGAAGAACCACTGATCGACAAACTGGTGACGAACCGCGAGGAGAACGAGCCGGAATTCCACTTCGACCAGGACGACACCGTCGAATTCCGGCTCAACGCGCCGCAGCACGGAACGTTCTTCAATCAGTTGTGCGTCAATGCCGCAGGCAAACGGTCGCAGGCCTGGTTCAGCGTCGATGAAGGCGGCAGCCGGATAGTGCCGGGCGTCGAGTGGAAGGCTGCCGTTTCACAGATCGACGGACATTGGTACGTGGAAATCGCCGTGCCGTGGACGGCGCTCAATGTCGAGCCGCCGGCGACCGGCGACAAATGGATGGTGAATATCATCCGTCACCGCAACACCGATGGCTACCAGACCTCCTGCTGGTCCTGCCTGTTCGGCGGCTACCACCGCAATGACCTGAGCGGGACCCTGGCTTTCGCCTGACAGCGGTCCGGCCTACAGGTGCACCAGCAGTATGCCGAGAAGTTCTTGCGGCGCCGGACGCAGACACCCCGCCGCCCAATTTCGAGACGCGGCTGAGCAGTACCCTGTCACACGACTAATCGAAGAACGACTTGAAGTCGAGGTCTTCGGTGTCTTCGTCGATGGCGTCGTCGAATCTGATTTCGTTGTCGCTGTCGGAATCGTCGTCTTCGGGTTTGTCGCCGTCATCGCCGCCGAAGCCCCAGTCGGTGCCGAGCCGCTTCCTGCCCTGGCCAAGCGGCCGGGAAACGTGCCCGCCGCCGCCGTCGCTCGGCAGGTACCGGTAGTAGACCTGCAGTTGCAGCAGGCACAGGGTCGTGGCGAAAACGCGGCCGTCGGCGCCGTTGAAGTGGCCGCCCGCGACCGCCCAGTAGCCGTCCGGATGCTGGTGGTCGATTAGTTCAGGCTGGAAAACCTTGTTCCATTTTTTCCAGCGACGGCCGCCTGAGTTGAATGCCGCCTGGGTGTCATAATACCAACCGTACAGGCTGCCGGGGGAATTGTTGAACTTGTAGCCCGGCAGCCGCTCGATCAAAATCTTGCCGACAGCAGCCTCGGAGAACGCGTTGCGGCGACTTTCGAGCAGTTGCAGAATGAGCGCCCCGATGCCGCTCATGTTCGAAGGCTCAGCGTTCTGGGCCGGTTTGGAGCTGTAGCCGAAATGGCCTACGTTGTAGGTGACGTTGCGGACGAAATTAGCGGCTTTCTTCATCGCCTGCCTGATGCCGGAGACCTCGCTGCCGGCGCTGTAGCCGGCTTTCAGCGCCTGACACTGCCAACCGACCACCGAAAGATCCCAGCGCTCGCCCTTGGCATAGGCGTAGTCAAAGCCGCCGCTCTCCTGTTGCCCGGCGATAATATGCTTGAGACCGCGGTCCATCGCTTCGCGGGCAAAGCCCACATCCAGCGAGCCGCTGCGGGTCATGCCGTAGGCCTCGGCGATCGCATAAGTAGCCATACCGTTCTTATACGCACTCGGACGACCGCCAGCGACCGGAACCTTGGATGCGAGCCAGCGCATGGCGCGTTCGACAGTGTCGCCGAATTCTTCGGCGATCGGCGTTTCGCCGTGGGCCAGGAAACACAGCAGTGCCATGCCGGTATATGCTTCATTATGCCATGAGCCGTCGGGCGCCTGCACCTTCTGCAACCATCGCAAGCCCCGCATGATCGCGTCCTCGCCGGCCGGGTCGCCGCCGAACTTCTTGCGCAGCGCATCGCGGCCCCCTGCCGAGCGGCCGCCGAACGGCCCCCGGCCAACCGCAGGGGCGCCACCGATGCCGCCGATCGCGCCGATCGCGCCGGCGGCATCACCGCCGCCATCGGCATTGTTGCCGCCGCCGAGGCCCTGTACCCAGTCGAGATTCGGCTTGGCCGGCTCGACGACGACCGCCTCGGGCGCCGGCTTGCCGATGATTTCGGCATGCAGCAGATCCGCCATGTTGAATTCTTCGGGCACCGGCGGCTCCTCGGCCACTTGATCGACCATCTGCTCGAAGGCTTCACTGACATCCTCGGCGTCGTCCGGCACGTCGAGCTCGGCTTCCGGCGGCGTTTCGATCTGCTCGGGTTCGGCCTCGTCCTCTGCCGCGACCGGATCCGGCTCCAGCTCGACCGGCGGCAGCGGTTCCATCGAGACTTCGATCTCGACCGACGGCGGCCTGTAGGGCTTGCCGACCATCAGCAGCGCCAGCGTACCGATCAGGCCGATGTGAATCAAGACTGACAGGAACGGGCCGGTCAACAACTCGCGCAGGCTGCGCCGGCGGTGTTGCTTGGCGGCCGTCTCGACCTGGCGACCGTACTCGGTCAGTTCGTGTTTCTGTTCTTCCACAGATTCAGATCAGCCGGATTCGGTTGGTGGAAAACTCGTCTCAGCAGAATCGATCCCGCAAAATTGCCGCCGCCTGTGACAGCCGCGACAATTTCTCGAATGCCTCGTCGATCGACGGCGGCTCGCCATAGTCCGGCGCGAAACCACAATCCGGGTTCAGGGCGATGCGCGACGGGTCGATGAGCGCCGCACCAGCGGCCCCGATCGCCGTGATCTCCTCGACCTCCTGGAACTGAGCCTCCCGCACATCGACCACCCCCATGCCGACCCCAAGGCCGTCCGGCAGGTGTTCCAGGTCGTCCGGTATACCCGTGCCCTTGTAGGCGAACTCCAGGTTGACACGGTCGATCTTGGCGTCCTTCAGGAATGGCAGGATCGGCTTGTAGTCGCCAATCACATCGCTTTGACGCTTGCAGACGCTGTGACAGCAATGCAGGTGTACTTCCACGGGCAACGCCGCGGCGATCTCATTGAGCGCATTGACCGCCTGCGGCGCCTGCCGATCAATGTCCCAATCCCGTTTCAAACGCTCGTCGTGGCTGTCGGAGGTCTCGGTCAGCGAACGGTCGCAGAGATAGGTCAGGGCCGGATCGTCGAGCTGTATGACATCGATGCCGGTCTGCGCCA